>CALLLW010000011.1 GCA_938007995.1 uncultured Granulosicoccaceae bacterium | reverse complement strand
CCGTGGGCGAAGGCATGATAATCCTGGAGAAAGCCGGATGCAGGAAAACTGCACGTCCGGTTTGCCGAGCGGCGACTGGAAACGGGAGGGGATCTTGTCTGTTCGACAACCCGTCTGCGCGCCAGTCGTCGACTCTACTGAAATGGCGAGCATAGCGCGCAGAGCATTGGTTTCACAGGGTATTTTCTTCTCGCGTCCCATGCTTTAACTTACTTGGCTTACTGATATTTGCAAGAGAAAAAATTCGCTGTGGAATCAAGGACCAAGCGGGATGCCGTCATTTTCACGAATAAACCGGGTTAATGCGTAAGCGGGTGGCTGCAGCGGCAATATAGATGCTGTTCACAGAGAAGGACAATAATGACCGCAATAAAACAATCACTGCTTCACGTGTCTTTGTTAGTACACAGCTACGATGATGCAATAGACTTCTATGTCAATCGGCTTGGCTTTTCATTGGTCGAAGATACGCATCTTGAAGAAGGCAAGCGCTGGGTAGTGGTAAAGCCTCCTGGTGATGCTGCTGCTTCTCTGGTGTTGGCAAGGGCTGTTACCGACGCAGAAAAAGAACGGGTAGGTGATCAAGCGGGTGGCAGAGTCTTTTTGTTTCTCTACACGGATGACTTCAAGCGTGATTACGATCGTATGCGGCAGCAGCAAGTGGAATTTGTGCGACCGTCGGAAACACATGACTATGGCACTGTGGCTGTATTTAGTGACCTATATGGAAACCTGTGGGACTTGCTGGAGCCCGGACCGAATCATGCGCTGTATTCGCATTTACGGTGATGGTTTGAAGTGAACACGCAGATGAAGATGATTTTAAGTTCTTGAATAAGTATTTGAGAACAAAAGTGCTACACCGTGTGTGGCAAGTGCCACAAGTGGCAATGCTTTTATCTCTTCATGCGTGTGCCATGCACATAAATCAGTACTGCCTTCACTTTCAAACTGTAGTTCGCCAGAGATATACACTACGTGGTAGATGATGCGGATGCTGTGCATTGATGGCCAGCCTGGCATTCTGTCGTGCAGGGAATCAATGCTTAGCAGTTTGTCTACTTTGACAGTCAGCCCGGTTTCTTCGATAAATTCGCGAACCACTGCATCTTCAGGATCTTCACCAAAGTCGATGCCACCACCCGGTAACGTCCACTTGCCGGGGTTCATGCCTACTTTTTGCGACAGTCTGCAGAGCAGCATTTTGTTATCGCGCTGCAGCAGACCATAGGCAGAGATACGGGTTTTACCTTCTTCACTCATGGTTTCATCGTATTTTTATGCGGAGATCTAGATGAATGAAACGTGCAATCAGGTCAAATCGGATCACAGGTCACGACTGACCTGGTTTGACTTTGCCACCTGACTAAACCAAAGAGCACTTGCTTTGGGAGTGCGCTGCTGGGTTTCGTAGTTTACTCTGACAATGCCAAATCTTTTCTCGTAGCCGAATGCCCATTCAAAATTATCAAACAGCGACCAGGCAAAGTAGCCCTTAACCGGCACACCGGACTCTATTGCCGCATGTACCTGCTTTATATGATCATGTAGATAGTCAATGCGGTTTTGATCATCAACAAAGTCCTTTTGATCCGGCATATCATTTAATGCCGCGCCGTTCTCGGTGATAAAGTATTGTTTGAAGTTATGGTTGTTATGCAGTCTGGTCAGAGTCTCATTGATGCCTTGCGGGTAAATCTCCCAGTCCATAGCGGTCTTGGGCAGCGGTGCTGCAGCAGGTCGATTATCTGCAGTGACCAGACTACGGGTGTAGTAGTTAACACCAAGGAAGTCGATGGGGGCTGATATTGTGTTGAGGTCGTCTTGCAGTATTTCTTGTTGATTCCATCCCAGTGCTTCAACAGTATCAGCCGGGTATCCCATGCCGACAATTGGCTCTACATACCAGCGATTGTCCCAGCCATCCTGTATGGCATTGGCGTGTTTGTCCTGCGGTGTGTCTTTTTCAGGGAAGCACGGGGTGAAGTTAAGCACAATACCGGCATCTGACTGTGGCGCGAGTTCCTTGATGATCGGGATGGTTAATCCGTGTGCGAGTAACAGGTGATGAGCTGCGGCAAAACTGTCTGTCAGTGATTTGCGTCCTGGTGCATGTTCACCGGTTCTATAGCCCAGAGAAGCGGAAACATAAGGTTCGTTCAGCGTTGCCCATGATTTTACCCGGTCCCCCAATCTGGCGACCACTGTCTGTGCGTAATCTGCAAACGCGTATGCGGTATCGCGATTTACCCAGCCGTTATTGTCTTCCAGTATCTGTGGCAAATCCCAGTGGTAGAGTGTTGCGTAAGGAGCGATGCCTGCGTTCAAAAGCTCATCGACCAGTCGTTCATAAAAGTCGAGCCCCTTTTCATTTACTGCGCCTCTGCCACTCGGGATGATGCGTGGCCATGCAATGGAAAAGCGATATGCCTGTAATCCGAGTGTGGATAACATCTGCACATCTTCTTTGTAGCGATGGTAGTGATCACAGGCGACAGTGCCATTGGTATTGTCGGCAATTGCACCGGGTCGCTGACAGAAGCGGTCCCAAATGCTCTCGCCCCGGCCATCTTCGTTTGTTGCTCCCTCGATCTGGAAGGAAGAGGTGGCTGAGCCCCATAAAAAATTTTGCGGAAATTGAGTTGGTTGAGGCATAGCGTTCTCGGGGTAAAAGAGGCTAAGTGTAACTTGGCAGACGAATATAAGGAATACAGGGAGGCCCAGGGTCTGCGGGTGCTGTAATATTTAGCCGACGCAAAAAACAGAAAGCCTGGTGATAGCAATGAGTAAAATACTGGCCCCGGTCGAATATCAGAATTTTTATAATGACTACTGGGAAGCTCACCCGCTACATATCGAGCGCTCTGATTCCAGCTACTTTAAGCAGTTGTTATCAGAAGAAAGCCTGTTGGCACTGATTGAGTCTGGCGCTGCGTCTTTTCCCGATGTACAGGCAATCAATGCGCGTTCTCCCATACCGGTATGTGACTACACAAAAGACAAGATGGCCATTTGTGCTGAGCGAATGATGCAGTGCTATGCCGACGGTGCGACGATTGTAGTATCGGAGGTTCACAGGAAATTTCCGGCGCTGCAGGAAGCGTGTCTTGAGTTTAGTAAAACACATCAAATGCGGTGTCAGGCGAACGCTTATTTATCACCAGCCGGCAATCAGGGTTTTCATTCACATTACGATACGCATGATGTGTTTGTGTTGCAGGTTGCTGGTCGAAAAAAATTTCAATTCTATAGCGCTGGTATAAAACTGCCTTTCATTGACGACACCTACACACCGGAACACAAAGCACACAGCGAAATGATGGATGAGGTTGA
Organism: uncultured Granulosicoccaceae bacterium; assembly: GCA_938007995.1. Classification (GTDB taxonomy): domain Bacteria; phylum Pseudomonadota; class Gammaproteobacteria; order Granulosicoccales; family Granulosicoccaceae. The sequence continues at coordinate 44,066 of CALLLW010000011.1, read as the reverse complement.
GGTATCTTCAGGAGACACCTTATATATCCCGCGTGGCATAGTGCACGACGCGATCGCTGACGATGGTGAGCCTTCATTGCACATCACATTAGGTGCCTTTCCATTTGTGCTGCGCGATCTACTGCAGGAGATGATGCAGGTGGCATCGGAAAATGATGTAGCCTATCGCTCTTCAGTGGATTTGCAACAACGCTCAGTTGATATGGCTGGGCTGAAAAACAAAGCTGCAGGGTTTTTTACCGAAAAAATCTATGCCGAAGCCGTATCGCGACTGGCTGATGAAGTATCGCTTTCGTTACCCGTTGAGGCTAACGCAGCACTTGAGTTCAGTCTTCAATCAACTATCGCTCTTTTGCATGGCAACGTATTCAGCACAGAAAAGATTAACGATACTTTAAAGCTGCGCGTGCCCGGGCTGGTGCTGAGTTTCGAAGACCCGATGGCTATTGCGGTGGATGCCATTCTGTCTGCTGGCGCTATCAAGGTCAGTGACATTCCGGCGCTGAATAATGAACAGAAACTGGCGTTGTGTCGGCAACTGGCGGAGGCGGGAGCAATTACCGTGGGTAATGCGGCTTGACCACACAAAACGGGGTTGATAACGTGCAAGTAAGACGGAGACAAACATGAAGAAGCAAGACACTATTGTTGTTGAGAGCAGAACCGCCCGCAGGCGATTTATTCGCGCAGGTGCTGCATTCCTGTTAGCGGGCGCAGCATCGGCCAACGCACAGGAAGAAGACGACATATTCCGCTCTGACTGTGACGGCGTCGGCTACGGCGGCGAAAAGAATCAGGAAATGGCTCAAACTGACAGTGACTCCGGAGCAACCGCAGATCGCCCCGGTTGTGGTCGAAGAAAGCCAACCCTGACTGAGTATCATCAGGACGGTCACAAGAAAGTAGAAGTGAAAAAGGTTGTGGTTTAAAAAAGCCGCCCGGACTAATTGAGAACTCTAGTAAATAATTAAGGCGGTACACCGTCTGGCCTGACCGTAGACTTCTAACGGTCGATTATCCGGTATCTTGGCCGGCTACGGTCTTCTTCACTGAGTTCACCTTTGCGTAAATCAATTGCCGTGCAGTTTAAAACATGCACTGGTACGTGACCGATAGAACCCGCTAAATCACGATGTATGTGGCCGCAGTATATTGCCGCTACATTGTCGTAAGTTGTTATCAGTTTTTCAAATGCTTCTACTTCTGTCCAGTCGTGAAACTGCCGCGGGTCGGGAATTACATCGATTTCAAACGGCGCGTGATGCATAAAGATCAGTACTGGCTTGCTGATGTCTGCTTCAAGCATCAATTGCAAGTGTTGCAGTCGTTGCTGGCACAGTTCCCCTTTGCTGCTTTGCTCCTTGACCGTATCTACAACAATCAAGCGAATGTCGTCTTGTTCAATACTATATTGAAGAAAGCGGTCATACTGTTGCAGGTAACGGTGCTCTGTGAATGTTTGGCGAATTAATTCACGAACATCTTTATTTCCATTAAGCAAAAAATACGGCGCGTTGAGTGATTCCAGGCAGTCAGAGGCTATTTGGTACTCTTCTGCCGTGCCGTTGTGAGTAATGTCACCGGTGTGAATAACCAGATCCGGCTGCTCTGCATTAACTGATTCAATGCAGTGGGTAAGGTCAGATTTTCTTTGCGGTATGTCTTGAGCAAGATGGCTGTCAGAGATCTGGATAATGCGCATGTTAGTTTCAATTGGTTCGACTTGAAGATGGCAATCTGATAGTTACACAGGTAAGGTGGACAGCTTACCAGTCTATAGCTGATTGCGGAATGAGCATGAGCAAGTCCCCGACTCTTAACGAACTGACCGGGCAATTAATTGAATTCAGAGATGCCAGAAACTGGCGTCAGTTTCATTCTCTAAAGGATCTGATTCTGTCTTTAAATCTGGAAGCCGCAGAATTGCTTGAGTTATCACAATGGAAGCCTGAAGCGGAGTTTGAAGAAGAAGCCGGCGGTGAACTGATGCTGCAAAGACTGAACGAAGAATGTGCAGATGTGCTGCTTTATCTGTTACTGATTGCAGAGCGCACCGGTATCGATCTGCAGCAGGCTGCTGCTGATAAAATCAAAGCCAATGCTGTCAAGTACCCGGTAGAGAAATCGCACGGAAAATCGACTAAATACACGCAGTTGTAGCCAGCCTGCTGCGAAGATATTCCCTTTGCGCGCTTGTCGACACGAATTCTGTGGTCACCATCAAATTACACAAAAGCTTACTTTTTTCTGACGAAGACACGGTTTACACTTGGGCGGCTCAGCGCAAGTAGATGCTATAGATTCTCATGATGGTCTCTTGAAATGTATTTCGCTGCCACAACAGCCTCGAAAAGCGAAATAAATGATGTTTGTTCTAAAAAAATTATTGGCTGCATCCTGCGTAACCGTTGCTCTTGGCGTAGCTTGTGAATTAGCTTTGCGGCTGGCGGGTGTTGTGCCGTCGCACAGTGTCAACGTTGCCAGTCAGGATGCGTTTGAAAACCAGCCGGGTTTTTGGGCGCCCGACCAGGATCACGTCTCAACAGAAGTGCCATCTATTCCGTTCAGCCTGAAAACAAACTCGGTTGGTTACCGCGGCAGTGATTTTGAAATTGAAAAAAGCCCTGATCAATACAGAATGCTGGTGGTTGGGGATTCCTTCGTCTTTGGCAACAATGTCAATGAAACTGAAACACTGCCTTATCAGCTACAGCAAGAGCTGAATCAATCGTGTAAAGATAGAAAAATTCTGTCGATTAACGCAGGCATTCCAGGTAGCACGATTCGCGGGCAGGCAGAGATGATTCGCCGTGGCATGAGGTTAAACCCTGATGCAGTGATACTGGTATTCACCGAAACAGACATACTCGATCTGGCAAATCCGCTGTGGGATCAGTTTCGCAAAAACAGAGATGTCAAAGCCCGGTTCCCTGTGTCAACTGTTTTGCCGCTGATACGGGAAACTTCAATCTACGCCTTTTTAGCAAAAGTTCGGAATGATCTCTGGTACGAGCAACGGGCTGATCTGGAAGACACCATGATGCACGGTGATGACCAGCAACAGCTAAGAGCCTCCTACCTGACAGAGCTTGATCAAATCGCTTCAGAGCTTGCTGATGCCGATGTCACATTGGTACTGGTAACGTATCCGGGTAACCACACCGTTCGCAACGAGGCTTATGACGATACGACTCCGTGGGCAATGCGAGAATTTTCCAGGCTGGGCGTACCGACGGTTGAGCTTCTGTCGCCATTGCAAAAAGCGTTTGCTGATGATGTCGACAGCGCCTATCTGTTGCCGGTCGACGGACATCCCTCAAAGCTCGGATATCAGGTCGCAGCAGCAGAGATCGCACAAACTATGCTTGTCGGCACATCGTTGCAAGAAACCTGTGCGCCAACTTTTGTTGGCATGGAAGAAAGACAAAGCATCGTCGGCCGGATAGGCGCCACGAATGTGAGCGATGTTAACTGAGTAGCGTTTCAGTCTTGTGCTGCGACAGAATGGCAGACGTAACAGATGAATATCCTGTCAGTCGTTGCAACAGTTAGCTGCGATAATAATCCATCAATATTTTCGCTACTTCAGGGCGTGAAAATTCTTCCGGTGGAGCCGTGCCCTCGCTAAGCATTTCTCTTACGGCAGTTCCAGACAGTAATACAAAGTCTTCCTTGCTGTGATCCGGTGCCTCTCGCATCATAACCACCTTATTGAGCTTCTTTGAGTAGGCCGTGTGATCGGCTTTAAAGAGTTCAATTTCAAGTGCGCCTGCTGGCAGCTTATCGAATATTTCCTGCGCCTCAAACGCACCATAGTAATCACCAACCCCTGCGTGATCACGACCGATAATAAAGTGCGTCGCGCCCATGTTTTGTCTGAACACTGCATGTAGAAGCGCTTCACGAGGACCTGCATAGAGCATGTCAAAGCCGTAGCCGTTGACCAGTGCGGTGTTTTTCGGAAAATACAGCTCTATCATTTTTCTGATAGCTGCATCGCGTACATCAGCTGGGATATCACCGGGTTTGAGTTTGCCCAGCAGCATGTGGATAACCAGCCCGTCTGCATTGAGCCGCTGCATCGCCATATGGCAAAGCTCTTCATGTGCTCGATGCATCGGATTTCTGGTTTGGAATGCGACAATCCGCTTCCATCCCAGTGCCGAGATTTCGTTTCTAATCTGCACTGCAGTGCGGAAAGTGTCGGGAAAGTCTGTTTCAAAGTAGCTGTAGTTGAGTACTTGCAAAGGACCGGAAATCAGTGTGTTGCCTTGCGCGATAAATTCAGCGACTCCGGGATGATCGGTATCGGTGGTGCCAAACGTTTGCTGACATAACGTGTCTATTTCCGATGCGCTAAACGATTCAATGGCCTCAACGTTTTGCACGGCAAGCACCGGAGCGCCATCCACATTTGGGTCTTTCAGAGCGATTTGATCACCGGGCTTGATGTTGCCGGCGTCTGCCACCAGATTCAGTACCGGAGTCGGCCAGAATAGTCCGTCTGTTGTCTGCATTGACGCGCCCACCGAGAGCGCACTGGCTTTATTCATAAAGCCGTTCAGCGGGGTAAAGTAGCCGCCGCCCAGCATCACAGCATTGCCTGCGGCTGCCGAGCTTATGGTGATAGACGGCATCGACTCCGCCGCCTGCAAAAGCGATTTTCTTGCACCGGCATCTTCCACATAGAGTGGCTTTAGCTCGTCACTGCCGTGGGGTGAAATCAGATTGTGCAATCGACTATCTCCGACCTTAATTTATAATCGGCACAGTACAACATTTGCGGCATTTATGCTTGTGCAGTGGAGGGTTGCGATTGGATCCAGCAGCGCCTGGTGCGCAACTGACGGTGTCTCTCACGGTGCTGCAGCTACGTGTCACTTGCCGGGCAGGCAAAATATTCGCTTGGCTGATCAGCCCGGCGCATTGCAATTAACAATACACAGCAATTAAATAGTGACAACAATATTGCCACAGTGCTGTTTTATCTATAAAAGCCTGCTGCGCGTTGGCCAGTTCCTACTGTTCTATGTCGCTAATAATATCCGCGAAAACGGTAGACGGTACTACGGTTGAGCCGGTGAAAGTTAAGTCACGCAGATTGTTACTGACCTGCGTGACTGCATCACCGGCGGTGGCATCGCTTACTGACTTTCAACACCAGCCGGAGTGGGCATTAACATCGCTGTTGTTTAAGCCGCAAGCGGCTATCCTTAATAAGCACTTCGTTGGCTGATGGCTCTGGTGTTGGCCAGTCTTCCCTGTATTCGAGTTTTCCACCCCACCGTGACCTATCAGCGCTACTGCTTTCATTTTGACGGGTATATTCAGTGTGTTATCCAGAATACCGGCTATGTGTTCAGCGGAGTATACTCAGGGTTGACGGTGTGGTCCGATCCAATCGTCTGCCACAACCGGTAATCTGATAACCACAAAGGGTCTGACAGGCACCTGTTACCGGCGCTGCAGGTGGCGGTTTTTCTGCCACGATGTTCTGCGTCATGACAACTGTTGGTTTAGAGTGACTGTTGCTACCGTGTTTTCAAATAACGGTTTGCTAACTTTTGGATGCTTCGTGCAGTGGCCCGGTAACGTTGCAGGCGTGGCCCACTATAATAGTGTATGAAAATACATCGATTCCCCGGAGCGTGATGGCCGTCTTACCTGTAATGACTGATGATTGATCTGAGTGGCATCTCCAAGTCCTATCAGATGGGGCAGCATCGTGTGCATGCGCTGCGTGAAATCAACCTGCAGATCCAGCCGGGGGAGTTTGTTGCCATTCAGGGTTCTTCCGGGTCCGGCAAATCAACGCTGCTTAATGTTCTTGGTATTCTTGATACCCCTGATACAGGCAGTTACACACTGGATGGTCATGCGATAGAAAACCTCAGTACTGCCGATGCCGCACGTTATCGTAATCGTTTTATCGGTTTTGTATTTCAGTCTTTCAATTTAATTCATCACAAGAGCGCGCTCGACAATGTCGCGTTGCCGCTGTACTACCAACGAGTGGCAAGAAAGCAAAGAAACCTCAAGGCACTGGAGTATCTGGAGCATGTTGGCTTAAAGGATCGCGCTGATCACAAACCGTCCGAGTTGTCCGGTGGGCAGTCTCAGCGTGTTGCCATTGCGCGAGCACTGATTACACAACCTGCACTGCTACTTGCCGATGAGCCAACCGGTGCGCTTGATACATCTACTTCAGAGCAGATCATGAATCTTTTTCACGAAGTCAATGCGCAGGGCATGACAGTAGTGCTGGTGACCCACGAGCCGGATATCGCCGCACAGGCGCATCGCTCTATCGTGCTGCGCGATGGTGATATTGTCAGTGACCGTACGCGCGATGCTGCGAGGCACAATATCAGTGATCATGATTCTGATCCGGTCAATCACAGTTAGTATGTGTCTATGATTGATCAGCTCGCAGAAATAGGTGATTCTCTAAGGACTCATAAAACGCGTACTGCTCTGGCTATACTCACTGTTGCCTGGGGCATATTTATGCTGGTGTTGTTGCTCGGTGCGGGGCGTGGCATTCAAAACGGTGTTGAGCTTCAGTTTAAAGACGATGCTGTCAACAGCATTCGAATTTATCAGGGTAAAACCACCATCGCACATAACGGTCTGGCGCGTGGGCGTTCGATTCAATACAGCAATGCAGACTACGATCAGGTGCAGGCCAAAGTGCCGCATGTCGATAAGCTCACCGCACGTTACTACGTTGGTGATAATCGCGTTAGCTATGGCGGTCAACAGGCGGCATTTGATATCCGTGGCGTACACCCTGATCATTTGTATCTTGAAAAAACCATTATTACTGCTGGCCGATATATCAACGAGCTTGATTTGATCGAACGTCGCAAAGTCTGCGTGATCGGCTTGCAGGTAGTGGATCGTTTGTTTGCCGAAGTCAGTCCATTGGGGAAGCTTATTGAACTGGGTGGTACTGTGTGCCAGGTAATCGGCGTGTTCACTGATGAGGGATCCCGTTCAGAGGAAGAAACGGTTTATATGCCGGTCAGCACCACACAGCTGATGTTTGCAGAGCCGCAGCGATTGCACATGCTCATGTATACAGTGGGTGATGCGAGTTATCAGCAAAGCAAAGACAGCGAACAACAGGTTCGATCTCTGCTGGCAGAAACGCACAACTTTGCAGTCGAAGATAAACGAGCTGCCAGAATTTACAACAACCTTGATGAATACAAAAAAATTACCGATCTGTTCTTCTGGGTGCGTGTGTTTGTTGCTGTCGTTGGTGTTGGTACGGTACTAACCGGTATATTGGCGGTCAGTAACATTATGGTGATATCAGTTAATGAACGCCGGCGGGAAATTGGTATCCGTAAGGCAATCGGTGCCACGCCCGGTTCTATTACGCGATTGATTGTGCTCGAATCTGTCATATTGACCACGATTGCAGGCTACATCGGCCTGCTTGCAAGTCTGGGGCTACTAGAGCTGTTAAAAGCAACCGTGCCTGAAAATGAATACATGTATCAGCCTGATGTGAACACGTTTGTCGTCGTTTCAGTGACTGTGCTGGTAATCGCTTCCGGCACACTGGCTGGCTATCTGCCGGCGCGAAGAGCGGCAAGGATCAATCCGGTCGAGGCACTGCAGCCCTCATGATTGATCGCGAACTATGGGGTGAGGTCTGGCAGGTATTAAAAGCCAATCGTTTGCGAACCCTGCTTACCGCGTCCGGCATTTTCTGGGGAGTGTTTATTCTAATAGTTATGCTCGGCTTTGGTAACGGCATACAGTCTGGCGTCAACAAAAGCATGGCCGGTTACGCCACCAATGCGCTGTATATGTGGGGGCGGGCAACAACCAGGCCATGGCAGGGTCTGCCACCTGGCAGAGAGCTGCGCCTTACCAATGAAGACACAGCAGCGCTGCAGTCCAGAGTGGCTGGTATTGATACGCTAGCACCACGTTTACGTCTGGCGCGCTTTCGTGGCCGCAGCGATGTGGTGCACGGCAGCAAAGTCACAGATGCTGAAATTTCCGGCGATACTCCCGCTTATCAAAACGTTTTGCCAATGACGTTTCGCCATGGCAGATTTATCAATCAACTCGACATCAAACAAAAACGCAAGGTCGCGGTTATTGGTGAACGTATTCACCGCGATTTGTTTGGTGATGACGTCAATCCGGTTGGTCAGCAGATCCAAATAAGGCAAATCAGCTTCACTGTTATCGGTGTGTTTCAACCGCGTCGCTATGGCAGTAATCGCGAACGTATGGAAAGTCTGGTCATCACACCGCTTTCAACGTTTCAACAAGTGTTTAGTTATGGCGAAGAGATCGGTTTCTACGCGATGATTCCAGACACTGGTTTGCGCAGTGAATCTGTTGCTGCAGAGATGCGGCAGGTGCTGATGCAGCGGCATCGGGTTGATCCAACGGATTACCGGGCATTCGGCGACTGGAACTCTGAAACCGAATTTTTACGTATAGAAAGATTGTTTGTCGGTATACGAGCGTTTATCTGGACGGTCGGTCTGGCAACGCTGCTGGCAGGTGTGCTGGGCGTCAGTAATATCATGATGATTGCTATTCGCGAACGGCGCCGTGAATTTGGTATTCGAAAATCTATTGGTGCCACACCACGTTCAGTGTTGACGATGATACTTGCTGAAACCACCACACTGGTTGGCGTGTCAGGTTTGCTTGGGCTATTCGCCGGTTTGCTTGCGTTGTTTGTGGTTGATTTTTTAACACGCCCGATTACTAAAAGTGTTGATGCTGATGTTTTATTCGACACACCGACTATTGATCTAAAAATTGCACTGGCAGCGATCGTGGCGCTTGGAGTTGCTTCGCTGCTGGCAACACTAATACCGGCTCGTCACGCAATGAAAATTGATCCGGTGGAGGCGCTGCGCGCGGAGTAACATGATAAAAACGATAATAAGAACATTATTGCTGTTTGTGGTTATGGGGCTGTTTGCCGCGGGCCTGTACTTTCTTGTAAAGCGTAACGAACAACCTCCCGAGATATTCGACACCAGACAGGTCGAAAGCGGCACCATAATAAAACGCGCCGTTGCTATTGGTTCAATTGAGCCGCGAAAAGAAATCACAATAAAGTCCCGCGTTTCCGGTGTGGTTGAATCACTGTTTCTGGAAGCAGGCGGTGTGATTGAAAAAGACGCACTGATTGCAAAAATTAAAATAGTGCCCGATGCTGTTTCGTTGAATGCTGCGCAGTCGCGCCTTGAAACTGCAGGTATCAGCGCAGAAAACGCCAGACGTGAGCGGGATCGACGCCGTAACCTGCTTGATGACAAACTGATCTCAACAGATGAGTTTTCCAGATACCAGTATGAATATGAAATTCAGCTCAAGGAAGAGGAGAGCGCCAGAAGTAATCTGACTCTGATACGCGAAGGGGGTAACGGTGACGCAGGCACAGTGTCGAGTGAAATTCGTTCTACGGTCAGCGGTACGGTTCTGGAAATACCGGTGAAAGAGGGCGAGACCGTCACCGAAACCAACACGTTTAACGAGGGAACTACGATTGCATCTGTTGCCGATATGACAGACATGATATTTGTCGGTACGGTCGATGAATCCGAGGTTGGCAGAATCACTGAGGGTTTAGCGCTGGTGGTCAGTATCGGTGCCATTGAAAACCAGACCTTTGATGGCACGCTGGAGTTTATATCGCCAAAGGGTGTGCGTAACGAAGGCACAGTGCAGTTTCAAATACGCGCTGCCATACAGCAAAACCCTGATTATCAGGTGCGGGCAGGCTATAGCGCTAATGCGGATATTGTTTTGGACCGTCGTGATGATGTGCTGACTCTCGATGAGGCGGCTTTGCTGTTTGATGATGATCAAACCTATGTACTGCTAAAAAATGCTGAAGGGTTTGAGCGTCGGCAAATACAAACCGGTTTGTCAGATGGTTTAATCATTGAAGTGACTGATGGATTGCAGCAGGGCGATATTGTCAGGATTCCTTAACCCGGACTCTATTGCATTTACCACGGCAGAGCCTGTCACTGTTGATAATGACCAGATTTAAGCTTATCGCCGCTTTCGCCACCGTTGTGTTTCTGGTGGTGGTCTGGTTTGCCGGTATGTCTTTTGAGAAAAAAAGACATGCGGCCACCATGCAATCTCAACTGCGAACCAAGGTAGATGAGCTTGACCGCCAGCTGACCCAGTTTGCCGTGGTGCCTCGCTTGCTTTCACGTAACCCGATTATTGTCAGTGGACTTCAGATGCCAAACCCGGCTACGTTAAACGCTGCCAACCTGACTTTGCAAAACGCACAGCGTGACAGCAATGCAGCATTCGCTTTTTTAATGAACAGGGACGGCACTACGCTTGCCAGTAGCAATTTTTCAGAGCCGGTGAGCTTTGTTGGTGTTAACTATGGATTCAGGCCGTACTTCACTCGTGCAATGCAAAAATCCGAGGCAACCTTTTTTGCAGTAGGTGCCACCACCGGTGTACCGGGATATTTTGTTGCCAGTCCGATCCTCAATAAAGAGCAGGTGATCGGCGTGGTGGTGGTTAAGTTTGACCTTGATCACTTATTGAATTCATGGGAGCTGCATCCGTATCAGTGGCTCGCAGTTGATGATTTTGGCGTTGTTATTCTGTCTACAGAAGAAAAGTATTTATATGCTCGTACCAGAGAGCTGGCTGCGGCAGAAATATCACAGATAGATAATGATCGTCGTTATCAACTAGCGGAGCGCAGATATTCCATTGAGGCAGATCGTTTTCTCGATGAAGAAAACAATGATAATTATTTTTTGCATCAACAGTCATCAACCACAGAAAACTGGTCATTGAAGCTTATTGTCGAACGTTCGCACCTTGCTGGTAGAGTTTTTATGTATTTTCTGCTGGTGCTGACACTGATGTCTATTCTTGGTTTATTACGCCGCAACATAAAGACGCAAAAAAACCTTGCTGACAGTGAAAAACGCTATGCAAGGCGACTGGAAACAGAAGTGCAGCAACGAACTGATGAGCTCAACTCTGCGCAACAGGCGCTCATTATTGAATCTAATTACGCTGTTCTGGGCCGCATGTCAGGCGCGATCAATCATGAAATCAATCAACCGCTTGCCAGCCTTCGGTTGAATCTGGCAACGCTGCGAAAGCTGATCGACGCGCCGGAGCATGATATGGAAGAAATTAAACAGGTGGTTATCGACAGTGATCGCACCACCAAGAGAATAGGCAGGGTAATAACGACACTGCGTAATTTTACCAGTCAAAGACGCACGGATCATAATCTGGTTGATATGCGGCGAGTTATTGGTGACGTGCGGGATACAATCAAAAGAGAGCGGCCGGTGATGTACCCTTCGCTTAGTTTAAGCGTTGCAGACAGTCTGCCGCAGTTGTCAGGTAGTGAAGTGCTGTTGCAGCAAGCTCTGTTGAATCTATTATATAATGCATTTGATGCCGTGGCCGATGTTCCGCATCCGGAGGTTTTGCTGAGTGCAAAGTCACATGACAGTACGATTGTTATTGAAGTGGCAGACAACGGAGGCGGCGTTAGTGAAGCAGTCGCAAAGAATTTATTCAAACCGTTTGTTAGTGATAAGCTCCATGGTCCTGGCCATGGCCACGGCTTAGGCCACGGCTTAGGCCACGGCTTGGGCCTTGGTTTGACTCTGGTGGATATGATTGCGAAAGATCACTCAGGCACACTGCACTACAAGTGCCGCGAGCAAAGTGGTAACAACGGTAGTGTTTTTACATTGACCATACCGGTTCAAACAGATGCAAAAATTGCTACAGAAAAATTGACAGAAACTCCTGCGGAAATTCCCCAAAACGAACAGGCCAGGTAGCAGATTAACATGACTGATCTGGAACCTATGGTGATATTGCTGGTTGATGATGACCTTGATGTGCTCGGTGCCAATGCACGATTTCTGCGAGCAAACGATTTTTTCGTGCTTGTTGCTGAATCGGCAGGTACTGCACTCGGCAAACTGACCACAGATAACATTGATTTAATCGTTACCGATCTTCGTATGCCGGATTGTAGCGGGCTGGAATTTGCCGCAAAAGCCCGTGAGAGTCGGCCGCTTATACCCATCATCTTTTTTTCAGGCTACGCACAAATACCCGATGTGGTTGCTGCGATGAAGCTTGGTGCGGTCGAGTTTCTGGAAAAGCCGATTGATCCTGATCAGCTGCTCAGTGTCATTCGCAAGGTAGGCAAACCAAAATATAGTCCTGCTGCCACTCAGCGTGATGCATTTGAATCACTGGATCATAGCTCGCCGTTGAAGATGCGAGTGCTTGCCTATGAGAAGTTTCTTATCGAGAGTTGTCTTGTGCAACATGCCGGTGACGTCACCCGAGTGCTTGAGACATTGCAGATTAATCGCCGAACGTTGAACGATAAAATGTTCAGACTGGGGATTTCGCGCGAAGTGTTGTTAAGCGAAAACCAGAACCCTGATGATATGCCGCGCTGAACCTGATTGTCTGGTTTCGGGTCCGGTCAGTGGGCCCACAAAGCAAGCCCACAAAGCAAGCCAGGTAAGCAAGCCCACAAAGCAGACATACTAGAAAAGCCCGCACTTGGGTGTTTTGCGACAGCGACCAGATCGATAAGCAGTTTTCTGCCGGTCGACCTGACGTGGTCGACAAATGAGTCTGGTGTGAATCAAAAAAGATCAGTAAAAACAGATACATAAAAGTGATTGTAAGTGCTCTGGTTATTGCTCATTATAGTTGTGGTGTTACACCGTGATTACTATTGGAGGCAAAATCATGCTTAAGAATCTCGCCAAACCACTCGTTCTGGCTACCGCTACCCTTGCAGCAGCCACTTTTGGTGCCGCTGCATCCGCAAACGACTACATATTAAACACGGCATCGACGGGTGGTACTTATCACCCTGTTGGTACCGCCATCGCGACACTTACAAAAATCAAGCTGCTGCCAACAGAGAAGTTCAGTCTGACGGCGGTGAACTCAGCGGGTTCCGGTGCCAACGTACAGGCGATGGCCGCTGATAACGCGCAGTTCGCCATTATACAGGGGCTGTTTGGATCCTACGCTGCAACTGGCACAGGTCCGGTCACTGACAAGCAGGAGAATCTCCGCTCTGTGACCATGCTATGGCAGAACGTAGAGCAGTTCGTGCTTGCCAACGAGCATGTAAACTCCGGCACCGTATCTGACTTTGAAGCGATCAAGGGAGAGACGGTTGTCATGGGTAAAGAGAACTCGGGAACACTGGGTTCAAACAGCGTGTTGATGGAAGGTATGGGGCTTGGACTCAGCGAGTTCAATCTGGTGCACGCAGGTTATGGTCCATCAGCTGACGCGATGGCAAACGGTCAGGCTAAAGGTGGTGGTTTTCCTGCAGGTCCTCCAACCGGTGCGCTTACCAAGCTGCTGTCTTCTAATGGTGACAAATTCACTATTCTGAACGTTACCGAAGAAGAGCGGGTAAAAATGGACGGTGGTCGTAACCTCTGGGTTCCCTACACCATTGAAGCCGGCACTTATCCGGGTCAGGACAACGACATTCAAACCATTGCCCAGCCAAACTTTCTGGCGGTAAACGCAGATGTTGATGAGCAGCATGTCTACCTGCTGACCAAAGCGCTGTATGAGAATCTGCCGTTCCTGCAGGCAATTCATAAAGCAACCAATGCAATGGCAGTTGAAAACGCCATGGCTGGTTTGCCGGTACCACTACACCCTGGTGCGTTGAAGTACTATAAAGAAGTGGGTCTGGAGATTCCTGATCACCTGATGTAATTACTGCTTTAGCGGTATTATTTTGCAAGTGTGAGCATCTGCCTTGCTGCAGGTGCTCTTCTCAAAAGCGTTAGTTTCCCGCCACACAAACGATAGGCCTAACTCTCATGGCCGATGCGCCTGCTCAAGCTGAAGACCGACCCGACAATCTGTCGTTTAAAGATCGTCTGTCTGATCTTGATTTCGTACTAAGTAACGCCTGGTACTACAAGCTGGTTTTTATTGTCATCTGCTGCTTCGGCATCTGGCATGTACTCACCAATCTTTACCTGCAAGAGCCCGGCTTGTGGCAGAACTGCATTCACTTTGCGGGCTTCGGTTTTCTTGCTGCCATAACCACACTTCGAACCGATAAAAACGGTAACCCGAGGCACTTATGGGCAAATCTTATTTTCGGTGTATTGATTGCAATCAGTGCACTGTGGATTGCCTATGCGGAAAACGGCATCTATGAACGCACGCTCGCTAAAACCGGACTCAGCTGGCAATTCACGCCGTTCGACTGGATAGCGGGCTTTGTCGTTATTGTCGGGGCAATTGAGCTAACGCGTCGCTTGACCGGCTGGATAATCCCAATACTGGTTATATTGTCTTTATCCTATATTTTGTTTCTTGGTGAAAATCTGCCGGGCGCATTCCGTGCGGCAAGTTTGCCGCTTGATGATGTGTTGTTTCGTTCGTTGTACAACGATGAAGGCATGTTCGGCATTATCACAACTATCTCATCCGCCAACATAACGCTGTTTATGATTTTCGGTGCGTTTCTGGTGGTATCAGGAGCATCTGATTTTGTTATAGAGATGTCCAAAGGTATCGCCGGTCGGTTGCGTGGCGGTGCAGCGTTTGTGGCGGTGATGTCGTCTGCATTAACTGGCACGATTTCAGGCTCCGCAGTAGCCAACACAGCGTCTACTGGTGTCATCACTATCCCGTTGATGAAATCAAACGGATTTCGCGGCAAGTTTGCAGCAGGAGTTGAGGCATCTGCTTCTACCGGCGGACAGCTAATGCCGCCAATCATGGGGGCAGGGGCTTTTGTGATGGCGAGCTATACCGGTATTGAATACAGCAGAATTGTTGCAGTATCGGTTGTACCGGCAATTTTATATTTTCTATCAGTGGCGTTTATAGTTCGTATTGAGGCAATGAAGTACGGCATTGGCACAGAGAAGCCTGAAGCGGTTGATAGAAAAAAGCTGATTGGTGGTGCATTGAATTTTCTGCTGCCGCTGGCAATCATGACTTACCTGCTGGTATCGGGTCGCACACCGAGTTATGCCGCTTGTATCGCGATAGGTGCCTTGATTGTGGTCAGCTGGATCACACCCAACAAGATGGGTATTCGCAATATTACGCGGGCACTGGCGTTAGGGGTTAATACGTCAGTCATGACTGCAGTGTTGCTGGTTGCTGTCGGCTTAATCAACAATGCGGTGACTACCTCGGGACTTGCCAATACTTTTGCACTGATGATTGCACAATGGTCGCAGGGGTCGTTGCTGATAGCGTTAGCATTAATCACGGTTGCTTCATTGATACTGGGTATGGGGCTGCCGGTAACTGCTGCATATATTGTGTTGTCGATACTGTCAGCGCCAGCGCTTGCCGGAATGCTGGCTGACGGTATCATTGTGCAGCAACTGGTCAGCGGTATTTCAGACCCGGTAGCGGCAGCATCGTTTATGTTGGTTGATTCGCCGTTGATCGCGAAAGTGGCAACCGGTATGACACTCGCAGAAGCACAAACGCTGATGTCAACAATACCGTTTGAACTTGCCGTCGTGCTCAGACCGACACTGGTAGATGTTGAAGCAATGACCACCTTCTTGCTGACAGCACATCTTATTGTCTTCTGGTTAAGCCAGGACAGTAACGTTACCCCGCCGGTATGTCTTGCAGCATTCACTGCAGCGGGTATCGCCAAGTCACCACCTATGGCTACTGGTGTTGAAGCATGGAAGATTGCCAAGGGTCTTTACATTGTGCCGCTGATATTTGCCTATACGCCGTTGATTGGCGGCAGTTTCGATACTGTAGCGCGCATTGGTTTCTTTAGCCTGTTTGGTATCTATGCATTTAGTGCTTTGCTGCAAAGGCACAGTGAAGGTCCGTTGCGCTGGTGGATGTACCCGCTGTTGATTGCAGGTGGCGCTGCGGCTTTTTATCCGCTGCACTGGATCAGCAATATTGCAGGTGCTGCGGTGGTGCTGGGCATTATCCTGATCAGTGTGCGCATTGGCGCTAATAGTGTGCCTGCCGAGGCGAAGTAGCGGCTTTCAATTAATGCCGCGTAGTACCCGCGCTTGCAGAAAGAGTCGCAGGCTAATCTGCGCAACGGTATTCTGTAGATTCCAGGCTTATGCCGGCCAATTACCTTCAGGGTGAATTCGTGTGCTAACATTTTAATCGTTAGCTGTATCGACTACTCAACTGGAGGTTCGCGGTATGAATGCAGATACGACCCTTATCATTGGCGCCGGACAGGCGGCAGCTAAATGTGCTCTGGAACTACGACGACTTGGGTATGACGGTCAGATAACACTGCTTGGTGATGAAGCCATTCCGCCATATCAAAGACCTGAGCTGTCGAAATCCTATCTGGCAAGACCGGCTTCACCCGATGAAGTGATTATGCTGACGCCAGACATGGCTGAGCGTTTTGCTATTGAACTGAAGCTGGGTGTTGCAGTTAAATCGGTTGATGTGGCTCAGCGCGTCGTTCACTGTGGCGGTGAAGCGCTTAAGTTCGATAAACTGGTATTCGCAAACGGTGGTCGGGCGCGACCACTGGAAAACGCGCTTAACCTTCGCACGCTGAATGATGCTGATCGCTTATACCAAACGCTACAGACCGAAAAACAATTAACAGTGGTGGGTGGCGGCTGGCTTGGGCTTGAGGTTGCAGCAACCGCCAGATCGCATGGTTTATCGGTGCGTGTAATTGAACAGCAGAACAGGCTTTGTGCTCGATCCGTGCCTGCAGAAATTTCTGATCTTTTGTTGCAGCATCATCGTGATATTGGTGTGGATATTCATCTTGGCTGCGACTTGCAGGAAGCACTTTCAGAGCACGAAGTAGTCTGTGCCTGCACAGGCATGCTGCCGAATGATCAACTGGCGACCGATGCAGGTGTTCAAGTGGATCGCGGTATTTTAGTTAACGACAGGCAAATGACATCAGCGCCCAATATCTTCGCAATCGGTGACTGCGCAAGGCAGGAAAATCTTCCGGCTTATGAAAACTGGGCCTATGCGAACGTTTCTGCAGAGCGGGCGGCATATGCGATATGTGATATCGCTGTACCGGTCAACCCTGATCTTTGGCTATGGTCAAAGCAGGGTGATCTATTAATACAGATGCGCGGTGATTTTAGAAACGCAGACGAATGCGTAGTTAAAAAGAAAGGTCAGGGCACTTGTTATTACTATCTTGCCGAAAAGAAGCTTGCCTGTTGTATTGCTATTAATGATCCTGCGCGCTTCGGTCAATCACGCAAACTGTACCGTTCGCAGAAAGTGCTTAACGAAATTTCTGCAGCGCTGGATTAGAAGACTGAAGAAATCTTTGCCACGGAAAACACCGTGGCGAGAGTCTGTGCGATTAATCAGTGTGCTATCACTCAAGGTACATGCACAGCAACAAAAATGATGGATAGAAATCGTTACCCGGTGCGCGTACTCAAGGCGGGTGGCGTTGCTTTCTATCCAGCAAACATGTTTACAAAAGCGTGTTTGCCGTGAAGCCTCAGATGCCGCTACCTGTTTATTCTTGCAAAAATGTCATAAAAAATCTGTGTGGCATGACCAGTGGTTCGTTGCGAAGCATAGTAACTAACTGCTCATGTTACGCAGGCCTTAAAGGCTGTTTTGTGGCACGAAAGTTTTTGTCAGGTAGATGTGTTGTTGTTTGATTTTGTTCCTATGCCGGATCCCTGCACTGTTTTTGGCGAATGTTTTTGTTCAAAGCTTCGTTTGCGGTCAGTGTCTGACTAACTATAAGGCATCTTGTAATCGCTAAGTGTTGTCAGGTGCCTTGTTGGCCAAAGCAATATCCGTTTTTGTATCGGCAATACATTTTCGAAACATGTATTTAATTTTATCAAACGCGGTGAACTTCAATTCACGCCTGAAGTCACAGCTGCCGGCGTGGAACGTCAAGCGTCAGGATCTCTCTTCCAGTGCCAATGTATCTCTGCAGTATGTACCTTTATGAGGCAGCATAATTTTCACTGGAAGAGGCGACTCCACAACATTTTAATTTTTATCCGCGAGATCTTTATACGATGAAAGTAGCTTCCAAACTCACCACAGGTCTGTGCCTGGAATCGCCAGGTTACAACTCCGTTCGACAACTGGGCAAAGGACTTGCCAGCGCAGCTGTAATATTTTCCCTGACCGCCTGTGGCGCTGACACACTCGATAGCATCCAGAACGGTCTCTCGAACGGCGAAGATGTAAATCTTGGTCTGTCACTTGATGAAAACGGTAATCTGGTAGTGAGTCTGGATGATGACTCTGCTGATGGCGATACTGGTGGTGCAGGTGATGGCGATACTGATGGTGATGATACAGATGCAGGTGACGATGGTCTTGATACGTTATACAACGAAGCGGTAGACGGTGACATCAGTGATGACCCTACCGCCCCGCTGGCGCTCGATCTGGCTAATGGTTCTAACGTAATTGCAGGTACTGTCATCGGTGGAGATATTGACTATGTAAATATCCATGTTCCTGCAGGTCATGTGCTTTCTGCGGTTAACCTGATTAATTATGAGTCCGGTAATGACCAGTCGTTTATCGGCATTCAGGAAGGCACGGTATTTACCGAGCCTCCCACCAATACTGAAGTTGCAAACCTGCTTGGTTTTACTTTATTCGGTACCGCATCCATCGGTACTGATATTCTTCCCGCGATTGGCTCTGGCCAGGGCGCACAGGGTTTCACTGCTCCACTCGCTGCAGGCGACTATACGTTCTGGATTCAGGAGACTGCACCAGTTGAATCGTCTTACTACTTCGATATGGTGGTAACGCCTGTTGATGCTATGCCTGCTGCCGGCAGTGTCACTGTGACACTAACCAACACAGCAGAACACCAGCCAATGACACCGCCGATTGTTGTGCTGCATAACGCACCTGATGCCGATAACGGCATGCGATTGTTTGAGCTTGGTCAGCCCGCAATAGATCCTATCGTAGCAATTGCTGAAAACGGCAACAACGGCCCTATGGTCGATCTGTTGGGTTACTTAACTGACCAGGGTCGCGCAAGCGCCTTCGCAGTGGGATTTGCTGATCCTGCTAACCCGGGTCCTTTACTGCCGGGTATGAGTGCATCAGTCACTCTGGATCTGGTATCAGACGATCAGGTAATGTCGATAGTCAGCATGGTGGTTTGTACTAACGATGGCTTCTCTGCCGCCAATGCTCATGTGCTGTCTGACGATACAACAGAAACTTTCGTTGCACCAATCTACGATGCAGGTTCTGAAACCAACGTACTCACTGCAGATTACTGGGTACCACCATGCGGATCTGAGCTAAACCTCACTGATGATGAGAACGGTTCAATCATGCTGCACCCGGGTCAGGACGGATCAGAGAATCCTGATTTTGATTTTGAAGCAGGTACTCGCTATCTGGAAGTGACTATTACTCGCAACTAGAGTAGTACTGCCGTACATAAAAGACGCTGCCTCAATTGAGGCAGCGTTTTTTTTTGGTGCACCGAGCGTGGTGCGAAGCGCCACGATTGGCGTTTATTAAGTGGTAAGTGAAAGCGAGCCACGAAGTGACTTGAGGGTGAAATTCCTCCGGGGGCCTTGATAGCGCGAAACCCTGGCTGGATAGCAAGTACAACATCGTGAGGTGTTGTGTGAAGGAAGCTGCAGGCAAAGCTCTGGCCTGTTGCTTTGCGTGATGGAGACAGGTTCTGGGATCAGAACTACCTGACTGACGACGAACGCGAAATGGTTCGTGGCACTACCCTGGCTCGGGTTATTCGTGCCAACACAGGTATAGGCGCCGAGTTGCAGAATAACGTGTTCTTTGTAGGCAACTAGCCGGTTAATCGCGAATTTCTGTCTCTGTACAATAATTGTGACAGAATTTCGCCCAGTAAATTGTCAGGGCACTTATGCCTGCTGCTGTTGTCAAAGGCCAACGCGACTCACTCGCAGGGTGAGCGGCGTACCGATACATTATTCCCGGCTCAACAACAAAAACCTCGGAGGAGTTCGCTCAATGGTCAATACTACACGTCGCCAGTTTCTGGCTTCCAGCGCAGGAGTTGCTGCACTTGGCTTATCCGGCCAGTTCGCTGTTTTTACATCTGCACAGGCAGCCGAGTTACGCGAGAAAGGGCATTACAGTTACAAAGTCGGAGATATTGAAGTCATCTCAATTTACGACGGTATCTGGCAAAACAAAGGCTTTGGTAATTTTGTTGTTGATGTGTCTGAAGAACAGGTTAAAAACGCATTGAATGATGCTGGCCTTGGCACAGAGTACATCCCGATTGAGTTTGCCTTCACCGTGGTTAAGACTGGTGGCAAAACGATACTGCTTGATGCCGGTACTGGTGGTCAGCTTGCACCAACTGCTGGTCTTGCAGCCAGGGGTGGTCTTGAAGCTGCGGGTATCACACCGGATATGGTTGATACCATTATGATCAGTCATATGCACCCGGATCATATCTTCGGCTTGATGGAGAAAGACACCAACGCTCAAATTTTTCCCAACGCAGAGTTGATGGTAAGCGAAACGGAGTACAACTTCTGGACCGACCCGGGCATCATTGCCAAACTGCCTGAAAGTCGTCAAGGTCTGGCTAAACGAATCCAGGCGACTTTTCCAGTCTGGGACAACGTAAGCCAATTCAGTGGTGAGAAAGAGCTTGCACCCGGTATCACTGCGATGGCAAGCCCTGGCCACTCACCGGGCCATACCAGCTTTCACCTAAACTCCGGTGATGAGGAGGTGTTACTCATTGGTGATGCCATGCTGTTACCTGCATTGTTTCTGACCAATCTCGACTGGCAACTTGCGTTTGACGCAGACAAGGACCAGGCCACAGCAACAAGGCAGGCTATAGTTGAAAGAGCGGTTGCTGATAACGTGACAATAGGCGGCTATCACTTTGGATTCCCGAACGTGGGTACCATCGAAAAAGACGGTTCAGGCCACGCCTTTGTGCCTGTAAAAGTATAGTGCTTGCGTAGGTTGGCATAAGCCGGAGGCGCATCCAACTTTTGATCATTGGTAGATGCGCTGCAGGCTTATCTCCCCTACGTTTAGCTTTTTGTGCATGATACGTATGGGTAGGTTGGCATAAGCCGGAGGCGCATCCAACGTTTGATCATTGGTAGATGCGCTTCAGGCTTATCTCCCCTACGTTTAGCCTTTTTGTGCATGATACGTACGGGTAGGTTGGCATAAGCCGGAGGCGCATCCAACGTTTGATCATTGGTAGATGCGCTGCAGGCTTATCTCCCCTACGGTTAGCTTTTTGTGAATGATACAACTGCGTAGGTTGGCATAAGCCGGAGGCGCATCCAACGTTTGATCATTGGTAGATGCGCAGCAGGCTTATCTCCCCTACGTTTGGCTTTTTGCGATTGATACAACTGCGTAGGTTGGCATAAGCCGGAGGCGCATCCAACGTTTGATCGTTGGTAGATGCGCTTCAGGCTTATCTCCTCTACGGTTAGCTTTTTTTTGATTGATACAGCTCGTAGCTTGGCATAAGCTGGAGGCGTATCCAGCATGTAATCATTGTCGGATAGCGTTATGCCGATACCATACACAGTGCATCTGTTGTCAGCAATTTTCAAATACGGTTTTTACACCGCTAAGCGTGTACCTGCCGGAGCTGTGACCAAAGTTGCTTAACTGTTCTATACACGCTTTCAATTCCGGTTCATCGCTGCCGATGCATGCGCTAAAAAAATTCATCAGCAGCTCATTGGCCTGTCCTTCGCAAGCCGCATGCAGGTGAGCAAGACTAATCGCGTTGGTTCTGCCTGGTGCTTTATTCACGATAGATTCTGCGAGTAAAGAGGCGTGTGGTTCGATGGTCAAAAAGTGTAGTGCCATCACGGCACCCAGCAGAAAGTCATCTCCAGCAGGTGTCAGTCCGTCTCCGCAGCCAAGCAAGTCACACATGAACCCGGGTTTAGAACAGGATTTATCGCCAAGCCATTCAATAAGTTTTAACTCACCCAGGTGCAACTGCCGGTTAATCGCAGTTGCAACTGGTGACTGTGCCGTATTGTGAGTTTCCTGCATTGAACCTGCTATAAATTCGCATGTATGAATTCGCTGCTTTTGATCAGGGCGTTGATTGCAAGGGCAGGGCTGCTTCCACAACGGTGGATTGTTCGTGCTAAGTGCAATGCACTCGTTAAGCGTAAGCAGGTTGTTTTGATGGTGCCACTGCTGCCCGGCCTTGAGTTCTGTAAAACTATCCAGCGTAGTGACTACATTCAACGGCCCTTTGGGCAGATGACGCACTCCAATACAAAACAAGGCAGGTTTTTGCGATGTATGTTTGTGGCTCTGCAGATATAAAGAGTGGCGAAATACCGCAATAATTTCGCCGTGCCCATCATCGATTGCGTTATACGACTTCTCGCCTAAAGAAGTGATGCGGAAAGTATTCAAATCCGTCATGTGTAGCGGGTAGGTAGGTTTTTAATAGATTCAATCCGCTACCCGCACAATCAGTTCAGGCGCGAAACAATAGCTGCCGCCAGCTCCGCTGCGCTGCAGTTGCTATTGCAGATGGTCACACCCGCTTTGATCAGAGCCTGTGTCTGTGCATGCAACCCTTGCGGGTCCGATTCAGTACCGCATACACTGGCGATCACAACAGGCGCCTGGTTATTTTCTGCGGAGTGCTGAGTCAGTGTTTGCACGATGGCTTCAGATGGATTTTCATGAGCACCGTAACCAAGCACTACGTCGAGCAGAATCACTGCCACTGATGCATCATTCAATGCTTCTTTTAAGGCATCTACTCTCACCAGCGGCTCCATCATTGGATGGGGTCTGCCGATTGTGTATTCATCAGCACCCAGATCGAGAATAACATGCGCATCATTATTATCCGGTGCTAAAGAGTTGCCCGCCGGTGCATTGGATACGGTCTGCAATCCTGCACGTTGCAACGTCAGTTGAGTTTCGGTGCATAGCGTGCCACCGGAATAAAGGCCGGTGATCTTATTGCATTTGCCGCTGGCGCGCTGATCACTGACACGATCAGCAAGCTCACTGGCAAGGTCATCATGGTTGCTGTTTTCCAGTGTTGCACCACTGGCAAGTTCTGCGGCCTCGCGCAGGTTTGCAGCAAACTGAATGCCGTTGGGAATATCGGCTTGCTGATAGCCGAATACGCACGCAATGACTTTCTTGCCACAGTTTGCCAGTTTATCAAAAACTGTTTTGGCAGTTGTGTTGCCCGGTGGTTTTGAGATTAATACAATTTGTTCTACCGAGTCATCTTGCTGCAGCAGTTCGATTGCCTGTAATGTTGAACTCGCGCCAACTTCGTCACTCAGATCACGTCCACCAACGCCAATGCCATGTTTTAAATTGCCGCCGAGTTTACCAAGCAGTACGGCAAACTCCTGCAGGCCTGTGCCAGAGGCGGCAATAGCTGCAGTAGTTGCCGGTGCGTTCAGGTGACTGAGTGAGTTGGCAAACGCGAGCGGTGTGCCGTTTAAATAGGCAGTGCCGCAGTCTGGTCCCATCACCAGCAGGTTTTTTTTACTGGCCAGTTGCTTTAGCTTGCTTTCATCTTCAAGGCTGACATTGTCACTGAAGATCATCACATTTAAATTTGCATCCAGCGCGTTACGCGCTTCACGTGCTGCATAGCTGCCGGGTGTAGAGATCAGTGCCAGATTCGCTTGTGGGTGTAACTTGATGCCACCTTGTAGGGTACGGGCTTTGGCCTCGCTTTGTTTGGAGGTTAATGCACCGCCCTCAAGTGATTTGTTGGCATGAGCCAGTGCCCGGTTGGCATTGCCGTTGCCATCCGCACGCAATGCAATGATCAGATCATTCGGGCTGGCGCTTTCTCCGGTTTCATTCAGTACCCCTGCATCCTGCATGATCTTAAGGTTGGACGGTGTGCCGATCATCAACACGGCTTCTTCAATCCCACCCATTGCTGCAATCTCTGCAGACAGCCGCATCAGAGCAACAGAGTCAAGATAAAACCCTTTGCGTATTTCGTTAACAATGGTGCTCACGATACAGATAGCCTTTCAGAAAGTGCAATACAAGCTTGTTCAAAGCAACCGAGTGGTGCATTCACCACACCAGCGCCCACCTGACCAATGCCGGGCTCGCGGTGTGCGATACCGGTATTGATTGTTGGTGTCATGCCTGAATGCATCACTTTGCAGATATCTATACCGGAAGGTACGCCGGCAAAGTCGATCGCCGGTATGGTCCACTCCGGATTACGGGTGCAAGTGATCTCTGACATCTGATTGGTATAGGTCACTGCGTCAGCAGCACCACCTGCACCTACAAATCCTGCAACGGCGGGTGATGCCGCCATTGCAAAGCCACCGAGGCCAATGGTTTCTACAATGGTGGAGTCACCCATATCAGGGTTGGCATCTTTCTCAGTGAAGCCCGGAAAATACAAACCGCGCGGCATCTCGACCGGTGCGGTAAACCACTGATCACCACAGCCACTGACTCTGATGCCAAACTCGGTACCGTTTCTGCACATGGCAGTGACTACTGAAGATCCTTCGATATCGCGTACAGGATCCATAATCGCCTTACCCATGGCCATCGCTACGTTTAAAAAGAACTGATCGTTACCGGCGATAAACGCCAGCGCTTCACTAACGGTATCCGGTTCACCAACGCGGGCCATGGTTGGCGCTATTTCACGTAGTAATAAACTGGTGCAGGCAACATTGCGCTGATGCATTTCATCACCCATGGAAAGGCCGCGCGAGATAATGTTTTTAAGCCCGATGCCATCGCAGGCCAACAGGGTATCGGCCAGCAGTGGCCCAAGAGTTGATTCAAGCCAGCGCAACCTATCCAGTACAGATTCGTCATTACCACCGAAGCGCATCACCTTGCCTAAACCTTCGTTAATAGCGCAATAGCTTTCGTTGCCGAAGGTTTTGTTTTCTACCACCATTAATGGCATGGATTGCGTGACGATGCCGGTCATCGGGCCGACGGCATTGTGATGATGATTGGGTTCAAAAGTGATTTTATCGCTGTCGGCCAGTTTAAACGCAGCGTCAAGATTCTTTGCCCAGCCTTCGAGCACAATCGCACCGGCTATCGCACCCTGCATCGGGCCACACATGTTCTGCCATTCGATAGGCGGGCCTGCATGCAGAATTTTGTGATCCTGTAGTCCTTCGATAACATCAGCCGCGAGCCTCACATCAATCAATACCGGTTCAGCGCTGTGCATTCGTTCTATTGCAGTGGCGTTGGCTGTTTTGATTGTTTCTGCAATGTTGCCACTGCTGAGCGTATCGGCGGCAGCCAGCGCTTCAATGTTTTTAGACGCGGGCGGGCGCCAATCAATAGCAGAGGCAGAATATCCCTGTGAGTTCAGATCATCTATAAAGCCCTGCAATCCCACGCCAATGACGCTCGGCCCGTCACTGAGTAAGTCACTTGCAGTCATAGTCAGCTGACCATTCTGGTGGTGTTTGATTCGTTGTTGTAAACCGCCAGTGCGGCATCAACCCCGGCACCTGCTGTGGCACTGTGGCCGTTGCGGCGTAGCGTCATTTCAAGGGCGGCCAGGCAGGTCAACACGTTGTCTTTACGACAGCCAAAACCCATGGTACCGATGCGCCAGATCTTGCCGTGCAATGGCCCGAAAGAGGTGCCAATCTCTATGCCGTAATCGTTCAGCATTTCACCGCGAACTTTATCGCCTTCAACGCTTGCAGGAATATAGACACCGGTTACATTGGGCATCTTGTTGTTCAAATCACCAAAGACTTTAAGATCCATGGCCCTTAAGCCATTTACCAGCGCCTCGCTGGTTTGGTTATGACGCGCAAAGCGATTACCCCAGCCTTCTTTTAAGACAATGCGCGCGCACTCACGTGCAGCGTATAGCATAGACGTAGCTTCAGTGTGATGGTTAAGTCGTGCCGGGCTCCAGTAATCCATGATCATCGACAGATCAAAGTAGTTGGACTGAATCATCTCGCCATCAGCCGCTTGATAATCATCGGGTCGAATACCTTCTTCAATGTGTTTACGTGAGCGCACCAGTGATGCTATCCGCTCATTGATGGTGATTGGCGCTATGCCCGGTGGACCGGATAAACACTTTTGCAGTCCCGCAGTCACTCCATCAATCTGCCATTCATCAGTAAGTAGCGGCATGCCGGTGATTGATGCAGTGGCGTCAACGCAAATCAATACATCATTGGCGCGACAGATTTTGCCAATCTGATCGAGCGGCTGCGCCATGGTGGTGGAGGTATCACCCTGCACACAGGCGAGCACTCTGGGCCGATGCTTTTTTATTGCATCTTCCACCTGCTGTGCATCAAACACCGTACCCCATTCGGTGTGGATAGTGACCACTTCGGCGCGGCAGCGCGTGGCGATTTCACTGAGCAGGTGGCCGAAGCGGCCAAACACCGGCACCAGTATTTTGTCGCCCGGTGAAAGTACCGAAACCATTAAAGCTTCGATGCCGGCGCGGGCGGTGCCGTCGACCAGCATCGTCCACTGGTTTTCGGTACAGAAAATACCGCGATACAGAGACATGATTTCATTCATGTTTTCGGTAAAATGCGGATCAAACTGCCCCAGCATCGGCATTGACATCGCATTCAGTACACGCGGGTCAACATCGACCGGGCCCGGGCCCATCAGGCGTCGAACGGGCGGGTTCAGATCATCAAAGAGTTCTTGCATAGTTCACCGGGCCAGAAACGGCAGATAGTTTAAGACATCATAATATGTAAAGCAGGTCGAATGAACCGCGGGGACTGGTATCTGTGCGATAAACCGTGGTATTCCGTCTTTAAACTAGCAATGAACGCGTGAACTCGCTGTGCCCGGGCAAAGGGTGATCTGCAGCAGTGCGAAATTTGCTGCGGGGTAGTTCTGGCTCCGGCGTGGATGTAGGGACGGTCGCGGTGCTTTTGGCAGTCTATCGCAGAGCTGCTATGACTGACATTCTTTAGCGATCAGGGGCTCATTTCATCATCTTTGAGAGACTATTGAGTATTGCCTGTGTTATGTGTAACGGCTTTTCAGTTGAAGTGCGAAGCCGGCCGGGGATCATGCCATTTGTACATGCCATGTCTATTCGTGGGGTCAGTTTACGTGCTGACTTCTGGATGATGTTACGTTTGGATTTGAGGTGACTGGCGAGTTCACTACATTAGTGGGGTAATCCATGTTTACTGTAAGATCAGACACTGCGCTTACCGGGGTAGCTGTTACTGCCCGAGTTCTTGTGCCAGAGGATAGTATCGATGTGATTATAGGTGATTCGAATTTTGATCCGGAAACATCAGTGGGTGTTGTACATATCATTGACGGAGTACTGGTGCCGCGTCAGTAGAGCCTACATTAAGAATCCGCTGGCTATCAGTCGGATTTTTCATTGGTTATTTGCGTTCCAGCGTGACCATTAATTGCTGCTTCTGCGTCATCAAGGTGGGCAATCACGGCTCTTTTGCCGCCACCGCGCAGAAAATTAATACACGCCTCTATTTTGGGCCCCATACTGCCATCGGTGAACTCGCCGTTATCAAACAGCGTGCTGACTTCTTCAAGGTTAACGTTAGTCAGCGCCTTTTGACTGGCCTGGCCGAAATTAGTATACACCTTGTCTACTGCAGTCAGAATCATCAGCGTTTCAATACCCAGCACGTTGGCCATATGCGCAGAGCTTAAATCTTTGTCGATCACTGCTTCGACACCATGACGACTGCCATCGGCATTGCGCACCACCGGAATACCTCCGCCGCCACCGGCAATAACCACCGCGCCGCTCTTTGCCAGAGTTTCAATAAGAGAGATATCAACAATGTGCTGTGGTCGTGGTGATGGCACGACATAACGCCAGCCTCGACCAGAGTCTTCTTTCATGGTCCAGCCGTATTTGTCGCCAATGTCTCTGGCTTCCTGTTCAGAATAGAAAGCGCCAACCGGTTTGGTCGGGTTGGTAAAAGCGGGATCGTTCGGATCAACTTCAACTTGCGTCAACAGGCAAACCACGTGGCGCTGGTTGCCATTCAGGCGCAGGGTATTTTCAAGGTTCTGCATCAGCAGATAGGCAATGCCGCCCTGGCTGTGAGCAACACACACATCCATACTCATCGGTGGCACTTCTTCGCGAGAAAGAATCTGACGCATTAGAATTTTGCCAACCACCGGTCCGTTGCCATGGGTGATAACCAGTTCGTTGTCGCCAGTCATGAGCGGTAGCAGTGCGTTGCCGGTTTTTACCGCAAACTCAATCTGTTGATCTACCGTGCCGGGTCGGCGGGTAGGGTGAATGGCATTGCCGCCAATCGCGATAAGAATCCGGTCTTTAGTCATGACTTGTCAGCATGTGGTTGGAATTTCACCAGTAAATGCTTGAGTACCTGTACTGCTGCTTCAGCATCTTCTACAGTGATATGTTCATCTGGATGATGGCTGATGCCATCGGTACAGCGAACAAACAACATTGCAACGCGGGTAAGATCTGCAATAGCCATTGCATCATGACCGGCTCCGCTGGGTAGTGCACACAATGAGTAACCGGCATTTTGAATCGCGCTACCCAGTTGATTGCTCAGCCATTGGTCGCAGGTAACGCCTGCCGCTTCATAGGTTTTTTGTATATCAAAAGTGAGTTGTCGCTTTAAAGTGATTGCTTCTATGGATTGATAAATCTGTTGTTCAGCATCAGTGCGAGTGCTGTCGTCGCTTGATCGCAAGTCAAGAGAAAACTCAACCTGCCCGGGGATAACATTACCTGCCCCGGGCATAGACTGAATTGTGCCAACTGTACCGACAACATTGTTGTATGACTGGCAGATCTGCTCTATCTCAACAATACACTCGGAAGCGGCAACCAGTGCATCTTTTCTAAGCCCCATGGGTACAGTGCCAGCGTGGCCTGCCATGCCAGTTACGGTGATGGTGTATCTTGCAGCACCCGAGATTGCCGTCACCAGACCGACTGGCAGGTTTTCTTTTTCAAGTACCGGTCCCTGTTCGATGTGGACTTCCACAAAGCCCAGAAAATCATCCGGCTTGCGTTGTGCTGTTTTTATATCGGTTGGGTTTTGGCCAAATGATTCAAGTGCCGAAGCTATGCTGATATCATCAGTGTCGCGCTCTTGCAGAACCGCAGGATCAAGCGTGCCAGCCAACGCTCTTGAGCCGAGCAGCGTCGATGGAAATCGCACACCTTCTTCGTCACAGAAACCGATAATTTCTATTGAGTAGGGTAGAGCGATACCTTCAGCTTTTAATGACTCCATGCAGACAATCGGTGCAATCACACCGAGCGGCCCGTCAAACTTACCTGCGTCACGAACCGAGTCAAGATGAGAGCCCAGCAGCAACGCACGTTGATCAGATGATCCCTGCAGCCGTCCTGTGATGTTCCCAATCGCATCAGTACGAACTTGCATACCGATACTTTCCATCAGTTTGCCAACAAGTGCATTGGCCTGCCTGTGCTGTTCAGTTAGTGACAGACGGGTGAGCTTGTCATCTTCTTCTGAAATCTGTGCAAGCATTTCAATGTACTTCAGAACCTGTTCGCCTGCGCCGGTATTCATGTGGCTGTGTGCTTACTCGTTTTAGAGACTGATTTTGCCACGGTAAACAACCCGCCGGCTGGTATGAAGAATGACGGCTATAGATATCGTGCGAAAGACCGCCGTACTGCCGGAGAGTACCACAGGGAGTGGATGATGTAGTCACGTGATGCGAGGGAATCGAAACTGAAGCCTGAATGTGTCGGTCAGCTTCGTAAAGTGGCGCTCAGGTACTAAGCGCCGCATCAGATATGTTTCTAAATCTCGTTTTAGTCTGCAGGACCGTGATTCCCGCGTGGTGTTTCATCTCGTGGTTTAGAGCGACGATCAAAAGCACCTGTCCATTCGCTACCGTCTGCAACGTCACTTTTCTGCACGTAGTCCGGTTCATCGTCCTGCATAAAATCTTGCCAGAGATCTCCGTTCTGTTTTCCCCCGGGGGTCATACAATCACCTTTGCTGTGTTTATTCTCGCGCGGGATATCGACAGCCTGGGGCAAATCTTAAACGTTGCTGGAGCGTTGTTGTGATGCGCTTAACTGCGCAAGTGCCCCAGCCTGTGCGGCGCTGGCGCTAGATCTTATGGATTGTCGGAGCCACTGTACAAACATCTACAGCGATGTCTACCACGTGCTGATGATGGGTCAGGTAGATGGCTTGCCCTTGTTGGCCGATTTGTTCCATCACCTGACAGGCAGCGCTGGTGCGCCGCTCATCGAATGTTTCGAAGATATCGTCACAGAAAAAGGGCAGGCGGGTGCCTTGCTTCACCATTTGCTCGTGTGCGGCTGCACGCAGTGCCAGATAGAGTTGAAAGCGGGTGCCTTTAGATAGTGCGTCCACGCGTTTTGAGATGCCTGCTTTGTCTACCGCCAGCAGTGTTTCTTTACCGGCTTCCGGCTCTGTTGTCAGTGTTGGATATTTGCCTTGAGTCAGTGCTTTAAAACAGCGCTGTGTTGCCTCCATCATGCCGCTGCGATGTTTGTCTCTGTAGCGGTGAATTGCGGTGTCCGCAAGTCTGTGGCCAAGTGACAAGGTAAGGTACTGCATTGCAGCTTCTTCAAGCTGCAATTCGATTGTAGCTTTGCGCTCATTCAGCGTGGCTATTTCAGCGTCGCCATCGATATCAGACAGTGCTTTTTCAGCCAGTGTGCGTGCCTCTATCGCATGATCAGCTTGCTGTGTTGCGTTTTCAAGTTCGGCTTTGGTGGCTTCGGCTTCAGCCTGCAATTCTGCCTCAGAGGTGCTCTGCAGCATGGCACGGGCGTCAGTAATGCTGTTGGCATTCATCTCGCTGGTAATAAGGTGCGTAAGCTTATTGCACTCGGCGCGATCTTTAATAACCTGTTGTGCACTCATTGCAGCTTTTCGTAGCGATTGCAGGCTATCGGTAGTGACGTCTGGTGGGAAAATAGTGCTAATATTTTTTACCTGGC
The DNA here is from genome assembly GCA_938007995.1 of uncultured Granulosicoccaceae bacterium. Lineage (GTDB taxonomy): Bacteria > Pseudomonadota > Gammaproteobacteria > Granulosicoccales > Granulosicoccaceae. The sequence continues at coordinate 13,078 of CALLLW010000011.1, read as the reverse complement.
CGGTAAGTTGCGCAAGTGCCTGCGTTTGCGTGTAGAGATCAGCTTTTGCTTTGTCCAGTTTTTCAGTCAGGTTTTTCGCTGTATTCTCCACTTCTCTGGCTTTGCGGGATTGTTCGCGTAGCTTGAGAAAAGTGCCTGCCGCAGAATCCTCCATTGGTATTGTGTGTGAATTGCAAAGCGTGGTTAACTCATCTTTGAACTGAGCCTGATCGTATTCCATTGCTTCAACGCGCTGACTGGTTCTTTGATACAAATCGTGTCTTTCTCGCAAGGTGCGTAGCGGATCGAGTGATTGCAACAGTGAATCACCCAGCACAGAGCCCGGTACAGAAGTAACGCCTGAATTGCCGAATAGTTGTGCTATCAGTGCTGACCAGGCTGCATCAGCATTATGTTTCTCATCTTCGGCTTTTTGTAACCTTTTCTTGCGTTTTGAAAGTTCAAGCTCTACTTCTTTAAGTCTTTCCTGCGCCGCTTTGCGCTCTATTGATGCTTCTGCTTCAGACTTGGCTTGTATTCGCGCTTTCGTTATCACCGCATCGATATCCTGTGTGGATATACTCAGTGCATTGCATAGCGCTGCATGTAACTGCTGCATTCTTTCTATAGTTGGTTCATGTTGTTTTTTCTGATCAGCAGTATCCTTTGCTAATTCGGCTGCAGTTTCATAGTGTTTTATCCACTGTAGCCATTCTGCAGGAGTTAACGCAGTTGCAATGCCAACTGAAGCTGCGGCCTGGCTGACTTCCTGTTCAAGTACCGTTCTTTGCTCTTTCAGTTTACCTGAGTGCTGTTCAGTCCTTGTGAGCCGCGCTGTTACTTCAGCCAGTGACTGTTCTTTGTGTCGGAGTTCGCCTAGCTCATCGCCGTGAACAATGCGCGATTCAGTGGCGGAGTCGTGTGCATGCATAGCGCCTTCGAACTGCTGAGCGGTGGCTTCGGTCAGTGCGTCTTTATGGTTCTGCCAAAGTTGGTCACGTTTGACTCTGAGCGAACCTGCCTGTGTATCAGAAACAAGTGCGCTGCCAGACTTCAGCTGTTCGAGTTGTGCACGGTATGCGTCACACTCTTCACGATGATTGGCGAGCTTACTATCAAATTCAGAGATTTTCCGATCCAGCTCTATGTGTTTGTCGAGCCATTCCTGTGCCTTGATAGTGCTGCTTGCAGGCGCTGGCAGTGCGCTGAATTTTGTCTGACCGATAGCCAGCTCGTCTATGGCTCTGGTTGCTGCCTGTTCGACTGTTGCAATACTTTGCTGTGCGCTCGAATAAGCCTGCAATAGATGCTCGGTATTGTACTGTTCCAGCAGATCACTAATTACCGTGTTTTCAGTGTTTTGTGAAGCAAGCGATTCAGCTTGCTCTGTACTGCTTTCATAACGTTCAGTAATGATCTCCAGTTCATTCTTTTCAGAGTCGAGCGTGGATTGTGCAGCTTGCATAGCTTCCCGTAAGTCAGCCATTCTTTTGATATCGGCGGGTGTTACAACCAGACTCTGCGGGTCTGTTGTATCATCTATACCGATTTCTCTTACGGCATTTTGCATCAGTAAAAACTGATCATCTTTTTCCTTACGCCTGCGGGTAAGGTCTTGTTCGGCTGTTACATCACGTGCGCGCAGCTCATCCAGATCATCAAGCCGGCCAGACAATGCAGCAAGCTCTGGCGTGCGCTCCAGTTCATCAAGCTGCGCTTGTGTGGTTTCAATAACTGAATTAAGGCGTTCAATGTCTGACTTCACAATCTCTTCGTTACTTTGCAGTGCGACCAGATCTTCGGGATCGAAGTCAAGCTGCGCGGGGTAGTTTGTAAATGCTGCAATGCCTGAATGTAAGCTGTCCAGTTCCTTAAGCTTCGGTAACGCACGTAAACTTGCTTCAATCTGCGATATCTTGATGCGATGTGCTTTGCAGATTTCGCGAGTGCTTTGTTCTGTTTTGAGCGCTTCTGCGTGTTGCTTTTTTAATTTACGCCATCCAGACGCTGTCACATCCAGTTGCCTGATATCGGTTTCAACTGCCGCCAGTTCGCGCTTTAAAGTAGCAATGCGTGTTGTGTTAGCCCGTTTTTTCCAGAGCTTATCTGCCGAGTCACTGACTTCTGACAGAACCTCGCTCAAGTCTGCAACACCTGCTGCAGCAGAAAACAACAGCCGGCCAATATCGCCTTCAGCCTGTGCGATCTCATCGCCACCGCGTTCAATGGTATCATCGTCAAGGCACAACAGTTTTCTATAGTCTTCAACGGAAAGGCCCGCCAGATGGCTGGCGATGGCGGTCTCTGGTAGTGCGACTCCCTGCTCATCCAACAGTGAGCTATTACGTTTAGACAGGCGAGTAAAGTGGTGAAGCTGACCATCTATTTCAAGCTGACCCGAAACCTGCAGGTTTTTCCGCTGATGTTTGAAGTCATACGGCTCTCTTAATGGAAAGGCATAGAGCAGCCTGAGTGCCGCCTCCATCGTGGTGGTTTTACCTGCTTCATTGGAGCCATAAATTATATGAAAGTCGGGTGTGTCGGTGGCACTGCCAAAATCGATGTGCTGATTGGTGAAGTGACCAAAACGATCGAGGGAGAGCTTGCGTAACCTCATTGGTTGTCTGCCGCTTTCATTCGGGCAAGCACCTGTTGTGCACCCGCTTTGCCGAGTTCAGTAGTCAATGTTTGCAGGCGACTTTCATCAGATAGCATTGTGGCTCTGACTTCTCTTGGTAATTCTCCGAGTAGTTCCTCTACCTGCTTTACTGCAATGTGAGTAAAGCTTTCTTCATTGCGAATCTGTTCAATGATAACAGCCAATTCATCGGTTGCACTGGCGCTGTTGTGCTTATCCGGCGCTTCAATTTTGAATATAAGTTTATCAAGCCACAGTCGTTCGGTTTCACGTGCCAGTTCGGCTGCTTGTTCACGCCAGTAGTCAATGTCACGCAGAATCTGCCAGTGATTAACCGGTGCGCCGTGCAGTGTTAGCCGTACTACTCCCGCAGTGGCGCTCATTTTGTTAGCGGTTTGCAGCAGTGTGTCTCGCATCAGTCTTTTCAGGGAATCGTCGTTATCAATATTCGTTACATCAAGTGTCTCACTGAGAAACTCCGCTGCAGATGTTGGTATCTCTGTGATATCAATTTTTCCATCATCTATCTGTAGCAGGGTTGCGGATTTTGTACCTGCTTCACCAATATCCCGACCCTGTGGCATGCCCGGCATGACCACCCAGGGAGACTCCGAGTGGATTTGTCTTTTGTGTACATGGCCGAGCGCCCAGTAATCGAAGCCTGAGTCTTTAAGATCATTGACAGAGCAGGGGGCATAAACATCATGACCTGCGGCACCGGCAAGAGAGGTATGCAGCAGGGCAATATTGACTGCACCTGCCACCGGCGATGGAAACTTTGGCAGCAAGCTGTCGGGCGCGTGGGTTTGTGTAAAGCTGACCCCGTGGATCCAGATGTTATCGGTTAGTTGTACTTTTTCACCACGGCCGGAAAATACATGCACATTGCCCGGCAGGTCGATTGCACCGGAAAGCGTATTTTCGGCGTCGTGATTGCCCTTAATGTAGAACACCCGAATGTTTGAGCTGCGCAGCCGATCAAGCTGGCGAGTTAAAAAAACAGCCGTGCGTGCGCTGCGCTGTTTGCCGTCAAACAGATCACCGGCGATTAATAGCGCAATCGCCTCCTCATCGATTGCGGTATCAATTATTTTTTCCAGTGCGGTGCGCGTTGCAGCCTCAACAGTCTCGCGCAGAGATTCATTCCGCATTGCCAGTGATTTTAATGGAGAGTCAAGATGTATGTCGGCGGTATGTAAAATTTTAACCACAATATATCTCCGCTGCGGTATCCAAATCCTGCACGCAAGCACAGTAAATTTTCAAAAAAAAGAAAAGCTGTTGATGCTCGCACTATTCCAACTAAACCTGTGGCAGAGCCGGTGCTAACGCTGCGGTGGATTATATCTGATATCGAGCGTCACCATATTGAAGTTCGCGGTGTTGCAGCACCGCTGGAGCGCAGGTTTAATCATCCGCATTGTGTTCTTGCGTTATAGTTAAAGCTTCGAATTCGGTATCAGTTTAATACATGTTACACGTCTACCACAGCAACCGTCTTGAAGCGTTATTCATCCTGATGTGCACGCTGCGGGAGTCGCAACCACTGACTGATCCGCTTACACCTGAGACTGTGCTGGTTGCCAATCCGGGTATTGGTCGATGGTTGAACTTTCAAATTGCAGATCGATCCGGCATCGCAGCCAACATTGATTATAAATTGCCGGCAACTTTTGTCTGGCAGCTGTATCGTAGCTGCCTCGAAGACGTACCGGAAAAGTCGGCCTTTGAGCGAAATGCGTTGCGCTTACGGGTGCTGAGTCAGCTCGATGCAATTTGTAGTGAGAATGATGAGATATGGTCCCCGCTGCAGCGCTATGCCGCATCAGATGGTGGTGCGCTCGGTGACACCAAACGTGTGCAGCTCGCAACACGTATTGCAGATGTCTTTGACCAGTATCTGGTTTACCGACCGAAGATGTTGCTTGACTGGGAACAGGGCTCCAATCAAATTCCCGGTAATGCTTTGGCCGGTAGTAGCATTGCAGGTAATAACGGGGAGAGTAATAACGGGGCTGGTAACGGCAGGGCCGGTGATGATGCCAGTCAACTCTGGCAGCCGGCGTTGTGGCGGCGTCTTGTGGAGTCAGTTTCGGAGCCTCATCGTGCCTCATTGTGGCAGCAGTTTTGTACTCTTGCAGACAAGGGTGATATTGATCCTGCGTTGCTGCCGCCGCAACTTCATCTATTTAATGTCGGGCTGCTACCACCAAGCACACTTGATGTTCTGGTGAGAGTAGCGAGGCTGGATCAGTCGGGTGCTGATCGGGTGTCGCTGTACTTTCTTAATCCTGCAATAGACTACTGGGCAGACCTGCTTGACATGCGTCGTGCTGCGCGAGAGCGCCTTAAGCTGAGTAGCAACGCATCGCTTACAGATGACCTGGCAGATAGTCAGGCAGATGATCAGGTTGGCAACCCGTTGCTTGGCTCCCTGGGCGGCAGTGGCCGCACGCTGATGAAGTTGCTCAGTGATCGTAGCGAGTGGGTGCACGACGAACAATTCTTTCTACCATCAGCTGATGACAACCTACTTGCTGCGGTACAAGCGGATTTGCTGCAACCTTTTGAGGTTAACGAGCAGGTTTCTGTGTCTGATAAAGAAACAGGCGAAAAAGCAGATCAGACAAATGCTGACACAAGTATTCAGTTGCACCAGTGTTATAGCCCGATGCGTGAGGTGCAGGCGTTAAGTGACCGGTTGCTTGACCTTTTAAATGCGGATCATAGTCTCACTCCGGCCGATATCATCGTCATGGTGCCTGATATCAATCGTTATGCACCGGTGATTGAGGCGGTGTTCGGCAGCGTGGGGGATGAAACAGACAACGCTTCAAAGCGGCGTCGCATACCATGGTCAATAGCCGACCGTGCATTGGTTGAGGTCTCGCGGGTAGTTGCCTGCGTGCAGCGGTTATTTGAGTTGCCGGGCTTCGAGTTCGAGGCAACAGGCGTATTGGCATTTGCCGCAGAGCCTGCCATTGCACGTAAGTTCGGTTTTGATGAAAGAGCCTTGTCGACTCTCGCCGATTGGCTAAATGAATCAGGTGTTCGTCGTACGCTTGCAGGGGATGCCAGTAAAATATTTCAACAACCCGATGCAGCGTTGCACAGCTGGGACTTCGGGCTGCGTCGTCTTTTACTTGGTCGCGCGATGCCACCAGGCGCTGCTGCTGTCGGTGAAGTCCTGCCCGCTACACTGGTCGAAGGTCAGCAGGCAGGGTTGCTAAGCCAACTGATAAATCTGCTGAATGCATTGGCGGAAACCCGTGTGCGACTAGACAAGGCACGAGCCGTATCAAATTGGGTTGATGTTATCAATGAAATGATTAACCGTTTTTTGCAGCCTGATGATCAAGAGTCAGATGCACTGGCGCAGTTCCGTGAAGTACTGACAGAGCTCGTGACTGATGCCAGCAAGGCCAGCCCGACTGACACCATGTCTCACGCAACCTTTGCAGAAATACTCAGGGGTGCATTGGCGGGTGCAGAGAGAAAGAACCATCGTTACCTAACCGGTCGCGTGACGTTTAGTTCCATGGTGCCACTGCGTTCAGTGCCGTTTAGGGTGGTATGTATGCTCGGCTTGAATGATAGTGATTTCCCACGGCAGCGTCCTAATCCCGGGTTTGATCTTATCGCCCGACATCCACTGCCGGGTGACAGATCGGTTCGTGATGATGACCGTTATCTTTTTCTTGAGGCATTGTTGTCTGCTCGCGATGAGCTGTATTTGTCGTGGATTTACCGCAATGCCTCAGATAATGCCTCACGTGAACCATCGGTGCTGGTTTCCGAGTTACGTGACTACCTGACTTTGCGCCACCCGAATCGACCACCGCGGTGTGTGGCGCATCCGCTGCAGCCTTTCTCTAAAGCACTCTTTAATCAAGATCAAACCAGCTTGTACACCTTTGCCAGTGAATGGGCGCCACCCGCTGACAGGCCTGAGCGAGCATCACTGAATTTGTCTCAATCACATGCAATAACCGATACTCCTATTGCGTTGGATGACTTTCAGCGATTCTGGAACAGTCCGTCAGCCTGGTACTGTCGTCGGGTGCTGGGTGTCGCACTCTGGCGTGATGAACAAGAGCCGCAGGATGCTGAGCCGTTCGGTATGGATGCATTATCACAGTATGCCGTGCGTAGCAGTCTGGTTGCTTCTCTACTCTGGCAGCCGGAGTCTGACAAAGCTGATGTTCAAAAACACCTGACACAAAGCGGTTTCATGCCGCATGGCGGTTTAGGCGAGCTTGTTTTCGATACAATCTATGCCGAAGCCAAAGTACTGGCTGAACAAATAAGAGAGCAGCAACCGGAACAGATTAAATTTATCGACATCAATGTTTCGGTTAATGAGCAACAACTGCAAGGCAGACTAACCAGTGGTGTCCGATGGCCTGATGGTAGTACCGGCGTATTGCATCATCACGCATCAAAACTTCATGGTGGTCATATTAGTAGATGGTGGCTGGATCATATAATCGGCTCTGCATCAGGTGAAGTGAATGGAAAATCAATACTTGTAACGAAAGACAAATTACGAGAGTTGCCTGCTATTGGAATATCAGATGCGATAGAAAAATTACAACCCTGGTTCGCAGGCTGGCATCAGGGGCAGTCGAGTGCACTGCCGTTCTTCCCGAAAACCAGTGCCGCAACTGCCGGAGCAGTTCGGGGTGATCCGCAAAATGTCTGGCTGCCAGGTTCGCAATTTGGCGCACAGCCGGAAAGCCAGAGTGAGCCGGTTCAGCTCTTGTATGGCAACCCTGAACAAGTGCTGCAAAGTGAAGACTTTCAGGCATGGGCCGGACGATTACTTGGTGCTGAGGAGCTGAAACCATGAGCGCATCGCTTGATGCTGCCACATTACCGCTAAACGGACGTCATTTAATAGAGGCCAGTGCCGGTACAGGTAAAACCTTTACTGTGGCTAACCTGTACCTGCGTTTATTAATAGATGAAACAAACGCGGAACCCCCCACGGTTGAAGATATTCTGGTCGTCACATTCACAAACGCAGCCACTGAAGAGTTGCGAGCCCGATTGCGCTCACGTATTGCACTTGGGCTTCGGGTACTCAATGGCGAGTTACCCGAAGATGCAGATCCAACGTTACTGGCGGTACTCGCGCCGCACCTGAGCAGACCGGCAACCAAAGAGCGACTGGAACTTGCCTATCACTGTATGGATCAGGCAGCCATTTTTACCATTCATGGATTTTGTGATCGGGTCCTTCGAGAGCAGGCGTTTGAAAGTGGCGAGTTGTTTGATGCAGAGTTGCAGGCGGAAGTCGACTCACTGAAACTAAAGGCAGCTCAAGCGTGGTGGCGCGATAACATCACCCCCATGTCAGCTGATGAAACCGAATGTATCCCTTCAGCCTGGCGATCACCTGCTGCTGTACTGAATCGGCTTGCACCGGTAATTACTGATCCAGCCGGTCAAATAGTTCCGCAGTTTTCTGCAGCTGAGCTACAACAGTCGCAGGTAAACGTTAATGCGTTATTCACCGCAACACAAGCTGCATGGAGTGCAGAAGGAAGTTCGTGGGTGGATCAGATTCTGGAAGGTGTGCAGAGTAAATTACTGAAAATAGGCTCAGGCTACACTGCGGAGAATGTGCGTAGAGCTGCAGGTGTTGCAGTAGAGATGCTGCAGTATAAGACCGCACCGCCGACCATTGACACTGCTCTGGCTTTGCTTGGCAATGACAAACTACTCGATGGTAAGAACAAGGTTAAGAAAAATCAGCAAGCACCACAGTCTGATCTGGGTAGGTGCATTGAAGAACTTGTGGGCGCGTACAACCAGTTAAGATTCCGAAAGCTGGTAGCGTTGCAATGCGATGCTAAAGCAATTATCAGCAGTGATCTGGCACAGCGAAAGTTACTTGCGCGGCAGCGCACCTTTGATGATCTTCTGCTGCAATTGCATGCAGCCCTTACCGGTGAAAACGGAGAGCGCTTAACACGTGTTCTACGTCAGCGATACCAGGTAGCGCTAATAGATGAATTTCAGGATACTGACCGTATTCAATATGAAATATTTGATACTCTTTTTCCACAAGAGTCAGAATCCTCTGCTGCACTGTATCTGATTGGTGACCCTAAGCAATCAATCTATCGTTTCCGTGGTGCAGATATCAATGTTTACTTGCGTGCTCGTGAGAGTGCTGACCAACAACATACACTGGATAACAACTGGCGATCGTCAAAACGATTAATCAACGCGTTAAATGTATTGTATGAACAGAGTGCTCGTCCGTTCGGCGCTGCTGATATTGCTTATCTGCCGGTAACTGCAGGTGGTACTGCTGAGGGTCGCGGTTTGAAGGTTGGTAGTAAAGAATTACCGCCATTACAATTCGATTGCGTTGATGTGGAACGAGATCTACTGCCCAATGTGCCAGTGACAATTAACGAGCTGGCACAGAACTGTGCGTGTCGTGTAGCCTGGATACTGAGCAATACCACACTCGGCAGCACACCGGTGGAGGCAAAAGATATTGCAGTACTGGTATCGAATCACCGGCAAGGGCAGAAAATACGCGACGCGTTGCTGGCAGTGGGAATTGGCAGTGCAATGCAATCCCGCCAGAATGTATTCAGTAGTCCTGAGGCGCTGGATATACTGGCACTGCTGCGTGTACTGGCACACCCCGGTGAAAGCGCAAGCCTGAGCAGAGTGCTCGTGTCACCACTGGCGGGCTACAGTGCTGACGAGCTGTTGCGGCAACGCGATGACGCAGTGGCGTGGCAACGCATTGAAGATGCAGTGCAACGGTGCCGTGAGCAATGTCAGCAGTCCGGTCCGCAGGCCGCTGTGTTGCGTTTTATGTCTCTGTTTAAAAGTCGCGTCAATGCTCACAGGGTAGAATCAAGCGAGGTGCGTGGTATAGATCGTATTCTGGGTAATTACCTGCACCTGGCTGATGTACTGCAAACTACATGGCAGGATCACCCTGATCTGCCTGCATTATTAAAAACAGCGCAACGCTGGCGCGATCAGGATGCTGATGAGGCACTGCAACTACGCCTTGAAAGTGATGAAGCACTGGTGCAAATCGTCACAGTTCATAAAGCCAAAGGCCTTCAGTATCCAATCGTCATGTTGCCGTTTGCCAGCATCGGCAGAGACCCGGTCAGTAGGGGTGATGCGGTCACCTTTTCTGAAGTTGGTTTGCCCCGTCTTGATGTTGGCAGTGATAAACTGGGTGAAAGAAAAACAGAGGCAACTCAGGCTGAAAAAGATGAGTCACTACGTACTCTGTATGTGGCATTGACTCGCGCAGAACAAAGTTGCTGGATTGGTGTTACTGCTAACAAAAACATGAAGCATGCAGCGCTGTGGCAGATGTTGGGTGTGAGCTTTCCACCCGACATAAAAAACACAATTGACTCACAGCCTCTGCTTTTTGCTGCGATCGATAATCTGGCAAATCAATGTGCAGATATTGCAAGATCAGAGAAGGCTGTATTTCAGGGTACTCTGATCTTGCCAACTGCTGCAGAGGATGCACCGCAAGCGCGTACCGCCGGGCGTTATGTTCAGGCAAGCTGGCGGGTAGGTAGCTATTCAGCCCTCGCGCGTGGTGCTACCCATGGCGTTGAAAATCCGGACCATGACGCAGTAGATGTTGCGGTTCAGCGACCGGAAACGCCGGATTATAGCAGCCCGTTTCACTTTCCACGGGGTGCAGATGCTGGCACGCTGGTTCACTCGGTGTTTGAGCACCTCGACTTTTGCAGTACTGATATCCAGCATTTAAACGAATACGCTGACACCAAGCTCCGCAGTTACGGTGTCAACATACAATGGGTGCCTGCCTTGTGCCAGCTGGTACGCAATACCCTCGATACTCCGTTGCTTGACAACGGCTTTTCGCTCAGCAAACTCGACAACAAGGATAGACTAGATGAGCTCGCCTTTCATTTCCCGGTTGCGGGCCTTGTAGCCGACAAACTGGTCGCGTTATTGCGCGCAGCCGGTGTGCTGGGAGCTGAAGATGATCTGAGCTTTGACCGGCTCGATGGTTACATGACAGGGTTTATCGATCTGACTTTCCGTGTAGATAATCGTTGGTATATAGCTGATTACAAGTCCAACCATCTCGGTTATGACGTTGCAGACTATCACGCAGACGCGTTAAGTGACGCCATGCAGCATCATCGTTACGATCTGCAATATCTGATTTATTCAGTGGCGCTAAAGCGCTATCTCACTGCGCGAATACCGGACTTTGACTACGAGCGTGACTTCGGCGGTGTCTATTATCTGTTTGTTCGCGGTATGACGGGCGCAATTGATAATCAGGCACCTGATGCAAAGTCGCCAACGGGTGTATACAAAGCGCGTCCAGCGCAAGAGTTGCTGAATGAGCTCGATCAACTATTGAGTGGTGAGGTGCAGCATGCGTGAATGGATAGATGCAGCACTTAAAGACGGCGCAGTTAACTTGACTGATATTGCCTTTGCAGATCTCTCACAAACATTAGCATTGCAAAGCTCTGATACTTTGTGGAGTGCTGCCGTTCTGGCAAGCGCTGCAGTGCAGAATGGTGATGTTTGTGTGGAGCTGGAAAGCATTGTAAAAACCACTAACTCCGCCGGCAGCGATAAAGTTCGAGATGATCTGTTACGCAGTGGCGTTGTGCAAAGAGCAGAATCACCGGTAACGTTGCCACTGGTGCTTGATGATTCAGATCGATTATATCTTGCAAGATACTGGCAGGCAGAGCGCGAACTTGCAGAAATGCTGTTGCAATTGCTCAATAATACCAGCAGCAAAGATAAACAATCAGATCCACAAAACACCACCCCGACAATAGAGCTGCTTGATCAGTTATTCCCGCAAGATCCCAACACGACTGGCCCGGACTGGCAGCGAGTTGCCGCAGTGGTTGCAGCAAGGCAGCGCTTGTGTGTAATAACCGGCGGGCCGGGTACCGGCAAAACACGCACAGTCGCAAGATTACTTGCCGTGTTGCAAGAACAATCGAGTCAAGGTATACGAGTAGCGCTGTTAGCGCCAACAGGTAAAGCGGCTGCACGGCTGCTTGAGTCACTGCGCGGTGAAGTCAGTCAGTTGGAACAGCAGGGCATGTCACTGGAGCTACCAGATGCCGCATCCACACTGCACAGGGCACTTGGCTACCAACCGGGACGCATTGGTTTTAAACACAACGCAGGGTTTCCGCTACCGTTTGATCTGGTGCTGGTAGATGAAGCGTCAATGGTTGATCTATCGTTAATGCACTCACTGGTGTCAGCACTCGACAGCAACACGCGCCTGATACTCCTGGGTGACAGAGACCAGCTTGCCTCTGTGGAAGCAGGTAACGTACTGGGTGATATAGTTGGTGACGCAACGCCTGCGCGGTACAGTACAGAACAACGTAAAGTACTGAGCAATACCTGCGCAGGTTTTGAGGCAATTGATTCAGACGATAAGACAGGCGGAATGGCAGATGCCATAGTCGAGCTGCAACACAGCTATCGCTTTGATGCAAAGTCCGGTATTGGTCAGTTTGCAGCTGCAGTCAATGCTGGTGATGCAGAATCCGCTATCGTTATTGGTGAAGATAGCAACTTCCCTGATCTGTTATTCATCAACCCTGATCAAACTTCGTTAAACCATCAGCTACTTGAGCAGACTGTGCCTGCCGCACTGAATGTGATCGTCTCAGAAAGTATAGAAGCCGCACTCAAAACCTCACTGGACTACCGCGTTCTGTGCGCCCTGTACAAAGGCCCGCGTGGCGTAGAACAGATAAACCGCTTTATAGAATCCAGATTAGTCCGGCTTGGGCACATGCAACCAAATCAACTCTGGTATCAGGGCCGCCCCATACTGATCACACGCAATGATCCCGGCACCGGCCTCTACAATGGAGACACCGGCCTTATCTGGCCTGATGTCAACGGCCACCTGATGGCCTGGTTTGCCGACGTTGATAACACAGTACGTGCAGTATCACCCGGCAGACTGCCAACGCATCAGACCTGTTATGCAATGACAGTGCATAAAACCCAGGGGTCAGAGTTCACTCATGTGTTGCTAGTGCTACCTGATCAACAGCATACTTTGTTGAGTCGTGATTTGTTGTATACGGGGATCACGAGGGCCAAGCGGGTGGGTGAGATTTATGGGAGTGTGGAGGCTGTGAAGGTTGGGTGTGAGACTAAGCGGGTTCGGGCTTCCGGGTTGAGAGGGCGGTTGTGGGGGTAGGGGCTAGTGCTTTGGTATTATTTAATTTTCGAATAGACGGATTTCAGTTTTAATCGGGCATCGTCGATTTTCATTTGCCAGTCCACTCCACGCTGTTTGTCATTGGTAGCACTCGACCATACTCGTATTTCTGTCTTGAGTGTTTCCAGGTCTGGTATGCGGCGATCCTTTAAACATTGTCTTGTCATTGCGCTAAGTTCATTTTCTGCAATATTGAGCCAGCTTCC
>CALLLW010000010.1 GCA_938007995.1 uncultured Granulosicoccaceae bacterium | reverse complement strand
GGAAGACATTCGCGTAGATCAGTTAGATCTACTGAAGTAACCCGCCACTTCAGTGGCTAACCGAGGGGCCGCGTAGCGACCCCGCAGCCGCTTTGAGCGGCTCACATTAAATACCCCCGGCTCTGCCGGGGGATCTTTATTGTGGCCAGCTGAACCATCAGTGTTAAAGATAAGTAGCACAGCTGCATTGTAACTCCAGACAAGGATTACGGACACAGTTAGTTTTCAAACCTTCTTAGCTGTCGGCTTATTTGCAATACACAAAAGCCGATGCTGATGTTACGGTAGTAGCATGGAGAGCCACGCCCTGCATGAGACTAATGAGCTCGAATACTGCACAGAAGCATGGGGCGCTGTTGTCCGATACAGGTTTACCCTGCCAGTGTGTTTGCGCAGTGCCTGAGTGTTAACCAGCCTTCAGTCTTCCCTCCAGCATCGTCAGTGCAACAACCGTCACCAGTGCACCCGATATCATATAGAGTGCTGCAGCCCACAGCCCGAAGGTGGATGCGAGTAGCAACCCGACGAACGGTGCGAAAGCTGCACCCAGAATCCACGATAGATTCGTTGACATCGCTGCACCGGAGTATCTGTATTCCGGACGAAAGCGATTCGGGATAATTGAGCTTGACTGGCCGTATGATAAACCGAGAACAATAAACCCGAACACGACGAATACAGCAGGATTGGTTTCAACCGTGCCGATGGTAGCACTAAGCACAAGAATCAGTGCGCAACTAACCCATAGGACCAGTCTTTTTGAAAACCTATCTGCAAGGATGCCAGATAAAATAACCGCAACCACTGCTAATGCTCCGCCCAATAACTGCCATAACAAAATTGTGCTTATCGAGTGTTCAGTAAAAAGAAGACTGTAACTGAGTGGGAAAACGGTCACCATGTGAAACACTGCATAGCTTGCCAGAGGTAGCAGTGCAGACAATACGATTGTCTTGCTTTGATCACGAACAAGGTCTGCCAATGGCGCGGACTTTAAAAGCGTTTCATCTTCATCGTCGCCGAAGGTGGTCGTCATGAGCCGCAAGCGGGCGAATAAAGACACTACGTTTACCGCCATCACCGCAAAAAATGCAAACCGCCAGCCGTAACCGTAAAGTTCTTCAGGTGTGAGAAATCCGGTCAGTACAAAAAACAGCGCTGCGGCGACACAAAAACCAATCGGGCCACCGAGCTGGGCGATCATGCCATAACGGCCCTGCCGATCATCGGGAGCGGCTGACTTTAACTGCAGCGTTATACCATCCCATGCGCCGCCAAGCCCGATGCCTTGTACAAAGCGCAGCACCGCAAGCAGTATGGGCGCGGCGATACCTGCTGTTTCATAACTCGGCAGCAAACCAATGCCGACGGTCGATGTGCCCAGAATCATCAATGCCAGTGTGACTTTACCGGGACGGCCGATTTTTCGCTGTATTATTCTGCCCAAGCCGCTTGCCAGAGGTCGCGCCAGAAAGGCCAGAGAAAAAATAGCAAACGACCACAGTGTTGCGGGTAACGGGTCGAGAAAAGGAAAAAAGACACGCGGAAATATAATTGCTGAAGCAATGGCGTATACGAAGAAACCGAAGAAATCGGTAACACGTCCCATGACCACCGTTATCACGATGTCGTCAAAGGTTACTGATTGCTGTTTTTGATTGCGCGCTTGTGCGTGTGCTGTGGTCATGATTGTGCTCAAAACTCGGTTAAATATTCACGCTTTATTCATGACCTGTATACCAGGCCGCGTTAAGACAAAATGCAGTATGCGTCCTTGAAATAGCTGCACTTAAGTATATTTTAAACCCCTGTAGGCGATTTGATTATACTCACGTTAATATACTTGTTACATCTTAAATAAAGAAGCCTGGTTTCTATGCCTAAAAACCATCTCTGGTTGATCCTTCCTGCGCTTTTGCTGTTGAGCGGATGTGACCTCGTTCTATTGAATGCTGCTGGTGATGTTGCTGCTCAACAAGGCGATCTCATCATTTACTCAACGATACTGATGCTGATAGTGATATTGCCTGTCATCATCATGACGATTGTCTTCGCAATCAAATATCGTGAGTCTAATAAAAGCGCTATCTACGAGCCCGAGTGGGATCACTCCGTGAGTCTTGAGATTGTCATCTGGGCGGTACCACTGGCAATTGTGATCTGTCTTGCTGGTCTGACCTGGGTTGCAACACACCGGCTGGACCCTTACGCGGATCTCCCGAGAATATCAGCTGAAAAAGCCATCGACCCGGACGTCAAACCACTCACGATCCAGGTCACCGCGATGGATTGGAAGTGGTTGTTTATTTATCCGGAGTACGGTGTGGCAAGCGTCAACGAGGTTGCGGGCGTTGTTGATCGTCCGGTCGAGTGGAAGCTGACCTCCACCACAGTAATGAATGCATTCTATATTCCCGATATGGTCGGCATGATCTACGCCATGGCAGGCATGGAAACCGAACTCAATGGAGTGATGAATTCTACCGGTACATTCAGAGGTATCGCTTCGCACTACAATGGCGCTGGATTCTCAAAAATGGATTTCGAGTATCTTTCACTAGACCAGGCGGGCTTTGATGACTGGATAGCAAAAGCCAAAGCGGCACCGCAGAAGCTTGATCGTGAGAGCTTTCTTGAGCTGGACGAACCGACAATCGATCACGAGGTGACCTACTACAACTCTGTTGAAGAAGAGTTATGGAATCGTGTCATCAATATGTGCGTCGCCGAAGGACAAGTTTGTATGCATGACATGATGACCATGGGCGCACATCATGATCGTAAATCCGGTGAATCGCATAAACACCATGAAACCAACATCAAATTCCCGGAGCTCAATCCTTCCCACGACAGTGATGAGAATAAAACCTTGCCTGCTTCACCTAAAGAAAGTAAGCCTGCGCTGGAGGCTAATTAACCATGGCTACTGCTGAAGACAGCGTTACACAAGCGGCTGCAGACACTGGCAATAAGATGCACTGGTTCTGGGGAAAACTTAACTGGGACGTCTTTCCTTTCTATGACCCGTTGATTCTCGGCACATTTATCGCCACGGTGATTCTGGCGACAGGTGTGCTGGCTTTTCTTACCTATAAGGGCCTGTGGGGTTACCTGTGGAAAGAATGGTTTACCTCGGTAGACCACAAGAAGATCGGCATCATGTATATGATTCTGGCAACAGTGATGCTGTTCCGCGGTTTCACCGATGCCATTCTGATGCGCATACACCAGGCACTGGCCTCTGCGGGTATTCTCGAGTTTCTGCCGTCCTATCATTACGATCAGGTATTCACCGCTCACGGTGTGATCATGATCTTCTTTGTGGCGATGCCGTTTATCACAGGCTTCATGAACTACATCATGCCGCTGCAGATCGGTGCGCGCGATGTAGCCTTCCCGTTTCTTAATAACCTGAGCTTCTGGCTGACGTTCTCAGGCGTGATACTGATAATGATGTCGTTGTTTGTTGGTGAATTTGCAGCCACCGGCTGGCTGGCATTTCCACCGTTGTCGCTGTTGGAGTTTTCACCAGGCGTAGGTGTCGACTACTATCTATGGGCACTCAACATTGCAGGGATAGGCACTACCCTGTCAGGTATTAACCTGGTTGTAACCATTGTTAAAATGCGTGCACCGGGCATGACGTGGATGCGGCTGCCTATTTTCACCTGGTCAACACTAGTGACCAACGTGTTGATTGTCGCATCATTCCCGGTGTTAACTGCAACACTCGCGCTGCTAACCGCAGACCGATACCTCGGTACCCATTTCTTTACCAATGATATGGGTGGAAACGCGATGATGTATATCAACCTGATCTGGATCTGGGGTCACCCGGAGGTATACATTTTGATATTGCCGATCTTCGGACTCTTCTCCGAGATCGTGGCAACCTTCACTCGTAAGCGACTTTTCGGCTATACCTCTATGGTATACGCGCTGTGTGTGATCACTGTACTCAGCTATCTTGTCTGGCTGCACCACTTCTTTACCATGGGGGCCGGAGCAGATGTAAATTCGTTCTTTGGCATCACGACGATGATCATCTCTATCCCAACCGGCGCCAAGCTCTTTAACTGGTTGTTCACCATGTATAAGGGGCGAATCAGTTACGAGCTGCCGATGATGTGGGTTATTGCCTTTATGGTCACTTTTACCATTGGTGGGATGACAGGTGTTCTGCTTGCGGTGCCACCGGCAGATTATGTGTTGCACAACTCACTGTTCCTGATTGCACACTTTCATAACGTCATTATCGGTGGTGTGGTGTTCGGTGTGTTTGCAGGCATCACTTACTGGTGGCCGAAAGCATTTGGTTTTCACCTGGACAAGTTCTGGGGCAAAGTCAGCCTCGTTGGTTGGGTTGGCGGTTTTTATGTTGCATTCATGCCGCTCTATATACTCGGGTTAATGGGTGTTACCAGGCGCCTGAGTCAGTTTGAAGACACCTCTTACGCAGGGTTATTTGCCCTGGCAGCGGTGGGTGTGGCAATGATTGCAGTTGGCCTGGTGGCTTTCTTCATTCAAATTGCTGTGTCTATCCGCAATAAAGAAGCGCTCGCCTGTGGTGGTGACCCCTGGGGCAGCGGCAGAACTCTGGAGTGGTCTACCAGCTCGCCTCCGCCCCATTATAACTTCGCGTTCACACCACGGGTATATGGCATTGATGCGTGGCACTACATGAAAACGCACAATGCAACACCACCAACAAGCAACTACGACGCTATTCATATGCCTCGATCAACAATGAGTGGTATTGCGATTGCAGCATTGATGACCGCCATGGGCTTTGCGCTGGTCTGGCACATGTACTGGGTCGCTCTTGCGAGCTTTGCAGCAACACTCACCTGGGGTATCGCGCATACGTTTAACTACAATCGCGATTTTTACGTATCCGCCAGTGAAGTCTCACGGATCGAATCGGGCCGTGCTGCGGCAACACCGGCAGAGTAAAAGGATATGTCTACACAAGTTATTGAAACCGAGGATGACCTCGACTTCTACGTAACTCCTAAACCGGATTCTGCAAGTGACGGTCACCCTGATACCCATCAGGACTACGAGCATGAAAACGGTAC
This sequence comes from uncultured Granulosicoccaceae bacterium, assembly GCA_938007995.1. Classification (GTDB taxonomy): domain Bacteria; phylum Pseudomonadota; class Gammaproteobacteria; order Granulosicoccales; family Granulosicoccaceae. The sequence goes on along the minus strand of CALLLW010000010.1, from coordinate 176,699 downwards.
GATGCTTGGCTTCTGGATTTACCTGATGAGTGATTGCCTGATCTTCGGCATTCTCTTCGCGGTTTATGCAGTGGTTGGTCAGAACTATGCGTTGGGACCGACACCGGCAGAGTTATTCGAAATTGATAAAATTCTACTCGCAACGTTCTTTCTTCTGTTCTCATCAATCACCTACGGGTTTGCGGTGATCAATATGAACCAGAACAAAAAGGCCACGATGATGCTGTGGCTGCTGGTAACCGGCGCTTTCGGTGTCGGCTTTCTGGTGTTAGAAGCAATGGAGTTTGCTCACTTACTGCATCTTGGTGCGGGGCCGGATGTTAGTGCATTTCTTTCATCGTTCTGGTTTCTGGTGGGCACGCATGGTCTGCACGTCGCAGGCGGTGTGATCTGGCTGCTGGTACTGCTAGTCCAAGTACTCATATTTGGACTCACTCCGGCAAACCGCCGGCGCGTGTTGTGCCTGAGCCTGTTCTGGCACTTTCTTGATCTGATCTGGATCGGTGTATTTTCGTTTGTCTATCTGACCGGAGTCATAATATGAGCCATGATACGAATAGTGATACAAGCGTTGATAGCCATGGCTCTTACAAGTCTTATCTCACTGGATTCCTGTTCTCGGTCGTTCTTACCGTTATTCCATTCTGGGTAGTGTTGGGCAAACCGGATATACCCACGGGATTGAAGATTGCCGTCATCTTTGGCATGGGGGCTGTGCAGATACTGGTGCATGTCATTTACTTTCTACATGTGACAGTCAAAGCAGAACAAGGCTGGAAGCTCCTGTCCATCGTATTCACTGCAGTGCTGCTGGTTATCATACTGGCTGGTTCAATATGGGTAATGTATCACCTGAACACCAACATGATGCCGGGTATGTGATGCTGCTTATCGAACAAACAAAAGCGTGATAAGCGAGGCGTGACATCAAAACGCCCGTTTTGGGTAACAGTTATGACACTGGCTTTTACCGTCTGTGTTTTTATCACACTAATCTCGCTTGGTAACTGGCAATTACGCCGACTGGAGTGGAAACAGGATCTTGTTGCTGATATTGAAGCCAGAGCATTTGCAGAGCCTGTACCGGCACCGGAAAGCCCTGTTCCGCAATACACGCGATTAAAACTGGAAGGTTTATTCCAGCACGATTTATCGCTTCGGATAAAGGCGGTTACAGACCTTGGGCCCGGTTCCTGGTTAATGACACCGTTACAGAGCGCAAGCCAGACAGTCTGGGTGAATCGTGGCTTTATTCCTACAGGTATTGATGCTTTAGAAATATCCACACCAGCTAATCAACAAGAGGTTGTCGGTTTAGCGCGCCTACCCGTACCTGATGGAACGTGGCTTGAAAAAAACAAGCCACAAAAAGCGAAATGGTTTTCAGCAGATTTGCCGGTCATGTCCAGCGCTGCTGGTATCAGTGCGCAAGCAGCATATTATCTGGATGCCGAAGCAGGATCGAATGCCGATGCGTGGCCACGTGGTGGCATGACAAAGCTTGTTTTTAGAAACACTCATCTGATTTACGCCATCACCTGGTATACGATGGCGCTGTTGTTACTTGCCGGGGTTGCTTATATTTTATGGGACGGTTGGCGGAACAGTCGCCTCGATAGAAAGTCAGGCCCCGGATAACAGATCTGCCCTGCGCTCATGCGTTATTTGCTTACCAGCGATTAACTCACTTCCACTGTTATTGTTTTGAACAAGGTGGTAGCACTACGACTGTTTTACTATTGCTATTAAAGACACCAGTGCTAAACATTCCTTCAGCTGAGCCAATTTTTACCAGACCGCCTTCAATTTCGGCTCCGGACACGCGAATCTTTCCCAGTTCACTCTTTGGCAAAGTATCATCAACATCGATAGTGAAACTGGCTGTTTCATCAGCAAGCAAACTCGCAATACTTACTGACAACTTGCTGTCGCCGTCTTCAACATCACCATCTTCAGCATTACCATCTTCAGCATTACCTGGGGAAATAAGATCAATACTACCTTCTCTCACTTCAAAAGGCTGAAATACTTCAACCCCTGCACCGGCTGCTGTTGTGTCGAAAATCAGACGGCCCGCACTTTTGGTAAGGTCTATCTCTACAATTAGGTTCTCCAGAGCACATTTACTGATATTTTTTATGACGAAACGATCTTTAGGCGCGCTTTCAAAAAAGCTGACTTCAACATTGGCATAAACGGGTTGCGCCATGGCTAGTGCGAAAACACACATTCTGATGTTATTTCGTACGTTCATTAATAATTTCCTGCGCATTAGAGTGTTGTTCATGCGTTGTTAGGGTTTAGATCCAACTGCGATGTTCAGGTTTCCCATGGGGGCACCGGTGAGAATCGTTCGAGTAAAAAATCAATCATGGCGCGAACCTTCGGGGCGACAATCCGACCACCTGGATAAAGCGCCCACACAGCAGACTCTGTTGCGAGTGGAAAATCAGGCAGCACTGCCACCAGCTCTCCGGACTTTAGGGAGTGTCCGGCATTCCAAAGCGATTTTATTCCGATGCCCATACCGCGCTCTATCATTTCGCGCATGGCCTCACCATCGTTAACGATATAAGTGCCGTCAGGCTGTTCAATCGTCTGGCCGTTTTCAAACGTATAACGATGAGTACCAGGGAATACCACCCATTGATGTGTAGTTAGATCGTCGAGGGACTTTGGTCTACCGTGCTTTTTCAGGTAGTCCGGAGCGGCAACCAGCAATCGTTGATCATCAGCCAGCTTGCGCGCCACGAGGCTGCTATCGATCAGTTGCGCGTTTCGAATAATCAGATCGTAGGCACCTTCTATTACGTTGAGCACCTCATCTGACAGTCGCAAATCGAGTATGACTCCGGGATAACGCGTCTGGAATTCTGCCAGCGCCGGTACAATATGCATACGCCCGAACGAACCCGGCATGGTCATTCGCAATACACCATGGGCCTCTTCGCCAGATCCGCTGACCACACCAAGGCCGGCATCTAAGGTCTCAACGGCCTGTTGTGCATAAGGTAGAAAGGCGGCGCCATCAGTGGTTAGGGACACCGCACGAGTGGTTCTGTTGAATAACCGAAAGCCAACGATTTTCTCAAGCTTTACGAGGCGGGCACTGGCGCTGGCAGGCGATAGTGAAAGATCGCGCGCTGCCGCAGCAAGTCCGCTCAGTTCTGCGACTCTGAGAAACAGGCGCAACGATAAGATATCCATTTATCAAAAATATACGAATTATTAATTCGCAACAAGCCTTGTTCTCTTCCTTTTGCAAAGACCATAGCTTTAGTCGGTAAAAGCAATGTGCACAGATAATTATCTGCAATTGAGCTGAAAATCTTTTTCTGCCTGTGATTGGGCTGCACAGCTAACGACACTTACACCACAACCTCCAACTGTGACAGAACGGGGTCATATTCGCTCCCCGGTTCACGCAATATGAGACAACGATCTACCAATACGACCAACTATTAAACATCAACGGAGATGAAAGCAATGAAAGCGATAATCTTAAAAGAGTACGGCCCGGACGCTGCATTCGAACTGACCGAGTTACCAAAGCCTTCAGTCAAGGCCGGACATGTACTTGTGCGGGTGGCAGCATCCAGCGTTAACACAGTCGACACCATGATCCGTCAGATGGGTAAGGAACTACCCCTCTCCCCTGATCTGCCCGCAGTACTCGGGATGGATTTTGCCGGCACTATTGAAGAGATTGGCGAGGGTGTTTCCGGTTTCGCGCCCGGTGACGAGATTTACGGATGTGCCGGCGGTCTTGCAGATCTGCAGGGGGCACTTGCCGAGTTTATGCTTGCGGATTCAAAACTGATTGCACACAAGCCCGGGTCTTTGTCTATGCGTGAGGCAGCAGCACTGCCGCTGGTAGGTATTACTGCTTATGAAGGCTTACAACGAGCCGGTATAGAGAAAGGTAAAAACATACTGGTACACGGTGGTACCGGCGGTGTGGGTCATGTGGCGGTTCAGTTGGCCAAACACTTCGGTGCGAACGTTTATGCAACGGGCTCCGGCGCCAGGAAACTATCGGTTATTGAGCAGTATGGTGCGGTAGCTATCGACTTCAAAACCGAGAATGTCGCCGACTATGTGGCAAAGCATACTGATGACGCAGGCTTTGATATTGTTTTTGATTCAGTCGGTGGTGAGAACATGACAAAATCCTTTGAAGCCAGTGCACTGAATGGTCACGTTACAACAACTGTTGCGTTACTTAATCTTGATCTAACGCCTGCGCACTTCAAGGGCTTGTCAATTCATGTTGTGTTTATGTTGATCCCGATGCTGTATGACCACAAGCGCGAAGAGCACGGAGCGATTCTTAAACACATAGCTGAAATTGCAGACGCAGGTGCGTTAAAACCACTACTGGATGACACGCAATATACACTTAACGATACTGCAAAAGCACATGATCGCCTGACCAGCGGAGAAGCAATCGGCAAAGTGGTGATAGAGATATAGCGTGGTGCAATGAGACCTCGTATCTGATAAAACACGGCGCTTGCCAAAACTAAGGCCAACATCCAGACCAGGAGTTCGGCAAGCGCCAGCTTTTACATCAGCCTTTATATCAGCTTACATAGCAAAGCAGTAAAACAATCTCTCACCCCCGGTTCTTTGAAAATGTTCCTGTCCACATCCCATAGACGGGTGTGCTGTGCTCCACAATGTTGGAATGGGTACGAAATCAAGGATCGGTCCGCTTTTGTTGTGATGGTTTACCAACGCGCTGCCTTCACTGTTTGGTCCAGTTGCCACAGGTGGTATCTGTCGCCTCAGTGGCCGCCAGGCCGTTCAGCTCTGTAGTGGTTGGATATTGTGTCGGTTTGGCATACTACCCCTGCCGGGTACGGTGTTGCCATTCACGATAATCGCCGTTAAACCATTCACAGTAGTGGCGTTAGACAGCAGGTCTGCTGTATCGTTTGCAAGCATAATGTCGTCAGCGTTGACCCAGGGGCCGGTGCCAATATGGAGCACCTGACATCATGCGCACGCAACGGGGTTGCGCTGGTCGAGGGGTGAATGACTCGCAACAAACACACTACACCAGTCTGCGCGGCAAAACCTCTGCTACTGCGCAGAATCTCCCAATAAGCACCAACACAGATCGAATACAAATCATGAATTCAAAACGCCAGTTCTATATCAATGCCGAGTGGGTCGATCCGGTTTCGGTTAACGACCACGACGTCATCAACCCTTCCACGGAGGAAGTCTGCGCTGTCATTTCACTCGGCGACCAGGCTGATACTGATAAAGCTGTTGCGGCTGCAAAAGCGGCGTTTGCGGGATGGTCTGTTACCTCAAAGGCAGAACGCATAGATCTGATTACTAAACTTGCCGATATATATGAGTCGCGCAATGACGAGATGGCGGAAGCAATCTCACTGGAAATGGGCGCACCGATTGATATGGCAAAACAGTCGCAAGCCACAGCGGGTTCGTGGCACATACGCAATTTTCTTAAAGCGCTTGAGGCCTTCGAGTTTGAAAAGCCGCTTGGTGATCACGCACCGGATAACCGGATCATCTATGAACCGATTGGTGTCTGCGGGTTAATTACCCCATGGAACTGGCCCATGAATCAAGTAACGCTTAAAGTCATTCCAGCACTTGGCGCTGGCTGCACCATGGTACTTAAACCTTCTGAAATCGCACCATTGTCTTCGCACCTGTTCACCGAGTTTATGCATGAAGCAGGTTTTCCGGCGGGTGTTATTAACCTGATTAATGGCGATGGTGCAGGTGTTGGTACACAGATGTCAGTTCATCCCGATATCGATATGATGTCATTTACCGGCTCCACCCGTGCAGGTGCGGCAATCACCAAAAATGCCGCTGACTCGGTTAAACGGGTAAGCCTTGAGCTGGGTGGTAAAGGTGCTAATCTGATCTTTGCCGATGCAGATGAAAAAGCCGTGGTGCGTGGCGCAAGACACTGCTTTAACAATACCGGGCAATCCTGCAATGCACCGACCCGTATGCTGGTTGAACGAAGCCTGTATGATGACGCGGTGCGCATTGCAGCACAAACCGCAGAGTCTACTCAGGTTAACGGTGCTTCTTCGTCTGGTCAGCATATTGGGCCGGTAGTATCAAAAACCCAGTACGATAAAATACAAGCGCTGATTCAAACAGGTATAGATGAAGGCGCGAAACTGGTAGCGGGAGGTGTAGGTCGCCCTGACGGCATCGATAAAGGGTATTTCGTCAAGCCCACCGTATTCGCAGACGTTCACAACCAGATGACCGTAGCACGTGAAGAAATATTTGGTCCGGTGCTCTGCATTATTCCGTTTGATACAGAAGATGAAGCCGTTGCCATAGCCAACGATACGGTGTACGGCTTAACCAACTATCTGCAAACCGGTAACCCGGAGCGCGCCAACCGCATTGCCCGCCGGTTAAGATCAGGCATGGTCGCAGTCAATGGCAGTGGGCTTGGTGCCGGTTCACCCTTTGGAGGATATAAGCAATCCGGTAACGGACGCGAAGGTGGTGTCTGGGGTCTTGAAGAGTTTCTTGAGGTAAAAGCAGTATCCGGCCTGTAGAGTCAGAGGTGTTATTTGATGGCCAGGTCCGTTTTGTAGAGTTTAATTTACTGCGGGCCTGTATCCACTACTTCAACGGTTTTTAAACTCCGAGTCTGTCGCGTAGCCCATACCACCACGAACCTATAACAGAGTAAGGCACGCGGAACACATGGCCACCCGGAAACGGATACCACGGGACTTTGTTGAATACATCAAAACGGCTGAGATCACTGTCTATAGCTTCAGACAGTATTTTGCCAAAAGTGTGCGAACCGGTCACTCCGTGGCCGGAATAACCGTGTGCGTAATAGGTGTTGTTGCCGATCCGCCCCATCTGCGGCACCCGACTAAACGATAACGCAAAGTTACCGCTCCATGCATAGTCAATCTTTATCTCTTTCAGCTGTGGGAATACCTTGTTCATATGGGGCCGAAGTTTGGCTTCGATGTCGCGCGGGTCAGCGCCGCCATATACAGTGCCGCCACCGAACAGTAATCTGTGATCAGCAGACAGGCGGTAGTAATCAAGGATGTAACGAATATCTTCAACACAGGCGTCTGTTGGAATCAGCTGATTGGCACGTGCCTGGCCCAATGGCTCAGTGGCCATCATCTGTGTGGACACCGGCATAACTCGCGGCGTCAATGCAGGTACCACAGGACCAAGGTAGGCGTTACCGCAGAGCACCAGTGTTTTACAGGTCATCGAACCGTTTGCCGTATGCACCACCGGAGCTGTTGCTTCAGTGTCTACAGAGAGCACAGGGGACATCTCATAGATTTTTCCACCCAGCGACTCAAAAGCTGCGGCTTCACCCAAACATAAATTTAGCGGGTGCATATGCCCGCCTGAATGATCGATTACGCCACCTTCATAAAGCTCTGAATTAACATGCTCTCGTAGTTGCTGTTTATCGAGTACTTCCTGATGCTCAATGCCGTAGCTGGCCCATAACTTCACTCGTTCTTCGAGCTCTTTCATGTGCGCTTTGGTCAGGCCAGTGAATATATTTTTATCTTTTAGATCACACTGAATGTTGTAGGTCTTAACACGCTCACGGATGATATTACCACCCTCTTGCACAAGCCCTGCAACAAACGTTGCGGTGTCCTGCCCGTAGCGTTTCTTTATTGTTTGCAGACTTGCATTGAGCCCGTTGACTATTTGTCCGCCATTGCGTCCTGAAGCGCCCCAACCCACACGAGCCCCTTCAATGATCGCGACGTTATAACCCTTTTCAACCAGATGCAGACCTGTAGACAAGCCGCTGTAACCTGCGCCAACGATACAAATATCAATTTGCTGACCACCTGTTAAACCTGTGCGTGCTGGTGTCGGGTTTGCCGATGCGGCGTAGTAGCTTGCGGTGTGATGTCCATCGCCAGCGTATGAGTTTGCTGCAAATGCCATTACACCACTTCCAGGTAAGAGTGATACTCGAAGTCGGTAACTTCACGCGCAAAACGCTGCATTTCCTGGGTTTTGCACTGCACTAATAGTGTTTGGAGTTGTTTTGTAAATATATGCTGCACGTGCTCACCATGCGCGAAGGCTTGAATGGCACTGACCCAGTTTACCGGCAGAAGCGCCAGGTCCTGACTATAAGCATCACCGACAATCGGTTCAGCGGGTGTCATGTTCTGTTCAATACCAAGTAAAGCCCCGCCTAGAATACTGGCGAAAACCAGATAGGGATTTGCATCAGCACCGGCCACCCGGTGTTCAATGCGTCGGGCCTGATGACTGCCACCCGGTATGCGTATTGCCGCAGTACGGTTTTCATATCCCCAGCCAATGTTGCCTGGTGCATGCGCGCCTGGTTGTAACCGTCGATAAGAGTTCTCGTGTGGTGCGAATGTCAATGTGTTTTCATGCATGGTGGCCAACAAACCAGCCACAACATTTAGCATTAACGGTGATCCTTGCTCACTACCATCGTCAAAGACGTTAACGCCTTCTTTATTCAGCAATGAGAAATGCACATGGAAACCACTGCCTGAGCGCTCGCCATAGGGTTTAGCCATAAAGGTACCGGCAAATCCGTGCTGGCGGGCAATGCCGCGCACGAGACGCTTGAACAGTACGGCATTATCAGCTGCACGTAACGGGTCTGCACTGTGCATCATGTTGATCTCGAACTGACCGGCACCGTTTTCTGATATCGCGCCATCCGCTGGAATATCGTGTGCGGCGCAGGCTGCATAAACATCATTCAGAAATGCATCAAACTGTTGTAATTCATCGAGCGAAAGCACGCCATCTGAATCCAGCCGCTTACCGGTAAGCGGCGACCTCGGTGCCAGCGGGCGTGATTCACCGGGCTCACACAGATAGAACTCCAGCTCGGTCGCTACCACAGGCTCTAAACCCAGTGCTGCGTAACGCTCAAGCACCTTTGCCAGAGCCCATCGCGGGTCACCCTCAAACGGTGTGCCGTTTTCACGCCGCATCCACAGCATGGCAAGTGCTGCGGGTTTGCTGGTCCAGGTAATCGGCAGCAGTTCGCGGCCAGTGTATTCACAGAGTCCATCTGCATCACCGGATTCAAAAACCAGCTCGCTGTTTGCGATATCCCGCCCCCAGATATCAACATTAATCAGCGACAAAGGCATGCGAAGATTGCCCTGCTCGACCTTCAAGGCCTGAGCCACCGGAAGCCGCTTGCCGCGCAAGGTGCCGTTCAAATCACAAACGCAGGCATAAACCGTTTCAATTTCAGGTCGCGCGTTGAGCCAGTCGGAGATGCTGCTTTCAGACATTGCCAGCCTTCAGTGATTGTTATCAGGATAATGTGGTACCGGACGGCGGAATGTGACGTAAATGGTTACCTGCGTCAATACCGCATCGTTTTACAGAATGGCATCGGCGAATTCTGTCAGATAGAGTAGATGTCCCACTACATATGCAAAAGCAGCACTCACTAAAACCAACACTACGTAGGGGGGGCATAAGCGACAGCGCATCCACCATTTTTCACAGACGTGCCTGCAATTGGTAGATGCGCCTCCAGCTTATATCCGCTACCGGCGAGAGTAGCTGTCCTGCAATATATGCAAATGTAGCACTCACCATTACCAACATTACGTAGCGGGGCATAAGCGACAGCGCATCCACCATTTTTCATGGATGTGCCTGCAGTTGGTAGATGCGCCTCCAGCTTATATCCCCTACCGGCGAGAGTAGATGTTCCCCCACATATGCAAAAGCAGCACTCACTAAAACCAACACTACGTAGGGGGGGCATAAGCGACAGCGCATCCACCCTTTCTTATAGACGTGCCTGCAGTTTTTACCACTACCCAAACAGATCACATATAACGTAGCATTCACATACTTCAACAAGAGAAAAATTCATGGGTTCGGCAGCGATCACAGTTACGATTAAACAGAGTCTGGCCATCGTTACAATCGACAATCCGCCTGTAAACGCGAGCTCACATGCTGTGCGTTCAGGGCTGGCACAAGCAGTCAGGCAGACAAATGAAAATCAAACGCTACAAGCTGTTATTTTGACCTGTGCCGGTGCTACTTTTGTTGCCGGTGCTGACATCAAAGAGTTTGGCAAACCACCGGCAACACCGATACTGTCTGATGTTGTCAGTCAGATAGAGCGTGCGCGAATACCATGGGTGGCTGTCTTACATGGCTCAGTTTTCGGCGGCGGGCTTGAATTAGCACTGGGTTGTCGCTTTCGTATTGCAGATACCAAGACGATGCTGGGGTTCCCTGAGGTCAAGCTCGGCCTTATTCCCGGTGCAGGCGGCACCGTCAGGTTGCCGCGTATTATTGCCATGCAAGATGCTCTAAAACTAATTACCAGCGGCAATCCAGTGGATGCCACTACAGCCAAAAACAACGGGCTGGTAGATGAAATAATTTCGCACCCGCAAAACCTGCTTGAATCCGCCGAATTATTTATCACCAGCAACGCTTTTAGCAGTCAACGACTGCCGCTAATCCAGTCACCTGTTATAGAACCACTGAGCCATGAGCAACTGCAACAATCTCTAACTACGTTTAGCAACAAACGTCAGTTTGCCGCTGCTGAAGCCACAGAGGCGCTACGTCGTAGCATTGAACTGCCTGCAGAAGAAGCATTGTTACAAGAACAGCAGGCGTTTCAAAAACTGCGCGATAGTGATCAATCAAAGGCACTCAGGTATCTGTTCTTTGCAGAGCGCACCGTCTCGAGAGTACCTGAATTAAAAGCAGTGAACAGCCGTACAATAGAAGAAGTTGGCGTGGTTGGCGGCGGCACCATGGGAACAGGTATCGCCACTTCTGCCCTGCTCAATGGCTTTAAAGTCATCATGATAGAGAAAAATGATGCCTCGATAAAAAGCGCTGTGATCAAAGTAGAAAGCAATCTTACTGCAGCCTGTGATCGTGGCATTATAACCGCAGAGGAGCAATCATCTGCTCTTAAGCGCTTTGGCACTTCGACCGGATATACGGCACTGAAGGATTCAGACCTGGTAATTGAAGCTGTGTTTGAAGACATGAGTGTTAAAACAGAAGTATTTCATGAGCTTGATAAAGTAACTAAGCCTGCGGCAATTCTTGCGTCAAATACTTCTTATTTAGATATTTCAGGCATAGCTAATCTGGTAAAGGATCCATCGCGGGTGGTGGGATTACACTATTTCTCTCCGGCTCATATTATGAAGCTGCTTGAAGTCATTCGAACAGAAGCGGTTGCACCTGATGTACTGGCCAGCGCAATAAAGTTTGCAAAACAGACCGGGAAAATCGCGGTTCCAGCTGGAGACTGCAAAGGCTTTATCGGCAATCGAATTATGTCAGCGTATCGAAGAACCGCTGAATATCTAATCGAAGACGGCGCCCTGCCCTTTGAGGTTGACAGTGCGATGAAAAATTACGGATTTCCTATGGGAATATTCGAGATGCAGGATCTGGCGGGTCTCGATATTGGGTGGGCAATGCGTACGCAACTGTCAGCTGAAGAAAAAAGCGCATCCAGATATGTTGATATCGCCGATAAACTTTGCGAGGCTGAGCGATTCGGGCGGAAAACCGGCAGCGGATACTATCAATACAGTGATGGCAAAACGGCTGAACGCGATGCGTGGGTAGAACAGCTGATCGAATCTGAATCGACACGTAAAAATATAGTCCGGCGATCTTTTACTGAAGTTGAAATCATGAGCCAGATACTTGAGCAGATAAATACTGAAGGCAAAGCGATTGTAAAAGAAGGCTTTGCCGCATCTGCTGAAGCCATCGATGTTGTTATGGTAAATGGCTACGGATTCCCGCGCTGGCGTGGAGGCCCTATGTTTGCTGCAACTACAGACTAGAAGAATTCATGTAAAGAACGGTACCTCGATTTACGTGCCGTAGCGATTATAGATGCCTACTGAATCCCTGTAACCACTGCCAGATATCAAGGTGAGTGCATCAGTACACAAAGTACAGAGTTCACTTTGTGTACTGACACGTTTGGCTACACCAGCGCACGGTTTGGTTTTTTGTGACTAAAGAGCCGGCGTTGCAATCTCAGCCACTGTTGCGCCCTTGTTTTTGCGAGTTGCTATGTATTGTTTGTCACAGGTTTTGTTATCTGAACCCAATCCCAACCCGATATCCGGCATTACCTGTAAAAATGACATCGTCTGCTGGCACATTGCCACTTCCCTGCACTCTCACTTCATAGCCGTTGTCGGCCTCGACGAAATCTAGAATGTCAATGTTTGTAGTCTGCAGGCGAAGTGATCTGGCAGATGATGCAATTTGTGGATCATCAGCACTGAGGCGTGCGATTACTACGGATCGATCTTCACCGCCAAAGCGAGCGTGTATGGAGACCTCAAGATCTGATATGAAATCGAAATTATCCCTGTTACCGTCTTCAAAGCCATCGTATTGTGGGTCGTCTGATTTTGCGGTAATCGCTATTGTGAATTTGTCGAGCGTGATTCCGGTCACGTAGTCAAAATCTTCCTCGTCGAAAGACTCCTGAGCAGTCACATCCATTGGAATTGAAGCGAGCGTCAGCGGTAGTGATGCACTCAAACCAATGCCCTGGACCGTAGTTTCCGGCAATGGCTCGTCAACATCAACGTGAGTGAGCGTGATATCGTCACAAGCTGCGAGCGCGAACAGGGTGAGTGGTAATAGCAGATGAGAAAAGCGTAATTTCATGGCAGAGTTCCCTGTTGCAGACACAAGGTATCGGCCATCGCGAAAATTTTGTGAATTACAAGTTTGAACCTGCAGGCGCGGTATCACCCGCAGGCTCGAATTATCTCGCAATAATGCAACAATAAGATATGAATTTGTAAATACCCCTCCAGGTGTATCCTGAAGGGATTGATGCTAACAACGGTTTATCCTCTTGTGTTGATACGCATAATGACATCGTTGACGCTTTCACCCTCGTTAACCAGGGCAGGGTCAGCTTGAGCACAGCCGTTAGCCAGGTTTCCAAGTGTCGCTGACAATGCTGTGACATCGATATCGGCAGGATCAGACTCACGTGCCTGAGCACCGATCGCACCTAGAACACTTGTGTCTGCTCCGTCACTACCACAATCGACCGTACCACTGTCCCCGTCAGTGTCGCTTCCTTCATTACCACTGCCGTCAGTATCGTTCCCGTCGATCTCGGTAGTGTCAGTGCCGTTATCGACGTTGTTTCCAGTGTCAATGGTGTTGTCTGCACCGTCGTTTGTGTCGTTGTTGTCGTTCGAACCATTTGAGCAACCTACAACTAGTGCAATGCCACTCGCAAGCGCCATGAGCCTTAAAGCTTGTTTCATTATCTATCACTCCAGCGTTAGTTGGCAGAGCCCGGGATAGGCGTGTTCAGATAAGGAAATGCATTCATGAACTGCTGTGAATTTTGAGGCGCACCATCTCTGAATCCCACAGTTCCAACGGGTGCAGCAGTTCGACTTTCTTCGGCAGTGGCACCACAAAGCAGCAAGTTATCCTGATCATCGATATTGCCGTCACCATTCAGGTCAACTGCAATACCATGACAAAACGCACCCATTACAGCACGTAACGCCAGATCGACCACATCGTCACCGGGGCGTCGGCCATTTGGAAATCCGGCGAGATCACCGGCAGCCACACCAAGATTAGATTGAGCGTCTCTTGCTGTCGCTGCGATACCTGTATTTAGGCGAAGCATTTCAGAGGCGGTGACATTACTCATTTGGGTGACGCCTTCCACGCCCGTCAGGAATGCAGCAACAAGGTCTCCCCTTGGTAGATTGTTCGGTGCGATGCTGTCTCCGCTGAGCTCACTATTGCCGTTGAATACTGCGTTGATAATTGCGGGTAGCGTTGGATGTGTTACGTAAGTTGCAAATTGACCGTCATCTTTGGGCTCACTGCTATTAAAAAGATTTTTGTCGCGTAGACCAATAACAACCTCGTTGACCAGTGGGTTTCCCAACCTTGATAGCTGCGTCCAGGCACCGCCTGCGACTTCCGGAGTTTCAAAAGTGCCAGTCGGGTTTAATATGTTGACTTGTGGCTTACTTGCCGTAGTCCATGCTCCTACTACACCATTCCCATTCCCATTCCCGATCAAGCAGCTTTTATGGACTTCAAGGGCAATTGTTGTGATGTTTTTATCGGCCAGATCATCGTTACTGACACTATCCTCAATATTTATTGGATCAAGATTAATTAGGTCAAATATGCGTCCAAGGTTTACTGCAAACGAATCTTTTCGTTGACCAACAAAAACGCGAGCGGCAGAAGCGTTACCACAGGATGCGATGTTGACGTCGTGAAACACACTGCCGGAGTTTGTCAGGCTGGTGACGTACCGCGTATATTCTTCTGCAGAGCCGAGGGTTTTGGTGCCAATGTAGTCAAATGGTTTGGCAAATGTGGTCGCACCGGTAGACCCGTCAGTGGCCATACTGATGCTTCCTGATCGTCTGTCACCTTCAATCACACTTAAACTGAATGATTCGGCGAAGTTTGCAGCAGATTGATCGTTCTCGGAGACAGGTCCCACCGCTTTCAACGGCACGGCAACTTGCTGATCACCAATAGTTAGCGCTACACCTTCTCCATTGGCAGGCAAAGCGTTGTCGAAGGTGAATCTGAAGGTGATATTCTCAATCGCGTCACCGTCGTTGTCGATGTGAATCTCGTAAGCCGCATTTTGATCCATCGTGAAATAATTAGGGCCACCGTAACTGTCCTGTAGCGGCACGTAGTTGGCAATCAGAGTGACATAGTCTTCTCGACCGGGCTCGTAGCTGTTGAACAGATAGAAATCTGTGGCATCTACCTTCGGGTTTTGCGTGATGTACGGTGCTTCGCGGTGACTTGATGCCGTCGCGACACTACTAACAAGCAGTGTTGTGATGGCGCTGGCAAGTAGCGAACGCTGCCTGCGGGTGACAGTTGTAGACATGAATTCTCCTGAGAATTTGACAACCAGATCTGGCTGTCTGTTGTTGTTACGCATTCAGGATCGAGAATAGATGCATAAAACCACCAAAATTTTTTAGATGTAATTAATACAATGCTTTTTCCGCAGAAGCACGAGAAAACTCAGAGTAAACCCTGGCAGCATGTTACGCATCTAGTCCATTTGCGGAAATGTCAAGTGCAGGAGCTGGCTAAACGTTGGCTTAGTGTGGTTGCATTGCACCACAATGCACATAGCGCTGCTTCATGCATCGCATATTCAGTGTTGCTATCGAGGGTTGTTGACAGCCTCTTATCACAAGGGAATACTGTCTGCCGTAAGGTTGTAAGTAATCCACCGCCGCTTACGATAGTTTGTAGTTCCTGCAGTTGCAGGCCAGTGCTATTAAATATCAACCAGGGCTGTAACCAATCAACACAGATACTACAACACCAAAGGCTGATGCTGCTGATGGGCAAGCTCATGAACTGGTTGAGTTACTAGCGCTGGTTGCTGTGGGAGATCAGATGGCACTACAGCACCTGTACCGCCTGACCTCTGCGCATCTCTTCGGTCTTCTTCTCCGTATGTTAAGAAACGGCCCGACAGCCGAAGACGCATTGCAAGATACTTTTATTAAAATTTGGAATAAGGCTGACAGTTATCGTGAATCCGAGGGTCTACCAATGACGTGGATGACCAGCATCGCGCGTTATCACGCTCTCGATCTCATCCGTGCTGACAAATCAGCGCGTCAGCGAGACGCGCGATATTCACTGGACGAGACTGAAAATCCAGGCACTGCCATGATATCTTTGGAACACGACGTAATGAACAGCCAGTTAATGACCAGGTGTCTGCAAAGACTTGAGCCAAATGCTCGGGATTTGGTGATCGACGCCTATTGCTGTGGCTACACACAAGCGGAGCTCAGTCAAAAAAGTAACACCCCGCTCGGCACGGTAAAAAGCTGGATCCGCCGATCGTTGAAATCTCTCAAAGAGTGCATTGATGAGCTATCGTGACCCTGAGCATTCTGAGTCCTCGTGGCAGGACGACGAGTACCGGGATTTGCTCGCTGGCGAATACGTTCTGGGTACACTGGAAGAACGAGAACTCGCACAATTAATAGAACGCCTGCCTTTCGACAGCGATTTAAGGTACAGGGTTCAACTTTGGGAAGAGAGACTACAACCACTCGCCAACGCGATGGAACCGATCGAACCACCTGCGTATGTATGGCGAAAGATTGTCGGATCAATTACCAGAGCCACGACCAGACATCGCGAGTTAGTCGAAGATGAGTTGCGGCATTCCAGACGCAAGCAAGTAAGCCAGCACCGTAATCAATTGGCACGCTGGCGCCTGGCCACTGCTGTGGCTTGTGCTGCCTCAATCGGGGCATTTTCTCTGCTATGGCTTCAGCAAGCGACCAAACCTGCAACCTTCGATGCCATTTCAGTTGTCAGTGGTGATGGAGATGCGTTGTGGGTTGTGGATGCATCAATTGATAGTACTGTATTGAAAATAACCGCCATTAAACCTCCCGAGATTGCAAGCAATCAAGTGTATGAATTGTGGATGGTGAAACCGGATGATGGTGGCGTTGTATCACTTGGATTGTTGCCTAACGATGTACACACGTCCACAACAATAGAACACTCTGCAATTGACGCATCCGCAATCGCCCTCGCCGTGAGTCTTGAGCCAACTGGCGGGTCGACAGAGAGCGCTCCCACTGGTCCGGTGCTTTATGAAGGTGAGTTTTCACTGATAGAAGCATCGACCCAATAGTGCAATCATTGCACGCTTGTTCTTATCATGACCCAAAGCGCACCCCGCATGAGTTGGCTGTGAACCCGGTAAGTTATATGTATGAATCCTTGAGCTGGGAACATGCTGCAAAAGTTTTTGCATCCAGAGTAGTACTCGGCTTCGTATTGTGTGGTTATAAGGGTGAAGTCACGTCAGAACATTCTGTCTTGTTTAACACCAGTTAGCTCAACACCAGACGATGCACTCTAAACTCTCTAATTTAATAAGCTGGCAACATAATATTCAATGAAGCTACTTTTGTACCCACTGACAGCAGCAATGGTTGCCTTGTGTGGCAGTTTACAAGCACATGAGTTTTGGCTGCAGCCAGAGTCGTATGTTACGAAACCCGGACGTGCTGTGTCGGTTCAAATCAAATCAGGAGAGGGTTTTGAAGGAATTGAATACCCATGGATTCCATCACGTGTAGCCGGGATCGGAACTACCTCTAAACGCGATGCACTGCGAACTTCTCCACAGCCACCAGCCATGCAGCTGACCCCGGCAACCGATGGACTCACGGTTTTGCACTATCACTCAAACCCCACTGAGCTCGAATACGACCAATTCAAAGATTTCACTGACTTTTTGGAAGAAGACGGATTGCAGTGGGTTGAGGGGCGGCATCATGCGCGAGGGCTTACCGAAACAGGCTGGAAGGAAGCGTTTTCCCGTTACGCTAAAACTCTGATAAAAGTCGGCGATGGTAAGGGACAGGACAGACCCGGCCTGATGCCCTATGAATGGGTTGCTGTGTCTAACCCGTATACCACAACGTCATCAGTGTATAACCTACAATTGTTGGCTGCAGGCACACCGGTGCCCAATGCGCAAGTGACTTACTTTACTAGAGCAAATGATGAAATCGGTGAGATGGAACGTGCACTGGCTTCGACTGATAACACCGGCAGCGTTCAAATACCGGCGCTTGCGAATACTGAGTATCTTGTTAGCGCCGTGGTCATGACAGAACAAAACAGCCCCATTATACCGTGGCAAAGCCATTGGGTTTCGGTCACATTTAAAACTGTTGATCCGTAAGCGATACCCGGGATAGTGTTTCCTGCATCTATGCAGCCGGGTATCGAGATCAAAACGTAACGAAAGGCGTAAACAAAAACCTACTCGCTAATCCCGACTCAGCGTGTAGATAGTGGGGTACTGCCGCTAATGCTTCACGGTGAATAAGGTGGTAGCAAGACCGCTATATTCGAATACACATTGGGTGCAAGGGAAGACGGGCCGGTGAAAGCACACGGCAAACTTGTTATGGCGATAATCACGGCAAAGTAGCCCGCTTCTATGCAAACAAGACAGTAATACTTTGCACGTGTATAAAAACAATTACGCTACCTTGTACTATAAGCCTACGCTGCTTTGCTGAAGTACAGAAGGCCTCTACATTGCCGCACCAAGACCATTCTTTCTGTATTCAAATCGCCGCTTTCCGTACCAGGTTGTGTGATTACGCAAAGCGGTACCCCTCGCCTGTTTGGTGGTTGTCAAGCTAGTTTGATGTAAAGCTGCCTGTAATCTCCAGCCGGATAATCGAATCCACAACACGTCTGTTGATATCTTTACGCGCCTGTTCATCAATCGTGTTGTTCGCTCTGCACAACAAGCGACACACAGTGTCACTGGGTGATTCAAATGCACAGTGGCTCGCGCCGGGGATCTTTTCAACTGTGATGCCAGTAGTGAACAATTGCATACCGCGCCCGTGTGCGTTGCAGGGAGCTGGTTCGCCATTTAATGCATAGACTGGTGCGCTTAATGTAGAAAGTGCCCGTTCACCGATTGGCGCGCGATCAACAAAGTCGAGTAATAGCAACCCTTGCGTGTTGCTATCGCGGGCGGCGGCACCCAGCGCTGCCAGAGCACCCGCAGAGAATCCAGCATATACGACTCTATCTATACCCCAGTGGCGGGCGGTGGCGATCATTTCCAGCGCGTTTTGCCGGTGCTGGCCGTTCCACAGTTTCATATTGCATAAATCAAGCGTTGTCACGGCAAAACCTGATTGCACAATTATCTCGGCAAGATTGCGCATATTTGCCTGGCTGCGCAAAAAGCCATGTGCCAGTACCACCGATGTCGAGCGACTCCGGCTGGTGGGTTGAAGAAAAGTAGTTCGGTAGGCGCAACCGGTTGATGCACGCAGAACACTGTGGTGTTCGGTAAATGTTGCGTTGTGTGTGTTTTCAGGTTCTGAGCTGGTGATTGCACAGTTGCTCAGTAAAGGCGTCAACAACAGAGTTATTACGAATCGAATGTTCAACGTGTGTGCTCAGCTTTTTCAAGAATCGGATGTGCCGGCTTTATGGATGTACAGATGCCAGTGCACAGGAACTGTAACGCATCTAATGGGTTAATCTCACCACTCTATAGTGTTTATCCCGGCAATCGTTAAACCGGGAACTTAGGTAGAATTTACAAGTCCATCCCATCATGGAAAACCTGATGTGCTACGTTGGGTGCACGCTAGACATTATGCAGTGTCCTGCTCATCTTCAACGCCTTGGGTTATCGTAGAAGATGGAACCGCCACAACAGAGCCAAATTGAAGAGGACAGGTCATGGAACAGTTTAGCAAGTGTGCTGTGCGGAAAGTTCGGTAACAAACTTTTCACAGCCACAGTCGGCTGAGCTTGCGCGAAAAAACGCAGGCATAGCAGGGCCTACGTCGAGCCATTTTTTATCAACTATGGTTGACGCAGCTATGGTGGCTGTAGCGAAGAAAAGTGTTACCGAACTTTCAAAACAGTCCACTTGGTTGGTGGGCGTTTAAAAACTATTACAGTCGTACAATAGAATGTCGGGGTTGAACAGAAGAGAGTTTAGCAAGCTCGCTGCAAAAGGCATTGCGGTGGTTCCAGTTGCTGTGTTGACAGCCAGCTTGTCGGTGCGTGCTGCAGATGATGCGGCCATGGTCGATCCGGAGTCAGCACAAGCCAAAGGGTTGCAGTACACGGAGGCATCAGACAAGGAAGCTGCGTGTGCGGGCTGTGCTTTGTACGCTGCTGTTGACGGAAAAGACCATGGCAAGTGCATTATCTTCAGCGGTCAGTTGGTTCCTGCTGGTGGATGGTGCAGTGCCTTCCAGGCAAAACCCGCTTAAATTTAACGCTTGTTCAAATTTACGATACATCGCTGCGAGCAGCGATTGCGGTGCATGCAGCAAAAACTAAGGTGGTTGCAGAGGGGCTTCGTAACACGCAGCCCCTCTGTGTATATTCCATGTCGGTCGCTATTGCATACCGCAAACTTGTTGCTCGGTTCGCCGACAAACTTGCAAAGTGTTGCGGATACCAACAGAATCCGTCTGCATACGCAGTTTCTTACACCTGCACCGGGCTTGTCTTCTTGCTGTATCTATTATCGCCACATTGGCAAAGCGACAGATCCGGCTTTTTAACAAAACGCCTGATGACGCCAGGTCGGGTTTAGCTGTGGGGCATCATTTAGCTGAGCAGTGTCTGCGACGATCAGGCTGTCAACATTTCAACTGATCACCGCTACTGTGCGCGAGGCTGCCATTGACCATACTTACAGTTGTCGCTCCAGCAAGGATAGTCGTGGCGGTAACTGTCTATCGCGGTTGTAGCAACTATCGATATCAGATGCTGCTACCGATCAGCGCTTCGCGCCGCAGCTGGACTGTCACATGGTAGCTAATGAAAAAAAGCAGTATGAGTCGGTGTAGCCCGGTATTTGCATGGGTGCAAGCTATTGATCTACTCATTCGAGCCACGGTGTGTTCAACTCTCCCTAAACTATTTTAAGGCTTTGCATTCGAGCGCAATAATAATGTTAGCACCGAAATTTCCTGAAAATGAATCTGACCGTCAAGCGGCGGTTGAACGATACGATATTCTGGATACTCTTCCAGAAGAAAACTACGACAATCTTACGGCCCTGATCGCGCGAGTTACCGAATCACCGGTCTCGCTGATTACGATGCTGGATCATAAACGTAACTACTTAAAATCTCACTATGGGGTTGAATTTAGCGAATCGCCAAGAGAAATATCTTTTTGCGGCCACGCAATTAATGCAACAGAGCAAATCATGGTTGTGGAAGACGCAAGTAAAGATGAGCGATTTCACGACAATCCGCTGGTTACTGAAGGTGGTATCAGATTTTACGCTGGCGTGCCACTTGTGACACCAGACAATTTTAAGCTTGGCACCCTTTGTATATTCGACGTTAAGCCAAAGACACTGGACGGTGACTTGCGATTAGTCTTGATAAACGCCGCAAAACAGGTGGAAACTATTCTTGCGCATCGCTATCAAAACCGTCTGTTAATCGATTATAGAAAGCAACTGGAACTTCGTAATACAGAGCTTGAGGACTTTGCCAAAACGACAGCTCACGATCTAAAGTCGCCGATTATCAGTGCATTGTACCTTGCAGAAGCACTTGTTGAAGATCACTCGAAAGAGCTTCCGGCAAAAGCGCTGACAAGCTTGAATAAAATTGTAGCGTCTGCCACGTCTGTCTGCCGATACATTGATGACTTACTCAGTTACTACACCAGTGAAAAAATTCTTCTTAATCAGAAAGAGCCGGTTATTCTCAATGATCTGTTAGACGATATTCACGGACTGAGTGGCAGCATGGCAAGTCACAGAATATCCGGTACAGCGCTTGATCATGAAAAACCGATCATCATTAATCGTGGTGCGTTGTTGCAGGTCCTTACCAATTTGGTAATGAATGCAATTAGCCACTGCGACAAGGAAGTTGCAGAAATTAGAGTGGATTTTAAAGAATCCCGATTGTCTTACGACTTTAGCGTTACAGATAACGGTGCAGGTATAAACAGCGTCACTCTACCCAAAGTATTCGATATATTCATCCAGCAAAACAGCGCAGCTGACCGTGGTACTGGATTAGGACTGGCCATTGTAAAGCGGCTTGTGAACCGGATGGGTGGTGAAATATCGGTCGAGTCCACCGAAGGTGCAGGAACTTGTTTCAACTTTACCGTTCCCAAAAATACAGCTGATGACATAGTTGTATCTCTTTGAGCAGAAATTGTGCGCTGTAGCATTCTACTCTCTGTCAAGAAGCTTATTTGGCAGGTTCTGATTGGTGTGTGGTTCAAGCCGCAGATCTTTTATTGCGGCAAAGCTGGTAGCAGCTGTAAGCAAGCTGCATTAGTACATGGCCAATCACGACCACATTGAGTGCCCCGCCGATCTGGCTCAATCGCCACCGTGATTTCTCTGGTCCGATTTTGCAGGTTCGATCTTCCAGGTCGAATTAGATTTTTATCTGATTAGCCAATCGCCTCACTCCCGCTTGTCTGCGCTCCCTCAGGATCATAAGTCCCATTCAATTTACGCAACTGTAAGCTTGCGGCAAAAAGCGTGAAAACTATCGTCCCGATCATGTCGTCAACGCGGAACAACATCGCGTTTTAAGCAATCAACTTGACTTACAACCTAATGACAACCAAGGGAAACGAGACGATGAATTTTCCAATCAAACATGCACCACGCACAGTAAAACATATTTTGATCGGTACAGTGCTCGCCGGTGGCGCGCTCGCGATCCCCGCTGCAGCAACGGCGTCTCCGGCAGCGGCCGTCGGGGAAATTGTCGCCGAGGCACCGGCCTCCAGTGTCGTTGTGGTGATTGACGACGGCCTTGCTACTCTCTCCGGCACTGTGCCAAAGGAAAGTACTCGCGAATCGCTGATAGGAGCCGCTTTGGGTATGGATGAAGTGGTACTGGTGCAGGATGAACTACGCGACCCGGCGCCGCAGGTAAATGATCAAACAACGGGGCTGAACGACTTAAACGAGCCAGGAAACTTTGACGATATTGAGGCGAAATAGCACGCTAGGGCCGGGTGGCAATCGGAGACTCAGCTCACTGACAGCGGTTCGGCAGACGGGGTGCAGCACACCCCGATCTGCCAAAGGAGCAGAGGCAGAACAATTTAACAACGCTTACCCAAATGTATATTCATCGCGAAATGCTAAATGATACACAATGCGGTCATCGGACACGGCGCTTGAAAGCCGCTAAGAACGATGTAGATCTCGCAGAGGAGAAAACACGATGCAAAAGCTTACAACAACCATCACATTCGCCACACTCGCGACAAGAGGATGTGCCACCACAGTAAACATCGCAGATACGGGCACGTCAAACGTAATGCCCTCTGCCGATGAAGATAACGCACGCACGTTAGCCGGTACTATCGGGCGCTATTCCGACCGCATTGAGTTAGAAGTAAGTTGACAGAATTAAACGTTGATGAAGTCAAAATTTTTCTAAATTACCAGTAGACACATGTTTCGTATGTAACAGTTTGATGCTCCCTCCCCTTTGCCAGGCAACGCTCATTTGCCTGGCTCTCTTTTTTGACTTTGCCATCCGTTAAACTAAGCAGCCATTGCGCACGTGTGTTATTAAAATCGCCACAAGACCGTCTCCGCGTTTGGCCGTGTCTCTTGACCAGGCGGTGCCGCACCGGGCGGAATTTAGAGAAAAGCATGCATCGCCGGTCTTATAAATGAAGAATTTCCTGGTAGAGCACAACGTGCCTTCACTCTGTGCCACAGTGGAGCTTCGCTCGGGTAACTCGTTCCATTTGCATATCATTCAACCAAGACCCCCGGCGCCTGGAGAAAATAATTTTTCGACAGCGCGAGATATCGCACTATTGGTACTGGCAAAGGCATTGAAGGATATAAAAATACCCGTTGTGTAACAGGTGATTTAAACGATGTTGGCTGGTCACGCACAACACGCCTGTTTAGACGCGTAAGCAAACTACTTGATCCACGTATTGGCCGGGGAATTTTCAATACTTTCCACGCTGACCACTGGTTTATGCGCTGGCTATTGGATCATGTGTTTGTGTCCACGCATTTCAGAGTGCGCAATATCGAACGCCTCGATCACATGGGTTCGGATCATTTTACGATGTTGTTCAATCTTGCGATAACAGACCCGGATCTGATAGACGAACCAGTGGACCCAAGCGACGACGAAAAAAAACTCATGAAAGACACGTTGCAAACAAGTCTGGCTGAAAAGGCAAAGAGCCCTGTAATTTCTCAAAGCACCTGAAGCTGATTGCAACGCACCATCAATCAAGCTTCTCCATTCGTATTCAGCGGTTTGTTCTGATACCGTGTTTGATCTGGTTGTGTATCGTGGCAACTCATTTACCAACTCAGTTCACCAGCTGCCTTATAAAGTCCTTAAGACTATTGCTGATCAGTAATGCATATTCACTCAGAATCGGATAGCTGGCTATTTCCGGGCTAAACAATATCCCACCAATAAACCCTAACAGCAGTGCACCACTCCAGGATGCAGTGAAGATACCTGCAAACACCCCGACTATAATTATCCCGTACTTCCAGTACTCCGGCGCCAGAAATCTGCTGATGTTTGACGGAGCTTCAGCAAGTTCTGCTATGCCTGTTGTGATTGGTGTCTGTTCTTTTTCAACAAATGAAGTCGCCAGTTCGAATATGCCTTCACGGATTTTCGAGATGCCATCCAGGTTTTGGGATAAGACGAAGCCCAGTGACAGCGTAACAATGAAAAAGATCGGGCGGATGATGAACATAAAGTGTCCTGTGGTGTTTTTGTAATAAATGCGGCGAAGCCTGTCACGTATCTTCCGTTACATAGTAATCTCGTGCCAGATCGCAGCAGGACAGTCATGAATTTACATGGCACATGTGGTGAGCACGCAAGCGCACGGCTACAGTGCAGCCCCGATTGTGAGATTGGTTAGCAGATCAGTGTTTGTCTAGCCCGGTTTATTCGTGAAAATGACGACATCCCGCTTGATCCTTGATTCCACAGCGAATTTTTTCTCTTGCAAATATCAGTAAGTATTCCACGCGAGAAGAAAATACCCTGTGAAACCAATGCTCTGCGCGCTATGCTCGCCATTTCACGAATAAACCGGGCTAGCGTACTACTTACCTGACCATTGCGGCGGTCGTTTTGACAGGAACGCTTCCATGCCCTCGCGAAAATCCGCACTGGTGTAGCACTGGATAATCAGATCATCGCCCTCAACACTTGCCGCATGTTCTCGCAAGCGACGCAGGCCTTCTTTCGATGCCGCCATGGTTAATGGTGCGTGACCGCGCATTTGCTCGCACAGTTCCAGTGATCTTGCCATAGGGTCTGTCACACATTCTGTGATAAGGCCAATCGTTAACGCTTCTTCTATTTTAATGAGCCGTGATGTTAAAAGAATCTCGCGGGTGCGTGGTGCACCAAGCAGTTCAACCAGGCGTGACAGATTAACCACCGACAAACAATTACCCAAAGTGCGTGCTATCGGAAATCCGAATTTTATATCGTTGGTGGCAATACGAAGATCACAACAGGCAGCAATTGCTGCCCCGCCGCCTGTGCAGGCACCACGAATTGCTGCGATTGTTGGTATTGGTAGAGATTCGAGTAAGCCAAGCACCCTGTCCATGGTGCGTTCGTAACCCAGTGCGTCTTCTTTGCTGCGAAAGTCTTTGAAGTTGGATATATCTGTACCGGCTGCAAATGCTTTTTCGCCACTACCGGTAATAATCAACGAACGAATGGGCAGAGACTTATCAAGGATACGCTCGCAGTGTTCTGCCAGTAATTCGTACATATCAAACGTTAGCGCATTGCGCGCTTGTGGTCGGTTGAATGTCAGAATGCCAATATCCTGCTCTTGCTCGAACTGTAGTTCGTCAGTCATGCCTGTCTCTTGGTGTTTTGTGGCCGGTGAGTAAATACCATGCGGAGCATTCTACTTGAGCCACTATGCAGGCGGCTACTACCAGCGCAACATTATCGCCGGTCAATAGCCTTACTGATCCCTGCAGTGTCTTGCTGATGCCTCTGGCGGGATAGCACGCAGCCAGGGGCGCTTTTGATCTGGTTATGCGGTGTTGGCCCGCGTTGTGGCAAAGTTGCTAATTTCCAGTGATCAATACATTATTGAGAAGAACGAATGTAGAAAGTAACGACCATCGACATGAATCACGAATTACAGCAGCGCCTGAGTAAGGAACTCACAGGTGATGTGTACGCAGATCGCTTTACCCGCGGCCGCTACGCCACCGATGCGTCGATCTACCAGATGATGCCGGTTGGAGTGGTCGCCCCGCGTAACACGGCAGACATTCAAACCACTATTGAGCTGGCCCGCGAGTTCGAGACCCCGATCACCGCTCGTGGTGGTGGCACTTCCCAGTGTGGACAAACGGTTAATTCCGGACTAATTGTCGATAACTCGCGTTATTTAAACAAACTACTGGAACTTGATGTCGCCAATCGTCGCTGCATCGTGCAGCCGGGTATCGTACTCGATGAACTTAACCGTCAGCTAAAGCTGCATGGATTGTGGTTTCCGGTGGATGTTTCTACCGCATCACGCGCTACGATCGGTGGAATGACTGCAAATAACTCCTGTGGTCAGCGTTCAATACACTACGGCACCATGCGTCATAACGTGCACTCGATAGATGCGATTACTCCGAACGGTGAGTCTATACACTTCGGTGAGATCGAACGTACCCCCGGCTATGTAACCTCGCAAAAAGATAATAGCGAATATAAACGTGGGCTCTTCGACAGGCTTCTGAAATTAGGTACGCAGGAAGCTGAAAACATACAGCAGCGCTTTCCAGATGTGTTGCGGCGTGTTGGTGGTTATAACATTGATGCGCTGCTGCCTGGGTCGAACAGCGTTAACATGGCGCATCTGCTGGTGGGTTCTGAAGGTACTCTCGCCTACTCTACTGCGATTGAACTAAAGTTATCGCCGCTTCCGGTAAATCGCGTATTGGGCGTCTGCCATTTCCCAAGCTTTTATCAGGCAATGGATGCAACACAGCACCTGGTGGATCTTGGCCCGCAGGCAGTGGAACTTGTTGATAGCACAATGATTCAGCTGGCTCGTGACATTGAGTTATATCAATCATCGGTTGAGGAGTTTGTACGTGGCACACCTGCCGCCATTCTGCTGGTTGAATTTGCATTTGAGGATCATGATGAAAACTTAAGGCGACTTTCGCGCTTGCACGAACGCATGGGTGATCTTGGTTTCAGCTGGCAAGGTAAGGGTAAAGATTGGGGTGGCGTTGTTGATGCAGTTGATGCTGGAATGCAGGCTCGCATAGGAGAGGTACGCAAGGCCGGGCTGAATATCATGATGTCAATGAAGTCTGAAGGCAAGCCGGTTTCTTTTGTTGAAGACTGTGCAGTCGAGCTAAAGGATTTGGCAGAGTTCACTTCAGGTCTTACTGACGTGTTCGATAAACATGGCACACCGGGCACCTGGTATGCGCACGCTTCAGTCGGGTGTCTGCATGTGCGGCCGGTACTGAACATGAAGCTTGAAGAAGACGCCAGCAAGATGCGTGAAATTGCCGAAGAAGCGTTTGATCTGGTTTTAAAGTACAAGGGCTCACATTCTGGTGAGCATGGTGACGGTATCTCCCGCTCTGAGTTTCACAGCAAAATGTTTGGCGCAGAGATGGTGCGAACTTTTGAGTCGGTAAAGCACTGCTTTGATCCAGACAATCTGTTTAATCCGGGTAAGATTGTCAATGCGCCTCGAATGAATGATCGTTCCCTGTTCAGATATGCGCCTGATTACAAGATGATTGAAATCAAGCCGACTTTTGACTGGTCACAATGGAGTGGTGCCAGTGGTGGACTGCAGGGTGCAATCGAGATGTGTAATAACAACGGCGCCTGCCGCAAGATGGCAGGTGGTGTGATGTGTCCTTCCTACCGGGTAACTAAAGAAGAGATGCATGTCACCCGTGGCCGCGCTAATACACTGCGGCTGGCAATGTCTGGTCAGCTTGGAGACGATGCCATGGGCTCTGATGATATGCACCAGACCATGAAGTACTGCGTCTCCTGTAAAGCCTGCAAACGCGAATGCCCCACCGGGGTTGATATGGCTAAAATGAAAATAGAAGTATTAGCTGCTCGCGCCCGGTTAAAAGGCCACACGCTTCATGAACATCTGGTTGCTCACTTGCCGCGTTACGCGCCCGTTATTGCAAAGCTTGGTCGACTGGCAAACCTGCGCAACTCATCTGCGACGCTTGCGAAGATCATGGAAAAATTAACCGGCTTTAGCGCAAGCCGACCATTGCCAGCCTGGTCATCTTCACCATTCACTGAAAAAACCAACAGCAATCATAAAGACAGCGACGCAACAAAAGATGTCGTCTTGTTAGCAGACACGTTTAACACCTGGTTTGAACCGGAAAAGCTGCGCGCTGCAAGAGTCGTGTTACAGGCTGCCGGTTATCGGATCACTGTTGCCAAAGCACCGGGGGCTCGCAAACTATGCTGCGGCCGCACCTACCTGGCAACCGGCATGATCGCGCAGGCAAAGCGCGAGGCGAATAGAATGGTTAGTGCGTTACTGCCATGGGTTAAGAAAGGTGTGCCAATAGTCGGCCTTGAACCCAGTTGCTTACTTACCCTGCGAGATGAGTACCCGGTTTTAATACCTGGTGACGCCACAGAGCTTGTTGCGAGCCAAGCCTACATGCTGGAAGAGCTGATCATGCAGGATCATCACAAGGGCGATTTGAATTGGTCACTGCACGCCCCTGCATCCAACATATTGTTACACGGACATTGCCACCAGAAGGCACTCGGTGCGTTTTCAGCAGTACAACAGTGCCTGAGTCTGGTGCCCGACATGAAAGTTAGTGTGGTGGAAACCAGTTGCTGTGGCATGGCTGGTGCGTTTGGATACGCAAACGAAACTGCAGAAACCTCACTAAAAATGGCAGAGCTTGATTTGCTGCCAGCGGTACGCAACACAGATGCCAGCACGTTGATTGTTGCTGATGGTACTTCGTGTCGGCATCAGATCGCCGATGGCACTGAGCGCAACGCCATTCATGTGGCCGAGCTGCTGGCAATGGCACTGGCACCCACCACTACTGAAAAGCATGCAGCAGTGCTTTGAACCATATACCATCCCGTTTAACATCCTGTGGGAAGGCTGGTATTGAACAGCGCTTTGGTTAGGTTGACCAACAGGTACAACAGCTGCAAATACAAACTCTACATATAACCAGGAAGATTCACTATGCAACTATCGCTTGATCAAGCAAAGACAATTATTCAACACGCACTGGCAGAGCAGGAAAAACAGGGCTTCAAGCCGATGGCTGTTGTAGTTCTGGGTGATGGTGGTGGTATCAAAGCCAGTGAAAGTCAGGATGGCACCAGCCTGTTGCGCCCCAAAATAGCACATGGCAAGGCCTATGGTGCGTACACCATTGGCATGGGTTCCCGTGCTTTGTTTGAACGCGCAAAGGCCGAGCCGTTTTTTATCCAGGCCATGAATTCTTTATGCGACGGAGCATTGGTGCCAGTGCCAGGCGGCGTACTGATTCGGTCCAAAGATGGTGAGCTTCTGGGTGCGGTTGGCGTAACCGGTGACATTTCAGATAACGATGAGCAATGCGCCGTTATTGGCATTGAGGCTGTGGGTTTAGTCGCGGACGTCGGCTGATAAACACAAAAAAACACTAGAACACTTTTCACGAAGGATTACACAACAACACTTAGTTCTTACACGTTTAGCCACGGTTATTGCCCCCTAAAAAATACCAGGAGTACCTGTAGTCTCATCAATCAAAGGAATGCCAGCATGACCGAAACACAGCCACAATACAGATGGATCATTGTTTTCGCCTGTGCAATGATACTTGCCATTGCAATGGGTGCCATTGTTAATGGCATGTCCGCTTTCATTGTTCCAATGCAGGATGAGTATGGATGGCAGCGTGGAGAAGTCGCATTCATCAACTTCTCAGGCATTATGGGGCTCGCATTTGGTGGTATGGTTTTTGGCCGATTGAGTGACCTGTTTGGTGCCAGGCCCGTGGTGTTGTTCGGGGTCATCATATTGGGCCTGTGTTACCTGCTGGCTTCTCTGATGACAGCACTGTGGCAGTATTATCTGGTGTTTTTTATCGCAGGTTTTTTCGGCACCGGTGCGATATTCTCACCGGTGTTGGCAGCTGTGGGGAACTGGTTTCTAATCGGAGCGGGAACAGCAATAGGTATCGCTACCGCAGGACAGGCGCTCGGACAAGGTGGAGTTCCGTTTTTGTCTTCGCTGTTGATCACCAGGTTCGGGGTTAGCGGTGCCTTTGCAGGTATTGGCATTTTCATGTTGTGCACCTTGATACCTCTAGCACTGTTGTTACGCCAACCTCCTGCCTATAACAACACAGAGAACACAACTGCCGACGCACAGCATAGCAAGACGAAATCTCCAGCCGTTATTATTGCTACTTTATGCGTTGCGATAATCTTATGTTGCACCTGTATGGCCGTGCCATTGATGCACCTTGTGCCGCTGATCCAGGATCATGGAATTCCAGCTGTTGATGCTACCAGTGTGGCTTTTGCTATGTTGGTGGTTGCAATCTTTGGTCGATTCGCTTTCGGGGTGCTTGCAGATAAAATTGGTGCGCTGTATGCCTACATGTTGGCAACCGCATGGATGACATTAATGATATTCGGATTCACGCTAATTGAAAATTTAAACACTTTCTATTTTTATGCGCTGGTCTACGGGTTTGGCTATGCCGGAGTAATGACCGGTGTGTTGATTACCATCAGAGTACTGGTCCCTGTCTCGATACGAGCATCTGCTTTCGGCATAATCTCAATGTTTGGTTGGTTTGGTCATGCCATTGGAGGTTATATTGGCGGTGCATCGTATGATATAACAGGCAACTACACTGCAGCGTACGCAATTGCTGCTGCTGCCGGTGTGTTGAATCTCATTGTGGTAAGCACGCTATTAACGCAGCCGCCCCAGACAACCCGAGCAGCTGTTACCACTTAGAAGTTATCACAAATAATTTTGTAGCCTGCAGCAATTGTGTACGTAAGTTCTGTGAGATTTAAAAAGCAACGTCACACAGTGGCTTAGCTACTCTCAACAAGAACTATCTCAACCATGCCTCCGCCGCCTCTTCGATGAGCTGCAGCATTTTGGTAGGCGTCAGAGTTGAAGCAGGCTTCTCCGTCTGCAAGAGAAGGAAACTCGATGACCACGAAGCGTTGAAATTCATCTGTTCCTTCAAGAATTTTGAAGTCGCCACCGCGCGCTAACACTTTACCGCCGTAGCTGGCCAGAATATCCGGCACCTGCTCAGCGTAGCGCTTGTACGCTTCCGGATCTAATACTTTGCCTCTTGCAATCCAGTAGGCTGCCATGTTTTTGTCCTCAGGTTTTACTGCTACGCCGGAAGTGGTGAAGCGGATACGCATTCAACACTGTGCGCTGGAAAAGCCTATATATTAAAGGAACATAAGCCAACTCACATGATGATCCAGCAAGGCGCAGATAGTTAATATTCCGATAAACATCTGCTTATAATTTTTGCCTGTGATGCCCCATCGATCTGCCAAAACTTGTGGCGATTAACGCAATCACATTAAACGGAAACAGCAAACTACCTGTTATTACTGTGGAATATATTGTATACAACCTTTAATAAACCACAGCCGGAAAATCGGAATGAAAAATAGAATTGATCATGTTGCTATCGGTACTGACACGCTTGAGCACGGCAAAAAAACCATGCAGAAACTGATGGGTGTGTCACTTGCAAAAGGCAGCAAACACGACTTAATGAGCACTCATAATCTGGTGATGCAAGTAGGCAACGAAAGTTTTTTCGAATTAATCGCTCAGGATCCTGAAGCACCGGTGCCAAACCGAACTCGCTGGTTTACACTGGATGATCCAAACACATTGCAACGTCTGGCCGTACGACCACGAGCGCTGTGCTGGGTTGTGAACACCACTGATCTTGATGCTTTGGTCGCATCCAGCTCTGTAGATCTTGGTAAGATCGTGACTTTTACTCGTGGTGACAGGTCGTGGAGATTAACCGTACCGGCGGATGGCCATTTGCCGGAAGCCGGGCTGATACCGGCATTCATTGAATGGTCGCCGGGCCCTCACCCGAGCGCAGCACAGGATAACCTCGGGGTCACATTGGAGTCTGTTAACCTAACGCACCCTCAGCCGGAGCAATTGCTCGACCAATTGAAACAACTACATGTTGATCATCTTGCTAACGTGGCACAAGGAGAGGCGCGATTGACATTTTCGTTCAATTCACCCAATGGTTTGGTCACGGTTGATTAACCAACCGGCGTTCAGGCCGGTATCATTGTTAAAGTCGTCAGAGCTCTTGAAGACTCTACGCCAGTGAATGCTGTATGACGTGATCTCCCTGCATACGCATGTGATGAAAACCGGAGAGTAATTGCGGGGTGATTTTAAACATCAAAACCCGGAGGGCGGTTCGCGATCCGGGTTTTAGTGTTATACGGTATAGTTAACGCTTGCGCGTTTTCAGGCAATAATCGCTGCTATTTACCAAGCAGACCTTTCGCCATACCCAGCAATCCACCAGCGCCACCACCTGCTGTAAGTGAGTCCATTAAGTTGCCACCAGAGCTCGCTTTGTCAAGCAGGCCGGGCAGTACATCTTTTAATTGAGTTGCTGCGGTGTCTGTATCGACACCCAGTTTATTGGCCACGTTTGCAATGCCTTCCTCACCAAATGCCGATTTCACCTGCTCCTCAGATATCTCCTGGTTTTCGCCGTCACCTAAAAAAGATTCGAGCTGTGCACCCATGCCACCTGCTTTCAATTTTTCAGTGATGCCACCCAGATCCAGTCCTTCGCCACTGGTTAAGCCTGTCAGTGCCTCCATCATTCCGCCGGCGTTATCACCGAGCTTGTCGCCAAGCAGCTGTTGACCCATCTTAAGTAAATCCATGGTATACCCTCATGTTGCGTTGAAATCGAAAGGAAAAGTTAAATCAATACGAGAGCAAAGTGTAGGTGACAAATGAACTTTTACCGGTGTATTCCATTTAGCGGTAAAAATATTGACTCTACCACTACCGCGCAGAGCAGAGTCAGTAGGCTGATCTGCAGAAGTGGCCAGCGCGATTCAAGCGCTTGGCTTTCTTTTTGTGACAAAAGTCTGATTGCAAAACTGGTAAAAGCTTTTGCGTTGAGAGCTTGAAACAATTCGTCCGACGTTGTAAAACAGAGAACCTTCGTTGGCAATCACGTCGAGCCCGAACTATTCATGAAATCGACGGCATATCACTTGATCTTTGATACCGCTGCGAATTTATTCCTTTGCAAATATCAATAAGTATTCCCTGCAAGAAGTAAATCCGCTGTGAAAATAATCTCGTCGTGACATCCTCGCCGACTCATAAATCGCTTGGGCCAGTGCAGGCATTTTTGCCGTTATTACAATAATACGAGCAACATTGCATGGCTCAACAAAGCAGCAGATTTACTCGGCACCGTTAGAACAGGTAAAGAATTCAAAAATGGTTTGACCGAATCCGTTCCTGATCTTGGTATAGATGCAGCAATCGACTTTGTACTGCCGTTTATCTTCCCTGACGAAACAAAGTAGTTGTAATCTGTTATACAGCACCACTGCCGGTATAAATTCAGCCGGCAGCACTACCGCCCCTGGAACGCAACTTGTTCACGCCTAACGCTTGGCCGCATAGTAGGAAACCCGCCTTTCCAGGTACGCCAGAAACTCCGATATACTGAACGCCAGATCAAAAAATACCACTTATACAGCCCGGAAGCACTTCAGTAGAAAGTTGTTAGAATACAGCTCAATCACTGCACCGGGATCTATCAAATTGATTTTGATCAATTGTTAGAGCTAGTATCGTCAAGCACTCTCAGGAGAACACATGAGCTCACTCGTTATAGAGTCACCCGCGCCGGTCCTGCTACCCGTCAATGGAACGGAGGCACAATTTCCTGTCCGCAGGGTTTATTGCATTGGCAGAAACTACGCAGCGCACGCGGTGGAAATGGGCCATGATCCGGATCGGGAGCCACCGTTCTTCTTTCAGAAAAACCCTAACAATCTCGACGCTTCCGGCGAGTTCCCGTACCCGAAGCACTCAAACGATGTGCACCATGAAGTCGAGCTTGCAGTGATGCTAAAAAGCGGGGGCGATGATATTGCGTTAAACGATGCTTTGGGTCACGTTTACGGGTATGCGCTGTCGCTCGATATGACACGACGTGACTTGCAGGGTGCTCAGAAGAAGCTGGGACGACCATGGGAGATCGGTAAAGCGTTTGAACGTTCGGCACCGGTTGGCCCGATTCATCCGGTGACAAGCGTAGGACATCCGGATCAGGGACGTATAGAACTCAAAGTAAACAACAACATCACTCAGGAAGGTGATCTGAATCAGATGATCTGGAAAGTGCCTGAAATGATCTCTTATCTTTCCGAGTACTTCACCATTGAAGCCGGTGACGTCATTCTTGCAGGTACACCCGCCGGAGTCGGGCCGGTACACCGTGGAGATGTAATGGAGGTCAGTGTCGATGGTCTTGGGTCGATGACAGTTAATGTCACCTAATCTTATTATCAGTGGCGTTTTGACACTTTATACACGACCTTATAACCATGGCCTGATAGCGGCGTTACATTCAAGTCTGCTCGAAAACAAACCAGGCATGTAGCGCGCTCAAAGCTGAATCTGGCTTAAAGCAAAAGCCTGCTGGTGGTGGTGGAAAATAGAAATCCATCCACCCGCAGGCTTTAAGTGATCATGCGCCGTCTTCGCAGCACATGATCAATACAACATAACAACTAGTTTTCGTACTCACCAAACGTGGTGCCGATCAAAGAGTCATCCGGCTGCATGATTACCGGACAATTAATGATGGCGTTGGTCGGCATCAGGCCTGCGATGAAGTCGTTTTCAGGACCATTGTTAGGGAAGAAGTTTGTCACCAGGCCTTCTTCAAACAGTCCACGAAGATCATCAATGCTGGTCACCAGACGGCGCTGATTATTTTCAATCGCTTCAAGTGTCCACATGTAGATATGTGCATCCCACATGGGCGTGTAACGCAGATCAGTCGGCTGAATAGGGAATACGTTCACCGGATCTATTGCCTGATCTATAGTGGAGATATTCAAGCCTTGACCAAGATTGCCACTTGGATCAGGGATGCCGTTTGCACTTGGTGCAAACCCAAGTCTGGTGCCGTTGGTGAAAACACCAGCGTCTGGCAGCAAACCAACAGTCGGTGCAAAGACACCCAGTTCAATCGCGGCGGCATCGGGCACTGACGCATCAGTTACAAAGTGAAAGTAGTTACGTCTGCCATCCTGCCAGCCATCCAGCAACTGCATGACCACAAAGCGATTGGTTCGATCCAGATTAGGATTGCTTTGGTCGTCCTGTCCACTGTCAGGAATTCGATCATGGATGCCCGTTGAATTGGCGACTACCTGTGCATTTAATACCAGTCCGCTCGGCAGCATTACATACGAAGACCATGCGGCATCTGCGACAGCACCCGGGCTGAGATCGGCAGGTGGGAACGCAGAACCTGTGAGCGCATTTGGTGATCCGGGTACAGTGGGATCACCCGGTGTGACGAAGCGGGTCGGGCTGAAGTCGACAGTGCCTTCAAATTCCATAATACCATTGCTAATGCTGACTTCCTGCACACCTGGAGTACCGCGTACAACCGCCATGCGTGGTGCGAAGATAATTCCCATAAGCTCAGCGACATTGCGATCTGAAGCTTCAGTAATTACGTAGTCAACACTGTTACCAGCCGGGTCGAGTCCACGAAACATCGGTATTCTTGCGGTAGGACCTGACGGGTTTTCTTCACTTGCCAGTCTGAGATCAACCCCGGTAACGCTCGGGATGAAAATCTCGAACTCATCCGGATAGACAATAGCATCATTTACATCGTATGGAGTACCGCCATCTGCTTCCAGTCCTTCGAGTAATGCCATCGCCTCTCTAACAGCTGCTGTATCCGCAATATCAACCGGACTTGAACCTGGGCTGGTGCCAATAACCAGGTTGCCGTCGTCGTTAGTTGATACATTGATGTTGACGTCTTCACCGGCATTTAGTGCAGAGTTGATGTCATTAACGGTTCCGCTATCACAAGCCGCCAGTGTCAGCATTAATGGCGGGATGCAAGTTGCAAGTAGTTTTTTAGTTTTCAAATTAATCTCCTCCGAGATGTTTTGGTGTAAGGCAGAAAGCCCGTCGTGCTACTTCCCCTTGTTTGAATAAATCTGCCGAAGCCTGTTTATTCAGGGGAAAAAACTATCACGCAAAACAAAAGAGAGTTCTAATGATTTCCTACTGCTTTTCTAACTTTAATACACGTATGTTTTTCTTTTTCTGACGATTCTGTTTGCAGGATATGTCATCGATCACGACGGCTTGTTACTGCTGGTAATGCTTTTTGCGTATTGATATTACTCAAACAGTTATTGTATTTTTTTTTGTTGTCTGAGTTAAGCAGTCGTTTCTTTATTTCAACCTGCAGAGATACATCCGCGTTTTAACTGCTGCCGGGCATTAGTCAATACTGTTGATCTCGCTCTCCACAGCCAGGCCGATCCAATGCAAGTAATTTATTAGTTATAAATGCGAATTTATTACTGAATATTTTGCACGCTCAGACAAGCTGCAATAGTTGTTCAGTGTTTTGTTAGTACCACGCATCCGGCAACTCTTGCTTGCGCTTTCTGACGTAAGCTTGTAACTCTTCACGGATGGCAACATCCATAGGCGGCGCTTCATACGCATTCAACATCGCGTTCCAGCGTTTAAAGGCATTCTGACGCATGTCATTTGAGCCTGCCTCTTGCCAGCTTTCTACATTCTCACTATCACTCAGTGCAGGCTCGTAAAATGCCGTCTGATAGTTACGCATGGTGTGAGCACAGCCAAGAAAATGCCCACCCGGCTCTACCTCATCATAAGCATCTCTGGCAAATGCTTCGTCTGAGGTATCAAGGCCCTGGCTAAGGATCTTCTGATAACTGCCAAGCCGATCAGCATCCATGATGAGTTTCTCAAAGCCGGTACACAGCCCGCCTTCAAGCCAGCCGGCTGCATGCAGTACAAAGTGGGCACCGGCTAACATGGTTGAATGCATTGAGTCTGCACTTTCGTAAGCGGCTTGTGCATCTTCGATCTTCGATGCGGTTAAAGACCCGCCACAGCGAAGCGGCAAACCGGCACGTCGAGCCAGCTGTGCGATGGCGTAGTTAGAAACCACAGGCTCTGGCATACCGAATGTAGGAGCTCCTGATTTTAATGACATAGATGATAGAAAATTGCCCAGAACAAACGGTGCACCGGGACGCACCAACTGCACATAAGCACATACCATCATGGCCTCTGCCATGGCTTGCGCCACAGACGCGGCAGTTGATACTGGCCCCATCGCACCAGACAATATAAACGGCACCACAATCATGCCCTGCCCCCGACTGGAGTAAACGCGGACGGCTTCTGTAACCACTTTATCCACCAGCAATGGCGAGTTGGTGTTGACGTTACCCATAATCACACAGTGGTTGTCCATGACTTCTTTTCCAAAAACAATCTCTGCCATATCAACACTGTCTTGTGCACGGCTCATCTCGGTTATAGCGCCAAGGTGTGGCTTATCAGATAGAGTCATATGGGCGTACAACATATCCAGATGACGTTTACTAACGGGGATATCACATGGTTCGCAGGTAACAAAACCGCCATGATGCAGATTCGGGTGCATATAAGTGAGGCGAACTAAATTTTCGAATGCCTGCAGATCGCCATATCGTCTGCCGTTTTCGAGGTCGCGCACGAACGGCGCGCCATAGATAGGTGCGAATACCTGATGATTGCCGCCCATGGTAACCGAGCGCTCCGGGTTGCGAGCTAACTGGGTAAACTCGGAAGGTGCTTTGCAGCACAGGTCACGTATCCAGTCTGCCGGTGCTCTAACAATATCACCTTCGACTTTAGCGCCTGCTTCTTTCCATAGTTTGATTGATTCGGGATCATCGCGAAAAGCAATACCAACATCCTGCAGAATCCAGTCGACTTGCGACTCAAGGCTGACAATTTGATCTTCATCAAGGAAGTCGAAAAACGGTAACTCGCGTTGCACATAGGGCGACATTGGTGCGCCTTTCTGTTGCTCTGCCGAGCGTCTTGGTTTTCTGCCGCGTCTGGCCATCAATATTCCTCACACGGGCGGGATTACCAGCCCGGACTAATCATAAAAAGGCGAGCATATCGCGCAGATAGCTGTTTTCACAGACGATTTACTTCTTGCAGGGAAAACTGATTGATATTTCCAAAAGAATAAATTCGCTGTGGAGTCAAAGATCAAGTGAGATGCCGTCGATTTCGTGAATCGTTCGGGCTTGCCCACTTTGGGTTTTCCACAACAGCATGTGCTGGATAGTTTGATATTATGCAAAAAATCTTTTGATTAGTGTCTCCACTCCGTCATGCTGTTGAGTCTGATGTTGCAGCGGTGTGTTTCGTCAAAGATCAAAATAAGCCTGGATCTATCATCGATACAGGAACAGACAGATTGGATAAGCGGACTGTCCCATCGCCTTGAAAAACCCGTATTAGCATTACAAAAAACTTAGAAACCACAGGCATCTGAGATGAATAAAACAGAAGCGCTGCGCGCAAAGATGGCAGAAGAAGGCGTTGATCTGATCGCACTCGGGCCCGGTGCACACCTGCAATGGCTCACCGGTATGAAACCACATGCCGATGAACGGCCCCTGGTCTACTGCCTGACGGCTGATCACGAAGGTATAGTGATGCCGTCACTGGAAGCTGACAGCGCTCGCAGACAAACCGACCTGCCATTCTATGAGTGGTCTGACGCCGATGGTCCGACAGACGCACTGGAGCAGTTGATCGCAGCGCAAGGTGGTAAGCCGGTTCGTTCCATCGTGCTGGATGAAACCATGCGTGCAGATCATGCAGCACTGATTCAGGACCGTTTGATGAACGCAAGCCGACAGTTCTGTGACTCAACAATAGGGGCGTTGCGTGCGCGCAAAATGCCCGAGGAATACACTGTATTAAAGGCCAACGCGCAGTTGGCAGACGAAGCCATGCAGGCTGCATGGGCTGCAATGCGTCCCGGTATGACAGAACTTGAAGTGGCTGAAGTAGCGCGTGAGAAATTTACAGAACTCGGTGCCAAACCGATCTTTACAATCATTGGCGCCGGCGGTAACGGTGCAATGCCACATCATCATACCGGCGAAACCGTACTTAAAACTGGTGATGTGGTGGTCATGGACATTGGCGGCGCACGCGATGGCTTCAGTTCTGATATCACTCGCATGGCGGTAATAGGTGAAGCACCGGCCGAGTATGAAAAGGTACATGCGATAGTCGAAGCCGCTGTGCAGGCAGCAATAGAAGTAGCTCGTCCTGGTGTACGTGCGCACGAACTCGACGATGCAGCGCGCGGCGTTATTACCGATGCAGGTTACGGTGAGTACTTCATGCATCGCCTCGGGCACGGCATGGGTGTCGAAGTACATGAGCCGCCCTATCTATCTGCTTCATCACAAACTGTTCTTGATGAAGGAATGGTCTTTTCGATTGAGCCAGGTATCTATTTACCCGGCCGTTTCGGCTTGCGATTAGAAGATATTGTGATCCTGCGTACTGATGGGCCAGAGATATTTTCAGAACTACCGCGAGATACGCACTACATGCACTGCTGATTGATACAAAAACGCAGTACCCGTAGGGGAGATAAGCTGGAAGCGCATCTACCATTTCAACGGCGGATGCGCCTCTCCGGCTTATGCCGCCCTACGAGGAGCAACGTTTAACTTTACTTATGCTTCCGCCAAAAACCGTAGCACATGTTCAATAAACAACTGCGGCTGCTCCTCCATCAGACTATGCCCACAAGGAAGCGCGGTACCTTGCACGTCATTGGCTTTTTCACGCCATGTTTCAAGCACATCATAGAGCGCCCCTACCGTTCCGTATTTACCCCAAAGCGCCAGCAAAGGTGCTGAAACGCGAGCTTCACTATCGTGCCCATCGTGCTGTAGATCAATAGTTGCCGCTGCCCGATAATCCTCACACACCGCGGCAATCATTTTCGGATCGTTATAGCAGCGTAAATACTCCTGAAACACGGCATCACTAACATGCCCGGCACTGGCATCGTGCAATTGCGCATCGATGTGGTTGCGCAGAAAAAACGCAGGGTCATTGCCAATCATTTTTTCAGGCAGTGGTGCTGGCTGGATCAGAAAGAACCACCAGAAGTAACGCCGTGCAAACTCCATATCAGTTTTTGCGTACATGGTGGCTGTAGGTGCTATGTCGATCACAACGAGCTTTTGAACGGCATCAGGATGATCCAGTGCCATCCTATGTGCGACCCGCCCGCCTCTGTCATGCCCTATGACGGTAAAGTGTTTATAACCGAGTTGTTGCATTAACCCGATTTGATCCTGTGCCATTTCGCGTTTGGAATAATTACTGTGATGACTGCCACCCGCAGGCTTTGAAGAGTCACCGTAGCCACGCAGATCGGCGGCTACGACGCGATAGCCTGCCTCAACAAAAGCCGGTGCCACTTTACGCCAGACAATCAGGTTTTGCGGATGACCGTGTAACAACAATAACGGAGGTCCGTCTCCTGCGACGGCACAATTGATTTGTACGTCATTGACCTTGATAGCCTTTTGCTCGAAGCCGGGCATCAGGGCTTCTATTGCACTCAACGCGCGCCATCCCTGACAGCATCGGCTATGGCCGTCCCGCAGGTTGGCGTGTCTGCGTTTCCACCCAGATCTGCTGTACGCAAACTCTGCTCTGCAAGCACGACTTCAATGGCGGAAACAATGGCAGCTGCCGCCTCATTATGGCCAAGATGTTCAAGCATCATGGCACCGGCCCAGATCTGCCCCACCGGGTTAGCGATGTTTTTGCCTGCAATATCAGGCGCAGAACCATGTACAGGCTCGAACAACGAGGGGAAGCTTCTCTCGGGGTTGATATTGCCTGAAGGAGCTATACCAATGGTGCCGGTGCAGGCAGGCCCAAGGTCAGACAATATATCGCCAAACAGGTTTGAAGCGACCACCACATCGAACCAGTCCGGATGCAGGACAAACTGCGCCGTCAGGATATCGATATGGTATTTGTCGACTTTAACGTCTTTATAATTTTCAGACATTGCCTCCACTCTTTCATCCCAATAAGGCATGGTGATCGCGATGCCGTTGGATTTGGTAGCAGAAGTCAGATGCTTACCGCGCTTTGTTGCAAGCTCAAATGCATACTTTAAAATGCGATCCACACCATGGCGGCTCATGACGGTTTCCTGCATCACAATTTCACGATCAGTGTTCGGAAACATACGACCACCAATGGCAGAGTACTCACCTTCTGTATTCTCCCGAACAATCATCATGTCGATATCACCCGGACCACGCCCTGCCAGCGGTGACGGCAGACCGGGCATTGAACGCGCCGGCCTTAAGCTGACGTATTGATCAAACTCTCGACGAAACTGAATTAGTGAACCCCACAGTGAGACGTGATCAGGAACGGTCTCGGGCCAGCCGACAGCACCGAAATAAATCGCATCTGATGAACCAATTTGATTTTTCCAGTCATCCGGCATCATCTGGCCATGCGCTGTGTAGTAGTCTGCGCTGGCGAAGTAGTGCTCTTTGAACTTAAACCCCAGTTCAAATCGCTTTGCAGCAGCCTCGAGTACTTTCAGACCTTCCGGT
Source organism: uncultured Granulosicoccaceae bacterium (assembly GCA_938007995.1). Taxonomy (GTDB): domain Bacteria; phylum Pseudomonadota; class Gammaproteobacteria; order Granulosicoccales; family Granulosicoccaceae. The sequence goes on along the minus strand of CALLLW010000010.1, from coordinate 135,267 downwards.
ATGACCTCTTTGCCAATTCCATCACCGGGAATTACCGCTACATCGAAGGTGTTTGATTTCATGTCAGCTCTCTTACGGTGGCTGAATCATTCTACACCAGAGCGACTGTCTCGTTACTGCAGATAGGGTGGATGTCAGCCTTGTTACACCGGATACCCCTACGACTGATGCCTGCCACGTATTGACGACGTAATCCACGCCACGACATCCGTCAATTTGCTGCAGGTGATAGTTAGCAGTCAGTCTGCAGGTATTCCAGCGCTGATATAAGCAGTTTTTACAATCGTGTAAAAATCAGCCGCTGTTTTGCCCTGCTCACGCGGTCCATAAGAACTATCACCCCGACCACCAAAAGGCACGTGATAATCAGTACCTGCAGTGGGCAGATTAACAGTAACCACACCGGTGCGTGCGTGACGACTTGTGAAATAGCGGATTTTCCCTCTCGCGGTACGCGAAAGCATTTGGTTCCTACTCAGCAGCACTCAGAACTCGAATTTTAGAGAAATGCTCATCCCAGCCTCTATCCAGTGCCATTAGCAGTCCGAGTGCGGCCTCACCAGCGGCTTCACTGATACCTTCATGGACCATAGTCAGCCGTGTTCCCCCTGCAGCTTCTTCAAGCGTCCAGCTTACATTTGTTGTGGCTTCGCCTATTGGTTTGACGGTAAATGTGTAGATCAGGGCAAAAGGTTTATTGGCAGTTAATACATTACCCCAACATATCCTGGAGCTGCTGTCTTCAGCATCGCTCAGCAATGTATACGGCTTACCTTCAATCAGATTTTCAGTGGCAGGATGAAACCATTCGCCGAGCTTGTCTTTATCGGTAAGATACTGCCATACGGTCTCACATCCCGCTGCTATAAAAATTGTTTTGGTGATCGTGGTTGTGCTCATGGCTCAGTTTTTCCAGTTTGATGGCTTTCCAGGTTGATGGCTTTCCGGGTTAATGGCTTTCCGGGTTGACGGTTTTAGTCTGTGCCACTACTTACCTTTGTCGCTCTCGCAGTACGTGTCAGGTCGAATTTTTCAACCAATGCTGTAATGGTGAACTCTCGCTTACTTAACCGAAGATGAATTTCGCGACGAGTTATCGGCCAGTCAGTGCTCGAAACGAAGGCTGCAGTTGCTGTCTTATAGGACAAAACATGTGCAATCAGAATTCGGGTTTACATTGTTCCCCAATAATTTTATACAACACTAACAGCTGTCATACTAAATAACACCTTTTGGTATTTAGCCACATACCGGTAAGCTGATCCGGAACCGGCTTGATTTCCGGCAGCAACACAAATATTGTTTGACCACGGCACTCTGGTTTATTCAGTGATGTATACATTACTGAGCTTTGGGGATACCCCAGGGTAGGGAATTGCTGCCATTACTTTGCATGAACGGCTCTGCACTGCGTGCAGATTTGTTCGAGCGACAACCCGGGCAGAGTGCCGTATTTTCCCAGGAATCTCTATTGAGCAACAAGGCTTTCTTTACCAGGCAGCTCGGCAGCTGGATGTATCAGGCTGACTGGCACTACAAAACACTGCTCGCCGTAGTGATTGAATCTGTCGATGATTTGCCGAATGATTGCGATGCTCTGATAAATGAGTTGTTACTGCACTACTCGAAAACACCTACCGAAGCAGAGCTGGGCAGATTCCTGCATTCATCTGCCCGTGTTTCCAACTGGCTCACGTCAAACCCGGCACCAACGATTAAACGCCTCAATCTTGATGGCGATAGATTTACCGGCGATTATGCAGCCGGCAGACTGCCTGCTATTGATACCGTCGGTGAGCTGGCAGACTGGCTGTCGCTGTCTCTGGCTGAACTTGACTGGTTTGCCAACCTGTGGCGCACTGCTTCAGCTACACCGGAATACCTCAAACACTATCAGTATCAATTTATTAAAAAAAACTATGATCAAACAAGACTGATAGAAAAACCTAAAACCCGATTAAAACTGCTGCAACGTAAGATCTATCAGGAAATACTGACCACTGCTGATGTTCACCCGGCGGCCCACGGCTTTTGCAAAGGCAGGAGTTGTTTGACTCACGCTGCAACGCACACCGGGAAAAACTATGTCATGTCTTATGACATAGCCCAGTGTTTTCAGTCTATTGGCTGGCTACGTGTTAAAACAGTTTTTATGCGTATGGGTTATACACCGAATGTTTCATCCTACCTGACTGCGTTGTGCACTCATCGTGTGCAGTTGAAAAGATCTCAGCTTGCGTTATTCGACTTTACGCAGAGATCCCGCTTACAGCAACGCCATCTACCGCAGGGAGCACCCACATCACCTGCGCTGACCAATATCGTACTTTATCGACTGGATCAGCGATTAACAGGACTGGCTAACAAGCTCGATCTTGATTATTCGCGCTATGCAGATGATATTGCCCTATCCGGCAATACACACCGCGATTATCGATTTCTGCAACCACTCGTCGGCGGAATTTGTCTTGATGAAGGTGTCGCACTTAACCACAGAAAAACACGCTTAAAGCGCCGCCATCAAAAGCAGCGGTTAACCGGTATTGTGGTGAACGACAAAATAAATATTGACCGCAAGCAGTTCGATATTCTCAAGGCCACGCTGATCAATTGTGTCAGGCACGGTTTGCATAGCCAGAATCGCAACAATCATCCGGACTTTAGTGCACACCTGTTCGGCAAAATTCAGTATGTAAAGTCTGTGAACAACGCAAAAGGACTGAAACTTGAGCGGATCTATCGGGATATTGCCCCGATTGATTTACCGTCTTGATTTATCGGCTTAATTGGCCAGCTTAATTGGCCAGCTTGATTGGCCGGGCTGATTCAGTGGCCCGATATCGGTTAAAAGTATCTATCCAAAGATCTTCCTGAACAACCCGACGCTGTCTCTGAAGCCTCGTTCAAAATCGCCATCACCGGGATGATAAACACTTTCAAAAGAAATCACTCCGTCGTAGTTGTCAGCGCGCATGGCATCTGCCATTGGCTGAAACAGTTGACCCAGTTGTCCTTCACCCATTTTTTTCACTGTTAGCGTTGCACGCGGTGTATCAACCTGTACATCTTTGATATGCACGTGGCCCAGGTACCCATCGCTTATCTCTGCATAACCATCGGGATAGGCCAGCTCATGACACCAGCAGTTATTGGCCGGATCCCACAGCACTTTTAGGGTATCTTTGGCGTTCAAGTCATCAATCAGCTTGCGAGCGGTATAGCTGGAATTAACCATGGTGCCGTTGCCGGTTTCAACCACAAGCGTCACACCCGCTTTTTTTGCCAGCTCTACAGCCGGTGCAATCAGTGGTGGCAGCGTGTCCCATGCGCCGTGTGCGACATTCCATTTTTCAGCACCGTTATGACCCCATAGAATCTGTTCTTTTTTACTGGTCATGATACGTACCAGTGGGGAATCCACTTCATGTGCCATATCGATAACACGCCTGAGTGCATCCATGTGTCTGGAATGTAGTTCATCGCCCGGCTTGTTGGCTGTGGTCATGCCTGCAAAAATATGCCGTGATAAGCAGGAGACTGCTTTACCGTGGCCTTGTAGCAGATCTTTTATCTGTGCGATTTCCTGCTTGCTGTGATCACCTACTTCCTTGTCACCAACAAACTGCAACTCTGCGAATTCAAGATCAAACTCGTCCATGACTTTTACCGCATGAGTCAGGTCACGGCTGATACCGTCACATATTACGCCGAGTTTCATGGGCTTGCTCTCTCTGTTGCCTATTCCGCTGTATGCCGAGGGTCTAGCGGGCTGTTTGGAAAGTTCGGTAACACTTTTCTTCGCCACAGCCGCCATAGCCGCGTTAACCATAGTTGATAAAAAATGGCTCGACGTAGGCCCTGCTATGCCTGCGTTTTTTCGCCTTGCTCTTACGACTGTGGCTGTGAAAAGTTTGTTACCGAACTTTCCGCACAGCCCACTAGCGCTTATCTTTGTGGTCGATACGCAGTTGCTTATGCGCTACGTTGTTTATTCAGGTGACACTTTGTAGGGCGGCATGAGCTGGGGGCGCATCTGTCGTTTCTGAATTGGTAGATGCGCTTCCAGCTTAGCTCCCCTACGGGTTACTGTTGCAGTGACACTTCGTAAGGCGGCATAAGCTGGGGGCGCCTCTGTCGTTTCTAAATTGGTAGATGCGCTTCCAGCTTATCTCCCCTACGGGTTACTGTTTCGCACGACCGGGTAAATAGCATCCACCATTTTGTTACTGGAGGCTTATCGCCTGTCTTATGCCTATTGACCGACATGGGTAATCCTGCGCTGCCCACGTCGGTCGGTTCGATAACAGACCTGCCCCACTCTGATGTTTATTTCATCGTTGGAATGGAGAAATCCGCCCCTTCTTTAATGCCAGAAGGCCAGCGCTCGGTAATAGTTTTAGTTTTTGTATAAAACTTTATTGAGTCCGGACCATGCTGATTAAGATCACCGAAAACAGAGCGTTTCCAGCCGCCGAAAGTATGGTAGGCAAGCGGCACAGGAATCGGCACATTGACACCGACCATACCGACTTGCACCCGTGACTTAAAATCTCTGGCGGTGTCACCGTCGCGGGTGAATATTGCCACGCCATTGCCGTACTCATGTGAGTTTGGCAGATCAAGGGCTTCTTCATAGTCTTTGGCTCGCACAACCGATAACACAGGGCCAAAAATCTCTTCCTTGTAAATACGCATGTCACTGGTGACATTGTCGAACAGACAGCCACCAACATAAAATCCCTTTTCATAGCCCTGCAGGCTGAACCCGCGACCATCGACGGCAAGCGTTGCACCTTCTTCAACACCAAGGTCAATATAACCATTGATCTTATCAACCGCATCTGCAGTTACCACCGGGCCAAAATCTGCATCGGGATCTGTGGAGGGACCAATCCTTAACGCTTCAACGCGCGGAATCAATTTACTCATCAAGCGGTTTGCGGTGTCCTCACCAACAGGTACAGCCACCGATATAGCCATGCAGCGCTCACCTGCTGATCCATAACCTGCACCGATTAATGCATCGGTTGCCTGATCCATATCAGCATCCGGCATTATTATCATGTGATTCTTCGCACCACCAAAGCACTGCACCCGTTTACCGTGGCTGCACCCCTTGCTATAGATGTATTCTGCAATCGGTGTTGAACCGACAAAACCAACAGCGGACACATCGGGGTTTTCAAGAATCGCATCAACTGCAACCTTGTCACCATTGACGACATTAAAAATGCCATCCGGCAGACCAGCTTCTTTAAACAACTCGGCGATCTTCATCGGTACACCGGGATCGCGTTCAGAAGGTTTCAGTATCATCGCATTGCCGCAGGCAATCGCCGGTGCTGATTTCCAAAGCGGTATCATTGCCGGAAAGTTAAATGGCGTAATACCAGCGACAACCCCGAGCGGCTGCTTGATGGAGTACAGGTCAATATCCGGCCCCGCGCCTTCGGTAAACTCACTTTTAAGCAGATGAGGAATACCGATACAAAACTCGACCACTTCCAGCCCGCGCTGGATATCGCCTTTGGCATCCGGAATGGTTTTACCGTGCTCCTCGGCAAGCAACAGCGCCAGCTCTTCGTAGTCGCGATGCGCCAGCTCGAGAAACTTCATTAGCACGCGGGCGCGACGTTGTGGATTAACTGCAGCCCACGCAGGTTGCGCGGCTTTGGCGGTTGCTACTGCAGCATCGACTTCTTCACGACTGGCCAGCGCAACTTTTGCCTGAACCTCGCCCGTCATGGGCATGTATACGTCTGCCTCTCTGCCGCTCTGACCGCTTTGGGCGTCGCCACCCACAAAGTGCCCGTAATTTTTCATGATTGTATAGCCTCCAGGAAGAGCTGCAGTATAAGCGCGGCTGGTTTTGCGAAAAAGCAAAGATAATGTGCCGTTGATTGTGCAAAAATGCCTGCGGGAACTCAACACATGAATTGGCATGCCTACCGATATTTACCCGTCGCAGCCAGCGCTGATCAGCGAAGCACGAGCACACGGTAAATTTGTGTCGATCACACGACTGTATGAAAGCAAGTTAAACCGCTCGCGTGACTTGCCCTCACCTAACCACTGTCTAGTTTAAGTAACAGGGAGCCTTACTGCGTGATAGAAAAGCAAAGTGGCCGCAGGGCAGCGATCGAGGGTGCTGTTAATTATATTGACGATGGCACTTTTGAAGCTGAGCTGGCGAGCCGGGTAGCAGTGCGGACGGAAAGCCAGATTCCAGACAGCGTCTCCCTGTTATATGACTATCTGCAAACAGAAATGCTTCCGGCCTTTGACGACATGGGCTTTTCCTGCACCGTGTTCGATAACCCGATAGACGGCTACGGACCTGTGTTACTTGCTGAAAGAATCGAATCAGACAACAGGCCTGTGGTGCTTGGATATGGCCACGGAGATGTAATACTCGGTCAGCAGGATCAATGGACCAAAGGCAGCGGCCCATGGCAACTGCACAGGAGTGGCGACACACTTTACGGCCGAGGCACCGCAGATAACAAAGCGCAACATACCATCAACATGGCAGCACTTCGCTGTGTGTTAAAGCAAAAGGATCAGCTGGGTTTCAATGCCAAGATGATCATAGAGATGGGAGAAGAAGCGGGTTCTATTGGATTGCGTGAGATAATTACAAGCAACTTAGATCAATTCAAAGCGGATGTCTTCATCGGCTCTGACGGGCCACGAGTCAACCCGAACACCCCGACCCTGACACTTGGCTCACGTGGTGCAATCAATTTTGAATTGGTGGTAAAGCTTCGAGAATCTGCGCATCATTCCGGTAACTGGGGAGGCTTGATAGCCGACCCTGCAATCATTCTTGCAGGTGCACTGGCATCAATCACGGACAGCAAAGGCCGGATAAAAATTAAAGAATGGCAGCCGCATCGTGCCGATGCTGTGATAGAAGCACTGCGTGGTGTCACTATAAGCACAGGTGACAATGCGCCGGAAATAGATCCTGACTGGGGAGACCCGGATCTCACACCCGCTGAAAAAGTCTACAGTGCAAACAGCTTTGCAATTCTGGCTATGGCAAGCGGCAATACTGACAATCCGGTCAATGCCATCTCTGGAAGCGCAAAAGCGCATTGTCAGCTGCGTTACTTTGCAGGCATTAATGAAGAACAAATCATACCTGCGCTGCGCAGGCATCTTGATCGGCAGGGATTTGAAATTGTAGAGATTGACGAACACCCGGCGAATAACGGCGCGCGCTTCCGGGCTGCCAGAACTGCGCCTGATCATCCATGGGTCAGGTTTGTCGCTGATTCGATGCAACGCACCAACGGTACCGCACCTACAGTACTACCCAGCATGGGCGGGTCAATCTGCAATGATCTGTTTACCGACTTGCTTGGCTTGCCGGCGATCTGGATCCCGCACTCTTACGCCGGTTGTTGCCAACACGCACCGGATGAACATGTGTTACTGCCACTGTGCCGCAACGCGATACAGACAATGACAGGCCTTTACTGGGATATTGGCGTGAGTATCGATAATCGATAATCGGTGATCAACAATGGCCGCAACAATAAAAGCCTGTTCACTGAAGAAAAGCAGACTACACGAGGCCCGATTGCTCCCTCGTTGCCATGAACTCGATATCCGGCCATCGCTCAAGAGTCATCTGCAAATTGACTCTAGTGGGTGCCAGATAGACCAGTTCATCGGCATGGTCCATTGACAGATTGGCCGCTGCCTTGGTTTTAAAGTCTTTCAGCATCTTGTCATCTGTTACTTTTACCCAACGCGCCTGTTGCACGCTGATGGTTTCAAACTGACAATCGACTTTATATTCATCCTGTAGTCTTTGCGCCACAACATCAAACTGCAGCACACCGACTGCACCCAGTATCAGATCATTGTTGTTGAGCGGTTTGAATAGCTGTGTTGCTCCTTCTTCGCACAACTGGCCAAGACCCTTTTGCAGCTGTTTCATTTTAAGCGGGTCTTTTAGTACCGCTCTTCTGAACAGTTCAGGGGCAAAGTTAGGAATGCCGGTAAACAACAGATCTTCATTAATGGTGAAGGTATCACCGATTCTGATTGTGCCGTGGTTGTGCACACCGATGATGTCACCGCTGTACGCTTCATCCAGACTGCCGCGATCAGACGCAAAGAAAGTCAGTGCATCAGCAAATTTGATGTCTTTACCAATACGAACATGTTTGGCTTTCATGCCCTTTTGATACTTGCCGGAACAGATACGCATAAAAGCGATGCGATCACGGTGTTGCGGGTCCATATTCGCCTGAATCTTGAAGACAAAGCCGGTGAATTTTTCTTCAAGCGGGTCAACTTCACGCGTAAGAGTTTCCCGCGGCTGTGGCTTTGGCGCGTGCTCGACAAAATCATCCAGTAACTCTGCGATGCCAAAGTTATTGATTGCAGAACCGAAAAAAACCGGTGTGAGTTTACCTGCGCGGTACAGATCAAGGTCAAACTTGTTGCTGGCACCCTGCACCAGTTCGATCTCATCACGGAACTCCTGTGCCATGTCTGCACCGATGATCTCATCAATCTTCGGATTATCCAGACCTTCCACTACCTCACCTTGCTGGACCTTGCCACCATGCGTGGGAGAGTAAAAATGCACTGTGTTGCGGGTCAGGTGATAGACGCCTTTAAACCGCTTACCCATACCGATAGGCCAGGTGATCGGTGCACAGCTGATGTTGAGCATTTGCTCAACTTCATCCATCAGGTCGATCGGGTCTCTTCCCTCACGGTCAAGCTTGTTGATGAATGTCATCACCGGCGTGGTGCGCAGACGACAGACTTCCATCAGTTTTTCAGTACGTGGCTCTACGCCTTTGGCGACGTCAATCACCATTAGCGCGGAGTCAACCGCTGTGAGTGTGCGGTAGGTATCTTCCGAGAAATCTTCGTGGCCCGGTGTATCCAGCAAATTGACGATGCGGTCTTTGTACGGGAACTGCATCACTGAGGAGGTAACCGAGATACCGCGCTCCTGCTCCATTGCCATCCAGTCTGAGGTGGCATGGCGAGCGGCTTTGCGGCCTTTTACGGTACCTGCCAGCTGAATTGCACCACCGAATAACAATAGTTTTTCGGTTAAGGTGGTCTTGCCGGCATCCGGGTGTGAAATAATGGCAAATGTGCGGCGCCGGTTTATTTCACTGGATAGATTGCTATCGGTCATAAATCTGGAGAATCAGGCTGGGAGAATTCGAGCAGAAATCCAGCTCGAAAGTAAGCCCGCTATTGTAGCTGATTGGCCAATAATTATCCGCTTTACTACCCTGCGCACTCCACTTTACTGCGATCAATGGATTTCGCAAACCACAGGTCGCTATCCATGCCATACCTCAGAAGCTTTTTTTCACCGCTTTTATATTTAGTGGCATATCTGACGGCATCTCCCATTGCGATGGCTGAAACGGAAGCGCTCCGCACCTCACTGCATTGTCCGGCTTTTATTGAGTCGCCACATTACCGCGCCCCTGCTAACACGCTCACCGCCAGTCCGGACAACTGGATTCAGGTCATCAACCAGGCAGCAGCAGGTGATGAAGTACTGCTCGAAGACGGTGTCTACACCTACGACAGCTATGCAGTCGTGCTGGAAAAGCCAATAACACTACGCGGCAAGTCCGGTATCGCTTCTAACGTGACGATTCAGGGCCGTGGTTACGGACAGGAGGCCGAAGGATTGATGGTCATGGCTCCGGACGTTCATATTGCCGATCTAACTATTCGTGATGTACATCACCACGCTATCTCATTACAGGGTGTGTCAGCCGGCACAGTGATTTACAACGTTGAGCTGATCGATATCGGTACACAACACATCAAAGGTAACGGCATGGGGCCGAACGGTTTGATTGCGTGTTCAAGTATCGGTTACGGGCAACCGACCGGCACAGGTGACTATAACGGTGGAATCAACCTGCACGGCGCAAACAACTGGGTGATCAGAGATAACCATATCTATAACATCTTTGGCGATGGCAGCGGTTGTGTGGTTGACAGCGAATGCGGCACACAATACCCGGGAGGTGGTGCCGCCATACTGCTGTGGAATGACGCAAGCGAAAACATCATCGAACGAAACGTGATTACCGAATCATTCAGAGGGATCGTACTCGGCTTAAACACCCTCTATTCCGGCGGTTTAGTAAAAAACAATTTCATCTATCGCAGGTTTAGCGGCCAGGAAGGTGTTGGCGAATTTATCGAAGCGGATACGGGTATCAGTCTGATTGGTGCCAGTAACGTAGTGGTAGAAGGCAATACCGTCATGCTTGCAGGCGAGTATCCGGGGGTTGTTGAAGTATGGAAAGCCAATGGCAATACCATCCGCAACAACCTGATCTCAAAACCTGTGTGGAACCGGGGCGATGCCGGCTACAGCGACTGTAACGATGCAAACATCGCTGACTGCGAACAGAAAACGAATACGGTCATCGGTCACTATGCACATAGTGCTGATCAGCCCCTGGCTATGCAAACGCAAGCAATAGCAAACAGTCCCTCGACAACCTCAACAATGCAGGATCCAGGCTTGCAAACCGCCACTGGTATCCAACGTAAGATATCAGCAGTTCGTGATGAAAATCTCGATGTGATAGCAGAGCGACTAAAGCTCAAAGAAGAAAGACTCAATCTCAGAGAGCAACAGCTTAATCAAATCGCAGCGGAAATAGCATGGCGCGAAAACGCGCTACTAGAAACCATGCAGGATATTCAGCTTCAGTTTGATAGCAGGTAAAATACTGCAGCGTGTTTGGCGAGGTTAGTTATATATTACTGACATCTGTTATCACGGTTAGATCCCGCGACATCACTAATGCATCTTCTTTGCCCTGTACTCCGTTTGAATCGGCACCGGATCCCCGTGATTTTTTGGTCTTTTTATTATTGGTCGGCCTGCCTCGGCCCGGCTTGTCTCGGCCCGGTTTGCGTCGATAATAATTGTCGCGTCGGCCTATCTCAACAAAGTTCAGTGATTCATAGAGCGCTATCGCTGCATGGTTAGATTCACGCACTTCCAGAAACATCACTTTAGCACCATGCACCATCACGGTTGCAATACTCTGCTGCAACAACACTTTGGCGTAGCCTTTGCCACGATGTGACGGATCAACACATAAATTGAGTACATGTGATTCACCTGCCGCACTACTTGCAAATATATAAGCCCTGATCTGCTGCGCCTCACGCAACACCAGTATGTGATAACCAATTTTAAGACAATTGAGAATAAGATCTTCCGACCACGGAAAATCATAACAGGCACGTTCTATACGCAACACTTCCGGCATATCGGCAATTTTCATTGCCTCAATTGACAACTCGGTTTCAGTTGTCATTGGCTGCTACTGATTGATCGCTGCAAAGTGTTGATATGCAAACCGCCCTTCTAATCTTGCAGCTGGCTATGAAAGCCATTGGCGAAGTTGTTTCAGGTCTTCCCACGCCGGGCGTTTGGTAGACGGATTGTCAAGCAGGTTCTGCGGGTGATAGCTCGCCACGGCAAACCAGGGCACCTCTGGCACTCTCAGCTGCAAGCCCCGCAGATGATCCAGCGCGCTATCGCCACCACCACTATTTAGCATCAGCACAACAGCCCCTGGATTAACGCCTTGTGCAAAATCAACCAATGATTGACCATCACCGGTTTGCTGCAGGTTTGCCTGTAACCATCCACTGGCATCGAGTTCGATTGCCTTGAACATTGAGCCAAGCAGGCTTCGGCTTTGATCATTAAGCTCAGGGTCTTCGGTAAGCACGAGGCATTCGGCGTTGCGGATTGGCTCGTCACAGTTAATCCTGAAACTACTGATCGCTGCTGTGATTTCACTGGTAGAAAATTCAACCAGTGGCCTGACAGATCTATTTGTCTTGACGATTGAATCTGAGCCCACAGGCGGCCCTGTTGACGCCTCTGGTGGCAACTCTGTTGGCAACATTGTGCTCGACGTTGTGCTCGACATTGTGCTTTGGGGACCCTGCTGACCGTTCTCTCTGGACGTCCATAAGTCGATGCCCATGGCCTTAAGATACTGGCGATCAATATGGGCCTGGTTGTCAGGTTTAGTCACAGTGCAGCCAAAGCGTTATGCAGAAGAAGATTCTGCGCGTCGTTTTCGCCGCCGAACCCAGCGTACCAGTTCAAACACCGGACCTGACAATGCATAGACGACAAATCCCGAGAACAGCACTTTGGGCGGATCAAGCGAGGTAAAAACAAACACCATTACCAGCATCAACATAACAAAAAACGGCACGCGCTTATTGCCACCAATATCCTTAAAACTGTAGTAACGGAAGTTCGATACCATCAATAACGCAGCACTGATGGTGACAATCATCGCCAACACTGTCAGCTGGCTGCCAGTGTAACCGTTGTCATGAAAAACCCAGACGGTACAAACCAGCACGGCGGCGGCCGCCGGACTGGCGAGTCCTTTAAAGAATTTCTTATCTATCGTGCCGATCTGTACGTTAAATCGCGCCAGGCGCAATGCCGCGCAGGCAGTAAAAAGGAACGCTGCAACCCATCCGGCCTGACCGAATCCCTGCCGGGTAACATTATGCAGCGACCATTCATAAATAATCAGTGAAGGTGCCAGCCCGAATGACACCATATCAGAGAGACTGTCGTATTCAGCGCCAAAAGCACTCATGGTGTTAGTAAGTCGTGCGATGCGTCCGTCAAGACCATCCAGCACCATGGCAACCAGCACCGCGATGGCTGCGTATTCGAAGCGATTGTTGATTGCTGCAATGACCGCATAGAAACCTGCAAACAGTGCCGCTGTGGTGAAAAGATTCGGCAACAGGTAAATACCGCGACCTCTGCCATCCGGATGCTGTTTACCGTGCCCCGGATTGACCACGTGAGGAAAAGCCTGGTCAGGGTTAGCCTGGCCAGAGTTAGAGTGGTCAGGATGCCCCTGGCCGACGCTGTTACCCGGCTGGTCGGATCCGGATTGAAAGGAATCAATCCGGGGGGTATTGTCGTGACGTTTCGGCTGATCTGGTGGTGAGTTCATTGAGTCTCAGAGCTGGCTTTGTTGCAGTGTCACCTGATATTCAGCTGCAATATACGGCGATCGGGTAACAGGGCAATGACACGAGTATCAGGCTGCAATCAAGACGCTGCAACCTGACAGCTATCATCCATGGTGGTGTTATCACGAGCTGATTCAAGTGCCAAAGCTGCCACCTGGCCGCAATATCTCGCCTCACACGGCTAGACCTTCAGACCGCGTTCACCTCGGGCAATACCGGTCGCACCGGAGCGCACCACCTCAAGTATCTGCTCATCACCAACAGTCTTCACAAACGAATCCAGCTTTTCACTGTTGCCGGTGAGCTCAATGATGAACGTGCTTTCGGTGACATCAACGACTTTGCCTTTGTAGATGTCTGCAAGCCGCTTGACCTCTTCTCTCTGAGGCCCTGCCGCCCGAACCTTGATCATCATTAACTCATACGCTACGTGCGATGTTTCAGTTAGATCGACAAGCCGGACTACATCAACCAGTTTGTTCAGTTGCTTGGTGATTTGCTCGATGGTTCGATCGTCTCCACTGGTGACCAGTGTTGTACGCGATAAAGTCGGGTCGTTGGTGGGCGCTACTGTGAGCGACTCAATGTTATAGCCACGCATGCTGAATAGCCCGGCGACTCGTGATAACGCACCTGACTCGTTTTCAAGCAACAGAGAAATAACGTGCTTACTAACAGCCATTAGTTAAGCGCTCCGGTCTTCGGGTGCAAGCGCATCTGGTGATGCCCCTTACCGGCTTCAATCATCGGGTACACGTTTTCCGAATCGTCGGTTTGAAAGTCCAGGAATACCAGTTTGTCTTTCATAGAGAAAGCTTCACGTAATGCGCCTTCAACATCGGCAGGCTTTTCTATGATCATACCTACGTGGTTGTAAGACTCGGCAAGTTTCACAAAGTCCGGCAACGCATCTACATAAGAGTTTGAATAACGTCCTTCGTACTGGAACTCCTGCCATTGCCTGACCATACCCAGGTAGCGGTTATTCAGGTTAACGATCTTGACCGGCAACCCGTACTGCATTGCCGTTGATAACTCCTGCAGGCACATCTGAATACTTGCTTCACCAGTCACACAGGCAACATCCGCGTCTGGAAAAGCCAGCTTGACACCCAGCGCCGCCGGCAGACCGAAGCCCATGGTGCCCAGCCCTCCCGAGTTTATCCAGCGCCGCGGTTCATTAAAATCATAGTACTGCGCCGCCCACATTTGATGCTGACCAACATCTGAAGTGACGTAAGCATCGCCATTGGTGACCTCGCATAGTTTCTGCACCACATACTGCGGCTTAATCACTTCATCAGAGTATTCGTAAGCAAGACTCTTTATGCCACGCCACTCTTCAATCTGTTGCCACCAGGCAGCGATATCTTCCGGGTTGGCGCGACGGCTGTCTTCTGCCAGTAACTCGAGCATACGCTTTAAAACAACTTTTAGATCACCAACGATTGGCACATCAACATCAACATTCTTGGCGATCGAAGTTGGATCAATATCCACATGGATAATTTTAGCGTTGGGGCAAAAATGCTCAATCTCACCGGTTACCCGATCATCAAAGCGCACGCCGACTGCCAGCAGTACGTCGCAGTTGTGCATTGCCATGTTTGCTTCATAGGTACCGTGCATGCCGAGCATGCCAATAAACTGTTTATCGGTGGCAGGATATGCCCCGAGGCCCATTAGAGTGTTGGTTATCGGATAACCAAGTTCACGAACAAGCTGCCTTAATTCTTCATGCGATTCACTCATAAGCACGCCGCCACCTGAGTAAATCATCGGCTGCTTCGCCTGAGCAAGTAACTCAACTGCCTTGCGAACCTGACCGACATGACCGCCACTGACCGGGGCATAGGAGCGCATGGAAATATCTTTGGGATACTCGTAAGGAATCTTTACATTGGGTGCGGTGAAGTCTTTAGGTATGTCAACCACTACCGGCCCGGGTCTGCCGGTGGTTGCAACGTAAAACGCCTTCTTTATAACCGTGGCTATTTCTTCTACATTCTTAACCATGAAGTTATGTTTGACGCAGGGCCTTGTGCAACCGATGGCATCGACTTCCTGGAAGGCATCGGTGCCGATAAATTTAGATGTCACCTGGCCTGTGATAATGACCATGGGAATAGAGTCAAGGTGTGCCGTTGCGATGCCGGTAATCGCATTGGTGGCACCAGGACCGGAAGTTACCAGTACCACACCCGGTTTGCCTGTTGCACGCGCATAGCCATCGGCCATGTGTGTGGCGCCTTGCTCGTGCCGCACCAGAATGTGCTGCACCTGCTGCTGTCTGAAAATCGCATCATAAATATGAAGTACTGCGCCACCGGGATAACCGAAGACATATTCAACGCCTTCATCTTGGAGTGACCTGATGATTATCTCACCGCCGGATAATTCCACTGTGATTTACCTGTAAGATCTTTGTTTAGGGGATAAATGTTCTGGTTCGCGGCTGCTTTTGCAACCACTTCGCCCGAGAAAGCTTGTACGTTATGCAGGTACGGTCGCCAACCCACACGAGCCGCCATACAACACATGCTTGCAAAGAGCACATCACGCGATTTGCATCCGGCTTGCTGGGTGTGGCCGGTGTAAGTTGCGCTGCGGTGGTTGCTGGCCGCTGATCAACACGGTCTGTTCCCACGGATTCGCCCGGAATTAACGAAGGGTTCGGCGATTCTTTTGTCGCCCAGCACGAAATATGACATTTCATGTCTTCAGCGTCCAGTGGTGTTTCACCAAATTATTTCAGTTCACTATCACGGACGATTCATGAAAAGACGCGCATATCACATGAACAGGCGTTTTTGCTGTCAATTGTCACTAAGTTACAGGTATCGATGCTCACTGATAAACGCAAAAGTATGACCTCGTTAACGGTGTAGGCTGGTTTCGACATTTCTTTCCGCTAATTTTAGGATTTGAGGTGTTAAGAGCGCTGAATGGCACAGCTTGCTAAACTGGCTGCCGATAGAAAACTAAGAGCTGCTGACGCTGTCACACTTAATGATGAATATCCGTTTTCGCACGAAGCTACCGACCAGGTTGCTCGCCACAACGCTGCTTACCGCATGCGTGGGGCTGAGCACCGGGTCCTCTGCCGCCTACCCGAAGCTCAATCTTCCGCAAATGGGGGAGCCAGCTGACCAGGTCATGTCGCCGCGCGATGAAAAACGGATTGGTCGTGGCTTTATGCGCCAGATCCGCACCCACCTGAATCTGGTGCGTGATCCCGAACTGAACCACTATGTGCAGCAAGTGGGGGAAAGACTGGTTTCCTCACAACCAGGTGTGGATGCCAAAGACTTCACGTTCTTTATCGTCAACGATCCCGAGATAAACGCTTTTGCTATCCCGGGTGGATTTATCGGAATCAATAGCGGCCTCATCACCGCCGCAGCAAACGAATCACAGCTGGCAAGTGTCATGGCGCACGAAGCCGCCCACGTGATGCAACGCCACATTGCCAGACTGCACGCCAGCCAGGGCAATCAGGGTGTGAAGACCGCTGCAGCAATCCTTGCGGCCATAATACTGGCTCAGTCGTCACCGGAAGCCGGCCAGGCAGCCTTGCTCACCGGTCTTGCAGCGAGCCGGCAATCAGCCATTAACTTCACCCGCACCAACGAGTACGATGCCGACAGGCTCGGTATCAAGTTGTTGTCTGACGCCAATTACAATCCGCGTGGCATGGTGGAGTTCTTTGAAGTTTTGCGCAAGCGCATTGCACTCAACGTTACTGAACAGCTCGAATTTCTGCGCACCCACCCGTTAACCAACAACCGGATATCAGAGGCTCGCAATAACGCTGACCGGCTGCAAAACCCGGTTGGTATACAGGACACCACCGACTTTCAGTTTCAACAAATGAAATTGAAGGTTCTGCACAGCGACAATCCGCAGAACATGCTGCGTGCGCTGAAAAACGGTCATATTGGCACCAGTGAATCGACAAGATTGTACGGCCAGATATTGCTCAACCTCGATGCCGGTCGCGCCAGAGATGCTAAGCCACTGGCTGAGAAGTTGTTGTTTATTCAGCCGTATAACAATGCCGCAAAAATGGCGGCAGCCCGGGTAGCGCTGCAAACGCTTGATTATGAGCGTGCCGAGTCTTTGCTGAGATCAATCACAAACCTGCAGCCTGACAACTATGCGGCAACCGAGTTGTTAATAGAGGCCCTTTTGCCACAGAGCAAAACCCGCCTTGCTGAAAGATCGATACAACAATATTTGCGCAGCACCACACGACCTGTACCGGCGGTTTATCGAAAGTATGCAACCGTTTTGCAGCTCAAAGGTCAGCTCACGGCAGCACACGAGGCCATGGCAGATCATTACTTCTCACTGGATGAAACGCGAGATGCGATAGGACAGCTTGAGCTTGCCCTGAGAGCGGCGGATGAAGACTCCAGTGCTTCTGCAAGAGTCAACGCGCGCATACAACAGGTGCGCAGAGCGCTGAATGAGCGCTAGAAACCACTCTGGCTAAAAGCATTCAGGCTAGAGATATTGCAGGCGATCGTTAAGCCAGATAGCGGCTTGCTTTTCGCCTGTGACAATCCGATACAGTTCTTATTGATGCAGTTCTGGCCGACGCCACTTCTGGCCCATACCAAATCAGCCTGATACCAGGTCCGCCCCCTGACGCATCGCCTCCAGCTTGGCATATGCGATTTCCGGATCAATCGTACCAAAGCCCGCAAACGTACCAAAACCGCAGTCAGATCCGGCTACCACCCGATCAGAGCCAACAATATCAACAAAGCGTTGAAGCCTTTGCGCCACTAACTGCGGATGTTCAATAAAATTGGTGGTGGTATCCACTACACCGGGTACCAGTATTTTATCTTCAGGGATCTCATTTTTGCGGTCACGAAAGACTGCCCACTCATGCGCGTGTCTCGGGTTGGATGTTTCAAACAACACATAGCGCGACCTGGTGGACATCAGCACATCAAAGACTTTATCCATACCAATATCGCAACAGTGCGGACCTTCGTAGTTACCCCAGCAAATATGAATACGGATGTTTTCTTCAGGCACATCACTTAGCGCATGATTAAGCGCCTCTACATGGAGCTTTGCAATCTTCAGAAACTCATCATCCGATAAGTCGCTGAATAACATGTGCCGCGAGAGTGCCAGATCAGGACAATCGAGCTGTATGTCGAGCCCGCTGGCGACAATGGTTTCGTACTCCTGCTTCATTGCATCAGCCAGTGCGGCCAGATACGCTTCACGATCAGCGTAATAATCATTTTGCAGGAATAAAGAGATCACTCCGGGGCTTGCAGCATTCATGAAGCCACGTTCAATACCGGACTGCTGCATCCCTTTCTTTAGATTGGCTATGTCCTTTTTAAGCTCGTCCTGCCCTTTGGATTTTACTTCTCCAACACACATAGGGCGGGCGTATTGCGGCGTTCCTCCATCATCTGCAAGCCGCTTCAGAAATCCCGGAAACAACTTAAGATCAGCCGGTGCATTCCTCGGGCTGTCTCCTGCAAAACCGGTGTATCGGTCTTTGACATAAGTGGCGTAACTGATTTTAGAGGTCTCACCATCAGAGACAATATCAACACCGGCTGCTTTTTGTTTGGCCACAGTCTCTGCTGCCGCTTCTGCCATGCATTGATCAAACGCATGTTCGTCGTATTGCTCTTCGTGCTCACGGGCAAAAATATAATCAACCACCGGTTGCGAGCGAGGCAGTGATCCCACATGCGTGCAAAGAATACGGCTCATGAATGACCTCCTTTGAAGCCTTGCGTTAAACCAGCCGGATCATCGTTGGAACGAATTCGGTATAAGCTGGCTTCACCTGACATGGATGGTTTGATACTTTTTTTAAGACCCGGTGGCACCCACGCTGTATCACCCGGAGCCAATAGCGTTATACCGGACTCACTCTCCAGCGACCAGTGACCACGCATGCACATAAAAACTTCATGACCGTCGAAATGGCTGGCCTTGCTTAAATTATCATTAGCGACAGAGTTAGCTGATAAAAAGTGACAATCAAAGCCCGGCTTGTCCTGCAATACGGCACCATCACCAATCACATGGCAGGCATCGTTATCAGATAAAGCCATTAGATCCCAGTAACGGGCAACATAGTTCGGCACGACCTGCTGTGCCGAAGGCTCGGGAAACTCAGCCAGTTCTGACTCGGTTAGCAACGGCATTTTTGCAACACCTGCAGGCAGTGATTCTCCCGCTGCGGTATTTATCAGCGAGCCTTTTTCAGAAAGCACCAATCCGTGATCAGCTGCATCTTCAATTACCTGCGGTGCCCAGACCACGCCACCGCCTGCGTCATCACCACCCAGTACCGCCATGATCATGCCGTAGTCAGTACCAATGTTTTCAAAGCCACGGAAAATGCCGGTGGGTATATTAATGATATCGCCTTCCTCTAGTACCACCTGCCCTGCAGTGCCATAGCGTCCCCAGAAAAAACGCCAGCGGCCTTTTAATACAAAAAACACCTCTGCCGTACGATGCGAGTGAAGTGAGTTTCTACAGTTAGGTGGCTGACCCGCAGCACCGATGTTAAAGCCTGGTGTTTCCTTTATGTGCACATGCTGATCAGGGCTTTCACTGACACCACCACCGATGATGGTGAAGTTCTCTTTTTGATCAGAGCCGGGCGTATGTGCATCTATAAATGCAGTTTTGCATGGCACCAGCTCGGCGTATCTGACTACTTTGACTTCTTTCATTGTGCTTGCACTCAACGCGGCTCAGTGGCTTGACAGAATCTGCTTCCAGACGGCGGTTTCATCAAACAGAGTGTATTCACGGCGCAATTTTGCAGAGGCTGTATTGCCATGTAATGACCCAAACTCTGCGTGTGTCATGCCAAGCAAATACACCGGTGCACCGGTTGGCTCACCAAAGTAGCCGGCGCCGTCATGAGTACCGGTGATGCTCCAGCGTACTGCAGCTCTGGGCGGCAGGGTTTCATCTTCGCGTCCTATCTGATGGTCAATACGAAAGGTTGCGTTTGGAAAACAACTGACCAGCCGCGACCAGAAGTGTTGCGCCTGAGTGGCACCGTGCAGTGTCAGGTAACCCGGATACTCCAGGTGAGCCGCCCTGTCGTATTCGTTTGCGATGACATCGGGATTACCAGCGACGATCTGCTGAATAATATCAGCAAGCTTTTGCCCCCAGACATTCTGATTGCCCGTTCCTGTATACGGGCCTTTTACGTCATTTTCAGGGGTCAGTGGTGCAACCGGTGTATTGCTTTCAGAGTCAAGTACAAGTTGCTGTGCAACCCAGGTTTTGGGATCCACCCCGAGCTGTTGCAATATGGCTGATTGATCTCTGATCAGCCATTCATCATCAATGGCATTATTTTTTGCGTGGCAGTCAGCAATGACTCTGTAGGTCACACGTTTACCGGTAGCCGCCCCATAAGCACCATCATTGACATGCGTGGCAGTACTAAGAATACGGTGAGAACTGAGCATGCCAGTCTCTGGTGTGCCACTCCAGATCACATCTTCACCAAGTAACTCACGGTCCGGAAATTCATCCAGCGTTTTACGAGTGGCATCAATGACTGTTTTGTTGCCAACCACCACAGACGCTGGTGAGCGTACAATAATGTCCGGTGCATAGTAATGGTTTAGCGTTTCAACGCCGCGCTGCTCCCAGATCTCATAGGTGATACCCAGAATATAATCAGGGAAGTCCTTAAATTTTTTATCAAAGCCTTGCATGGTGGCTACCTTTTACTCTGATGGCTTCGGAGGCGTTGCCTGACCCTGATCATACTTTTCCCAGCCCTCGCCATTAAAAACATCAACACCCAGCTGAGACAGCACAGAGGCGAAATCAACCGATACCGGGTTATCTGCGATACGACCGTCTTTAACCTGCCAGAAGTCCATGTACGGAATTTTTACCCGTTTACCGGTCGCTGCAATTCCCATAAAAGTGCCTGAATGAGTCGCTTCAATATGACCAAAGCAGGATGCCCAGTCACCGTCTGACAGGAACTTTTCGGTTTTATACTCTCTGTCAGTAAATGCTGCTCGCAACGGTAATTGCCAGTTGGCGCGAAATTCCTGTAGTGATTGTTTTAAACCACAACCGTAGTTACCACGCCAGACAAAATCTTCGGTAAAGTAGCGCGCCATTTCGTTCTCACCGGCGGCAAGCCCGGCTTCCATGGCTTTCACTGCCGCCAGTGTCTCTGCAGACTGACGTGCATGTTGTTGCAGAGAAGAATCGTCGCTAGTCATTGTAATAAGTTACCTTTGCTTATGTTAAAGGTGCAGCAAACAGGTGACAACGGTGCGACCAGATCTTTAAAGACGCTGGCCGCTTTTGTAGTCATACAGATGGCAGATATCGGGCCGTATAAGAGCATGCACCACTTCACCTATATCAATTCGAAAATCTTTTGCCGCTTTCACAGACACCAGTGCTCCACCAATACGCATAGTGACCATGGTTGCCTCACCCAGCAGTTCTATCGAATAAGCCGGTGCAACAGCATTGCCGCGCTCACTGACAATGGTGGCGTCTTCGGCACGAAAACCCAGTGTGACATCACCACTGAAGTCAGTCGGTAATCCGTCAATGATTATATCCTGGCTTCTGAATACCCCCTGATGCAAATCACCATTGATCAGGTTCATGGCCGGTGATCCGATAAAACCTGCAACAAACGTATTCACCGGATTTTCATAGATTGCCGTTGGTGTATCCACTTGCTGCACGATACCTTTGTTCATTACCACCACTTTGTCTGCCAGCGTCATGGCTTCTATCTGATCATGTGTGACATAAATAGTGGTGGTGGCCAGAGAGTGCTGTAGATTTTTGATTTGCGCTCTGGTGGAAACACGTAGTTTTGCATCAAGGTTTGATAGAGGCTCATCCATCAGAAATACCGTCGGCTCCCTGACAATTGCTCTTGCCAGTGCAACCCTTTGTCTTTGTCCACCGGACAACTCAGCGGGCTTTCTGTGTAAAAACTCCGTTAGCTCCACCATCTCTGCTGCGCGCATGACACGCTCATGGTGTGTATGCTTGTCTACTTTTCTAACTTTTAGCGGAAAGCGTATGTTTTCATAGACCGTCATGTTCGGGTAAAGACCGTAGCTTTGAAAGACCATTGCAACATCGCGATCCTTCGGTTCAAGCTTATTGACCATGCGATCACCGATATAAATCTCCCCGGTGGTGACTGCTTCAAGTCCTGCAACCATGCGCATGGTAGTGGTTTTTCCACAACCCGACGGACCAAGCAACACCAGAAACTCCTGATCGGCAATATCCAGATCAAGCGAGTCAACACCAACAAAACTGCCCCATCTCTTACTGATGTTATTGAGTCTGATTTCAGCCATCGCTTATCCCTTCACTGCACCGGCGGTGAGGCCACTGACAATTTGCCGTTGAAAAAATAACACCAGTATAAATAACGGCGCGGTGGCAGACACAACAGCTGCAACTGCAAACATCACGTTACCCTGCACTTGTGTGGTGCCTAAAAAGCTGCCGATCTTTGGCACCATAGTCTGGTTATCCTGACTTAACAGCATGGTGGTAATGGCAAAGTCGTTGTATGCCAGTAGAAAGCTGAACAATCCGGTGGTGATCACACCGGGCCACATTACCGGCACTATTACATGCCTGAATGCCTGAAAGCGGGTGCAGCCGTCTACTAATGCGCTTTCATCAAGATCTTTCGGTATATTTAAAAAGAATGAATGCAGCATCCATAACGTAAACGGTTGATTAATTGCCACCAGAACCACAATGGTGGTGGGCAAAATACCCCAGATATTTAATTCAAAGAACGGCAGCAAATAACCGGACACCAGTGTGATGTGCGGCATTGCCCTGAATACCAGCGCTGCAATCAGAATCCAGAACGTATAGCGGAAGCCTGATCTTGATAGCGCATAGCCACCGAGCGTACCGAGCGTCAGCGATATAATCACGACAAAAAAGGTCACGATCATGGTATTCAACGCTGCCCGCCAGAATTCTTCCTGCACCCACGCGCCATAGTAGCCCGCGCCAGTGAAAGCACTGCCTGTCTCGGCAATAGTGCGTTCACCGCTTAAGGCGAATGTCCAGTCTACCTTGGAGAAAAAATCGGCTTCTACCTTGAACGATCCCCACAGCGTCCACAAAAACGGAAACGCGGCGAGAACGATCCAGACAATCAAAAACGCGCTTAGGATCAAGCGAATCAGCGGCGATGTTTTACCATATTGAGTAGCAGAAGGTGACGTCATCAAGCCACGACTCTATTGTTCTGCCGCCAGGTACGGATCAGCACCGGCATCAATAAGATGCAGACGCCGAGGATAGTCAGCAATGACGTAGCTGCCGCAGAACCGAACAACTGCTGTTGTCCAAACAAATCATTAAAGATAATCCACGACAACGAGGTGGCACTGGCAGACGCATTGAACCCGACGATCGGTTCAAAGACTCTGAAGTTATCCATCAACTGTATCAAGCCAACGAATGTCACCAGCGGTGCCGAATGTGGCAGTACCACAAAGCGAATCCGTTCCCAGCGACTGGCACCATCAATCATGGCTGATTCGAGCGTATCCTGTGGAACGGTTTGCAGGCCTGCATAAAAAACCACGAACGCAAATGGTGCTGAATGCCATACGCCATAGACCAGTAACATGATCCAGGTCAGTGGTGGTGACGCCTTAAGTGACAGATTCGGATCATCAAAAATACGCTGAATAGCTGAACCGAGAACGCCATTGGCATCGACCATCCAGAACAGCACCAGCGACCCGATCAACGGCGTTACTATCATCGGTAATAACGACACAAATATTGCAGGCCCGCGCAGAATTTTCGGAATGGAATTGACCGCGAGCGCAATCATAAAGCCAAGCACGATAACCAGCGGCGTAACAACAAATGTATAAACCAGTGTAAATGACAGCGCTTTGTAGAATGGCAGATTGTACAAGCCGCGAACAAACGAAAAAAAGCCGTCTCGTTGCTGCCACTGTGTTTTAACTGAATCAATTGCCAGATGGTTGCGATTGAAATAAGTTTCCAGCCCGATAAATTTACCGAGTGGCTCCGCTTGCTTGAGCTTTGCGGTTGCCTCGGCATCAACCCGCATTTCAGTGGTGCAGTTAAACGGCCCGCAGGTCTCGACTTCTTCCATCACCTTGGGGTGTTCAATGTGCACCGACTGAATCACAACCGATGCTATTGGCACGGCTATAAACAGCAGCATCGCTAACGCAGACGGCAGAATAAACCAGAAGAATGCCCTGTGCGGCATAGGATTTTATAGTGTACTTGAAGCGAGTAAGGCAGGGAGTTCGGTACTCCCTGCCCTGTCAGGCTTTTACTGTAGGAAGCCCGCTTCTTTGGCTTTAGCCACGTACGCCGCTTCAATATCTGCAAGCGCTGTTTCAGCGTCTTCATTGCCCTGAAGGAAATCAGAGAGCTCATCTCCTGCAGCACCATGCAATGCGCCCATGTACGGCACCATCGGATAAGGTTTTGCACCGGCGGCGGCTGTTTCTGCAACACCAACTGCTGCAGCACCCGGTGTATAACCATCAATCAGCCACACTGCTTCGTCAGCGTTGTTGTTGGCTACATCCGAAGATATACCGTTCATCATAGCGATGAAAGTCGCTTCGGCATCTTCATTACTGGTGTTGGTAGATATCGCAAAGCCATCCCACCAGAGTGTTGTTGAAGGTGTAGAACCACCACCAAGGACAGGTGCTGCAGTGAACATGGTTGCCGAGGTGACTTCTTCAGATGAGCCTTCATCATCCAGCACTGCGGCGGTACGCGATCCCCACAGATTGGAAAGCGCTACATTACCCGCTTCCCATTCAGCCTGTACAACATTGGAGTCAAAGGTCAGGTAGTCAGGATTCATATATTCAGTCAACGACTTCAGCATGTTTAGTGTCGCAACACCGTGCTCGTTGTTAATGTCGAGCTCTGCTGACCCGGGTTTGAACAAACTGCCGCCAGTGCCCATATACATATTGACAAACTCTTCACCCAGATTCCATCCGGCTTTAAATGTACCGGCGTAAGGGTATTCCATTAAACCTTTGTCCTGAATCGCTTTGGAGGCGCTGAGCACTTCTTCATAGCTTGTGGGAACTTCTACACCAGCTGCATCAAGAATGTCTTTGCGATAGAACAAATGCTGTGCATTGGCCATGAATGCCACAGCCATGACCTTGCCATCTACTGTGATTAGCTGATTCTTTTTTAGAGCAGCACCGTGTTTGGCAACCAGATCATCGAGAGGTTTTACCAGCCCGTCGTTCATCAGGGTAACCAGCACACCGTTGTTAACGATCACAGAGGTGTACTCTGCCGGATCGGCGGTTAAGGCCGCAATCATCACGTCCTTGAAGTCTTTGCTGTGGTTTTTCGAGAATGTCACATCACCACCGGCACATTTTTCAGCCGCGTCTACCACTGCGTGCAGCGCCGGAAAGTCATTTCCGAGGATGCTTATTGTGCCCTGTTTAATTCCGCAAGCTGACTCTGCCTGAACTGTGCCCGCAAAAGCGAGCAGCAGCGAGCCGGTAAGCAGGGTGTTCTTAAATGAAATCATCAATCGTCTCCTAAATCAGCGCGTGAGGAATAAATACGCTGCTGGGGTGATAATGACGAACATCGCGTGCCGGTGCAATACGGCAATTCACAGGGCATCGTTTTTTTTGGTCTTGCGTTATCGAATATTCTATTTGCGACTGCATCGCGCTGCCTCTTCAGCATAGCTGCCCACACCCGGGTAGTCAGCGTCGAGCAATTCGGCCTCGAACCAGACTGATATGGATCAACGCTTGCAATTATTTTTCACCGCATGCCATATTCACTCGCGGCATGAACCCGCACGGCAGCAATAACGATCAAAACCGCAAACGGTGTGTATGTCTTTTCAAGCTGAGAAAAAAACAGTTCTGGAGTATTTCAACGCGCTCGAGGCCAGCCGGTATACCGACGATCAGATAATTCACCAGTTTACCGCAGCGGATTATTGCTGGCGCGGCTACTACCCGTTTAATCTGCTCTGCCGCGACACCCTCACACCGCAGTTCTGGCACCCGCTGAGTCACGCACTGAGTCATTTACAACGTCGACAGGATATCTTTTTTGCCGGTGCCAATCAGCTCGACGGGTTTCAGTCGACCTGGGTGGTGTCGATGGGACACTGGCTGGGGTTGTTTGACAAACCGTGGTTGGGCATACAGCCAACCGGCAAGATGGCTTTTCTGCGTTATGCAGAGTTTCATCGGGTTGTGAACTCGAAAATTACCGAAACCGCCTGTTATATCGACATTCCGCATTTGATGGCGCAAGCAGGCGCATCACCTTTTACATCGCAAACCGCGCAGCATCTTGTCCAACCCGGACCTGCCACTCACGATGGTTTGATGTTTGAGCCACAGGCCACCGCCGCAGGTGAGGCAACACTGGCAAAAATAAATTCAATGATAAGTAACCTGGGGCAGTGGCAAAATCCGTTACCTCTGGAAGAAGAGCTCAGACAGGACTGGCATGAGGACATGATCTGGTGGGGACCGGAAGGCATTGGCTCCACTTATACGATTGAACGATACGCCGAACAACACTCAAGACCGTTTCGTGCAGCTTTTAGCGAGCGCAGTCAAACCAACCATATTTGCAGACTGGCAGAAGGTCACTATGGTGGATTCTTTGGCTGGCCAAACTTTACCGCAACACTAAGTGGTTCATTTATGGGTCATACGGCAACGAATAAACCGGCTGATTTCAGAGTAGTGGATATTTATCGCCGTAAAGAAAACAAACTGGCTGAAAACTGGGTGTTTATCGATCTGCCATACTTCTGGAAGCAACAGGGTATAGACGTTTTACCTGAAACAGATCAGTAAAAATTACTGCAGCGATAAAACGACAAAAGCGCCATCAAAAGATAGCGCTTTTTTCCAAGCCGTTAAGTCACTGCAGTGACTTACAACTGCGGCCCTGCAGCCACCAGAGACCCGCCTTCTGCGGTATCTGTGTAGCGATCAAAGTTTTGAATAAACCGCTGTGCCAGATCTCGGGCTTTACGATCCCACTCTGACTGATCACTGTAGGTTTGTCGCGGATCAAGAATACCATCTGAAACACCGGGTAATGTTACCGGCACCGCCAGATTAAATACCGGTACTGTCAGGGTTTCAGCGTCATCAATCTCGCCGCTTAGTATGGCATCAATGATTGCACGGGTGTCTTTGATAGAAATTCTGTCACCGCTACCGTTCCAACCGGTGTTAACCAGATAGGCAGTTGCATTAGACTGCTCCATACGCTTGACCAGTTCCTCACCATAACGGGTTGGATGCAGTGTCAGGAATGCAGCACCAAAACAGGCAGAGAATG
Organism: uncultured Granulosicoccaceae bacterium; assembly: GCA_938007995.1. Lineage (GTDB taxonomy): Bacteria > Pseudomonadota > Gammaproteobacteria > Granulosicoccales > Granulosicoccaceae. Next base: position 107,814 of record CALLLW010000010.1, on the reverse strand, counting down.
TTGGCGTTGGCTCGGTAACACCACGCTCGGTACCTGCGAGCTTCGCGGTAAAGCCTGATAAAAAATGATACTTGGTTTGCTCAGGCGTTAAGCGTGATACCGGTGGCAACACACCAAACGCATCAGCCGATAAAAATATCACCTTGTTGGCGTGACCGCCTTTTGAAACCGGCTTGACGATATTTTTTATGTGATCGATCGGATAGGACACGCGGGCATTTTCCGTTTTTGATGCATCATCAAAATCAACAGAGCCATCATCACGTACCACCACGTTTTCAAGTAGCGCGTTGCGCTTTATCGCACCATAGATATCGGGTTCTGCTTCAGCGCTCAGGCGAATTGTTTTTGCGTAGCAGCCGCCTTCATAGTTAAAAACACCATCGTCATCCCAGCCATGTTCGTCATCACCAAGAAGTTGTCGCTTGGGATCTGCAGACAGCGTGGTTTTACCAGTCCCGGACAGACCAAAGAATACTGCGACATCACCACTGCTACCCATGTTGGCTGAGCAATGCATCGAGGCAATGCCTTTTTCAGGTAGCAGATAGTTCATCACAGCGAACATGCCTTTCTTCATCTCACCACCGTACCAGGTGCCGCCAATCAGCTGCATTTTTTCGGTCAGGTTGAAGGCGATGAAGTTTTCTGAGTTGAGTCCGTGCTGCTGCCATTGGGTATTGGTGGTTTTTGCACCGTTCAGTACCACAAAATCAGGCTCATAAACGGCCAGCTCAGCAGCGGTCGGGCGAATGAACATGTTAGTCACAAAGTGAGCCTGCCATGCGACTTCAGTGACAAACCGTACTGCCAGGCGGGTATCTGTATTGGCACCACAGAAAGTGTCTACAACAAACAATCGTTTGCCGGACAGCTGTTGAGTGACTGTGCTGCGCAGATCGTTCCAGACAGATTGATCGATGGATTGATTATCATTGCGGCCCTGATCAGACCACCAGAGGGTATTGCGAGTGACATCGTCCTTAACGATGTATTTGTCTTTTGGCGAACGTCCGGTGAATTCGCCCGTGTCTACTGCCACCGCACCCAGATCGGTGACGACGGCTCGTTCAAAGCCCTGTAAATCATCTTTTGTTTCTTCGGCAAACAAGATTTCAAAAGATGGGTTGTGAATTACATCTACCACGCTATTGATGCCATACACAGACATATCAACAGCGTCGCCCATCGAGTGTGCGGCACTACTAGTCATTTAGCTCTCCTGCAAGATTACTAAAAATGTTGTTGTTAGACTGCACAGTAACGTGTTTCAAAACGCAAAACAACCGCACTTTGCCGAATCCGGGTAAACGTCTTACGTGACCCTAAAACCACGTTTATCCCTGTATATTCGACCTTATTTGAAAAAACTGAAGTCTTGTTTAAGTGGCAACCGAAATCAGTCGGTTGTGCATTTCCGGTTGTGTAAAAAAGTTAAAGTCAGCACAGAAATTTTCAAAACCATATTGCTGCTACGGTTCATTCTTTTTCCATCGATCCGATAGCTTACTTACACCCGGTGATCAATTGCAGGAGTCTGTACCTTGAATACGCAAATGCTACGCACACTGACAATAGGCTGGCTGGCCATCAGCGCACTGAGCTCCTGTGCATTTTTTGATCAACCATTTGATGATCAGAGCTCTGGCGTTCCAGCCCCGGTCGGACCGGCGTTGGCACCCACTTCGCCACCGCTGCCGTCACCCAGTCAAAACACCGCCACGCAAACCCGACTGACAACAGCAGCGCAGAGTGGCGATACCTTCTTCATTGTTGCATCAATTTTTGACGTACCAGAGACAGTGCCAAATCTCTCGTTTGTACATTTCACTAACAGGAGCGGTCGCCGCGAAACCGCTGTGTGCGAAGCGTTACTCAATACTTACCCGATCACAACGGCGAGTGAAGTTCCGCCAACTGCCCGCAATCTGATTGTCTGGCCAATTATTGAGGGGCAGGATTCAGGTAACTGCAGAGACATGATACGCGCACACGAACCACTCGAAGTCAGCAGCGAAACAGCAGCCATTGTGAATTCGAAAGGCCCTTACCTGATGAGCAGAAGTTCCAGTCTGGCGAAGCAGATGATTTATAACCTGTCGGAGGTTTCTACCGGCGACATGGCCGGTGCGTTGAACAACTGGCAACAGGTGATTGCCGATGGAGCTCAAAACTGGCCGCCAGTAGTAAACGCAAAATAGCTTTTGCAGTCCGGCTGTACAAGACAAGACGTATGTCTGTTCTAATTCTTGCTGAATGCACTGATCACTGTTGAATACCGTAGTGGTTTTTTATACCGACGCGGCGCATCGGCACGGGTTGAAAATACTTTGGCGCAAACACTTGATATACTCGGCCTTCAGGCCACACTGCAAGTCTGGCGATACTCACCTCCGGACAACCGACGCGCATGCTACTGTTTCTAACACTTCTTGCCGTGATCGGGCTGTATCTGCTGGGCCCCAAAGTTAAGGTCGACACCCGCTATACCGTCCCTGAGCTGCCTGAGGATCTTGATCAATACCTGCACCGAACTGAAAACATTTGTGGTGACATCACCCCCGGTGCTGAAAAAATCATTCACTGGGCGAACCCCGAACAAAAAAACAAAACCCGCTTTGCGTTTGTCTATTTTCACGGTTTTTCAGCCACGCGCCAGGAGGCCATGCCGGTACCCGAACTGGTCGCAAAGCACTTTAACTGCAATATCTTCTACACCCGCTTAACAGGCAACGGCAGAGGTTCTGAAGCGGTTGCCAACGGCACGGTAAACAGCTGGGTTAACGATGCCAGCGAAGCCATGGAGATAGCCAGAAGAATCGGTGAGCAGACCATTGTTATCGGCTGCTCTACCGGCGCTACTATTGCGTGGTGGACGGTATGCCAGAAAACTTTTACCGCACAAACAGCAGCGCTGATTTTCTTTTCACCTAACTTCGGCACTGCAGACCCAAGAGGCACGCTTCTTACAATCAGATGGGGCAGACAGCTTGCGGAAGCCATTGCCGGCAAATACCGTGAAGGCATAGTGCACTCAGATACCCACTCAAAATACTGGGCAACCCGCTACCCCACCAGAGCACTGCTACCGATGATGGGGATGGTTAAACTGGCCAGAAAAATTAAACCGTCACTGTGGGAAAAGCCTGCCTTTATTGTTTACTCACCGTATGACGACACAGTTGATCCGCTGCAGATTCAGAAGTTTTACCAGAAGCTCACAAGCCGCAAACGCATACTGGAAATAGATGATCCATCTGCACCGAGCCAGCATGTGATTGTGGGTGATATTCTTGCGCCGCAAAACACCGACAGAGTCACGGTGGCGATTATCGATTTTATACAGGATGATGTTTTAACAGAGCCACTGAAATAAGCGTTACTGTCATCGGTGCTCTATTCTATAATGTCAAATTCCACCAGCCTGTCACCGAATTCACTTATCACTACCAGCTTATTGAACCCGCTGCGCGGCATGCTGTACAGCGCACACGGATGCGTGACTACCTGAGCGGTGCGCTTACCTTGCGATGGTTTGAATTGTCTGACTGTGACGCTCGCTTCCTGACCCTTGATCTCAAGGCTTTTGTTGACGACTTCTGCTCCAGCACCCTTGCTGCCAGCCACTCCATAGTCAAGTAACAATGCACCCTGTGTTTTAAAATCGATTTTCTCGCGAGTCTTTGCAGCAACATCACTCTGCAATGGTGATAGCCAGTCATTCAATACCACTTCATTGGTAAACCAGATAAATCCACCACGCGATAAAACATTGCAACGGTCTGTACGATATACCTGCTCAATAGGCCCGGCGTTACTTGCACTTGCAGCATGAGAAGTTGCCGCCACCTCTTCAACGATATTTATTGATCCCGATACCGCTTCCACAACACCGGTGTTCGCGGTAACTCTTTGACCACCACTGGTTGTTAGTGGCGCTGCTGTCTGTGGCTTTTGGCCACCCTCTGTCGGGCCGGACTCAGCCCGATCAGATATCGCGTCTATAGGCGACTGTAAAACACCGCAGGATGCCAATACAGAGACACAAAAAGACAATGCCATCGGTTTAATAAAATCGTTCATTACTTCTACCTATCTTTTTTATTAGGTACAGGTGTATTGGCGCTTTGTGTGAACTGACTTAATGCGTTCACGCATTTAATACAAGAACTCACTAAAGGCAGAAACTCACTTAAACCAACACTCAGGCCTCGGTAACTGCTTTTAATACATCGTGCTGCGTAATGATGCGCATGCTGTCACCACCATCCGGCACCAGCACCGCCGGGTTATCGCGATTGATTAACGACGCGAGTACATCGAGCGTTGTGTCTTTAGGCACAATTTGAAAGGGTGCGCCCATGACATCAGCAACCGGCGTTTCCTTAATTGACGGATTGTCGATGATCATACCGAGCAATTTAGAATCAATCAGACTGCCCACAAAACTACCGTTGTCTGTAACCGGTGCCTGTGACACATTGGCCTCAGTCAATTGCTTTACTGCATCATTGACTGTGGTCGATACATCAACACTCAGCATGGTGCGACCCTGATCAAACGAAGAGATAATATCTCTGGCAGTGGCGTAATCCCGCTCTTCAAGAAAGCCATGGTCTTTCATCCAGCTGTCACTGTAGACTTTACCCAGATAACGCGTACCGTGATCCGGCAGGATAATCACCAGCACATCATCTTCTGAAAGTTTGTTTTCAGCAGCCCAGTCGAGCGCACCGGCAACTGCCGATCCACACGACCAGCCACAGAACAGCCCCTCTTCACGTGCCAGCCTGCGGGTCATTATTGCAGCGTCTTTATCGGTGACTTTGACAAAGTGATCGATCAGATCAAAGTCGACGTTTTTCGGCAGAATGTCTTCACCGATGCCTTCTGTCATATAGGGATAGATTTCTGCCTCATCGAATACACCGGTCTCTTTGTACTTTTTAAACACCGAGCCGTATGTATCAATGCCCACCGTCACCACATCACTGTTTTGTTCTTTCAGGTATTTTGAAACGCCACACATACTGCCACCGGTACCAACACCGGCAAAATAGTGGGTTATCTTACCGTCTGTATCTTCCCAGATCTCCGGGCCGGTGGTCTCATAGTGTGCCTGTGAGTTAGACAGGTTGTCGTACTGGTTCGGGTAAATAGAGTTAGGGTTATCCAGATGGGCCTGCTTTGCGACAGAGTAGTATGATCGCGGATCGTCAGCATCAACACTGGTGGGACAAACAATCACTTCAGCGCCAACCGCACGAAGGATATCTATTTTTTCCTGTGACTGTTTATCAGCCAGTGTAAAGATACATTTGTAACCTTTGGCAATTGCAGCCAGCGCCAAACCCATACCGGTATTGCCGGAAGTACCTTCGACAATAGTGCCACCCGGCTTGAGGGTACCGGCCTTTTCCGCATCTTCCACCATTTTGATCGCCATGCGATCTTTCATGGAGTTACCGGGATTAAAATATTCTACCTTGACCAGAACCTGACATGGAAGGTCAGCACCAATTTTGTTTAGCCTGACCAGCGGTGTGTTGCCGATGGTATCGATTATATGGTTATGCACTTTCATGTGGATTGCCGGGTAAGGTTGATTAAACGATTATCAATGAAGTAACTGAGTCAGTGAATCCAGAAGATGATCAACATCGGATTCTTCCGTAAAGAAGCCAGGTGAGATACGCACCGCACCGCCTTGATCAGCGGTATTAAATGCGCTGTGAATCGCTGGTGCACAGTGCAATCCGGCACGTACACAAATATGGTAGTCAGCGTCAAGCATATCGGCCATTTGCTGGGCCGAAAATTCCTCCGCCAGAAAACTCAGGGTCGCAACATACTGATTTTGATTAGAACGCTGCCCCATCATTTTTACGCGCTGCAAAGACTGCAGATGATCCCATATTCTGATCGTATGCGCTGTTTCAGTTTGGTGAATATGATGTCTTGCAGCACGGCATGCATCTGCATGCGTGGAATATTTTCCGTTAGAAACTGATTTTCCCAGATCTGCAAACCACTTTTGCGCCGCGTGAAGTCCTGCAACCCCCGGAATGGAGATCGTGCCTGCTTCGAGCTTGTGCGGGTAGGCTTGCGGTTGATACTCGGAAATTGAATCGACCCCGGTACCACCAAAGCGGCTGGATTGCAGATCAACATTTTCTCCCACCACCATACCGCCAATACCCATCGGCCCGAACAATCCCTTATGGCCGGTAAAGGTGAGTATATCGATACCATCCGCCATGTTTACATCAAGCACGCCGGCGGTTTGTGCGGTATCAACAATCACTAACACGCCATGCTGCCTGGCAACAGCGGCAATTGAGCTTAAATCCTGCACGATACCAATCACATTAGATGCATGGTTAACCACAACAGCTTTGGTATTTTGTTTGATCGATGCTGCCACCGAGTCAACTGATATCAGACCTGATTCATCCGGTGTAAGCACTGACACTTCAATGCCGTTATCGCGACGCATATGGTTGATTGGTCGCAGCACGGCATTGTGGTCAAGCTGCGAAATAATCACATGATCACCGCTTTGCAGCAGCCCGCCGAGCGCCATGTTTAACGAATCAGTCGCGTTCTGTGTGAACACCACCCGGTTCGGATCACCGGTAAAGCCGAAAAACTGCGCCAGCATTTTTCGCGTAGAGAAAATCATCTGCTCGGCTTCTATCGCAAGCGTATGCCCTGACCGGCCCGGGTTAACACCGTGCGATCGGAAAAAGCTGTCCATATACTGATACACCGGCTCGGGCTTTGGCCAGCTGGTAGCAGCATTATCGAAATAATAGTTGTCTTTCATGATCCGCAGCGCTGAAGTTCAGGACTCCCGTGAGCCTGACCGTCAGTATACAGGTGCAGAGTGCGTCAGGCTCTATCGGCTACGCTTGCTGCACCATCGCTGCGCGGATCACTGGCGCCTTCGATCAATCCGTTCGGGTGGCGTACCAGCGCACCGGCATGGCCCATGACCTCATCAAAATCACCGATCACCTCAACATCGTGGCCGGCTGATTTTAATTGCTCGTACACCTCGGGCGCGAATCTGTTTTCTATTCTGAGGTTCGTCACGTCGCTGCCCCAGGTTTTACCCAGTAGCCATCGCGGTGCGGTAATCGACTGCTGCAAATCACAGCCACCGAGCGCATAGCGCGAAAACACCATGGCTTGCGTCTGCGGCTGCCCTTCGCCGCCCATCGTGCCGTATGGCATGACTCTGCCATCATTTAAAAGAGCCAGTGCCGGTTGAATTGTATGAAAAGGTTTGCGGCCCGGTTTAAGACAGTTGTGGTGGTTTTCATCCAGGCTGAAGCTGGTGCCACGGTTCTGCCAGGTAATGCCGGTTGACGGCAATACCACGCCGGAGCCGAACTCCCAGTAGATGCTCTGAATAAAACTCACCGATCTGCCTTCACTGTCAATGGCACCCAGCCAGACGGTATCGCCACCCGGCACGGCATCCGGCCACGGCTGCGCGACTTTTCTGTCAATCTTTGCGGCTAACTCATCGAGATAATCCGGCTTTAAAAACTCTTCAGCCGGGGTGCGCATGTAGGCGGGATCACCCACATGTTTATCACGCACGCGGAATGCCTGCTTGGTCGACTCAAGCAGCGCATGGATATAATCAAAATCATCAATCGACTGGTTTTTCAGTCGATCAAAAACACCAAGCAACATCAACGACGCCAGCCCCTGGGTCGGTGGCGGCAGGTTGTAAAGCTGATGCCCGTCAATCTCAAGCGATAACAGATCTACTTGACGCGCCTGATGATCAGCAAAGTCTGCTGCGGTGAGTGGTGACCCGGCACTGGCCAGCTCACTGATAATATTTTTCGACAGGTCGCCGGTGTAAAAGCTCTCAAGCCCGTCACGGGCAAGCTGCCTGAGCGTCTGTGCCAGTGCGGTCTGCTTATGCAGATCACCGAGCGCCGGTGGTTCACCTGTTTTTAAGTATGCCTCTGCAAAACCCGGTGCATCCTTTAGCTCGGCAAGTTTGGCAGCTGCATTGTTGGCAAGCGTTGCACAAACCGGTACACCCGCTTCTGCATAATGAATTGCGTCTTCAAACAAACGTGACACTGGCAGTTTGCCGCGCCATGTTGCGCTGTGCGCAAGTGCGGTGTTCCAGCCTGAAACAGCACCCGCCATAGTCAGCGCGGCATCCGCGCCACGACCGGGAATCGCGCTGTACCCGGCCTTTTTATAGCGAGCAATATCAACTTCGCAGCCGGCAGATCCACAGGCATCAATCCCCACCGGCGTGGTGCCTGGCTCATGGATAATCCAGAAATTGTCTCCACCCAGACTGTTCATGTGCGGATAAACCACCGCAATTGCTGCGGCAGCAGCGACCATCGCCTCTACTGCATTGCCACCCTCAGCCAGTACCCGGCTGCCGGCCTCAGCCGCCAGATGATGTGGTGCTACAACCATGCCGTGGTAGGATTTTCGCGTGTGGAGCATCAAAGTTTCCGAATTCGATAAACGTGAAGTATGCCTTACTGTGGCAACACTGCAAGAACGCCAAATGGCGATGCCGCAGACACAAAAAACTGCCTGTCCGTAACCACGACAGACCGCCGAACTATTCCTATACTTACCGTTTAGCAAAAGCCTCCTCATGCGCCGCGACAAAAGGGCATGATAGTCGCACGATGACAGAGCCAGCTGCGGACCAGTTAGATGAGCCTTCTCAAACAGAAACGTTTTGCACCCTATTTTCTGACCCAGTTCCTCGGTGCGTTCAACGACAATGTATTCAAAAACGCACTGGTTATATTGCTGACCTTCAAGATTGTTTCCGAGCACAGCAGCATATTAGTGAACGTGGCTGCGATTGTTTTTATCCTGCCTTTCTTCCTGTTCTCACCACTGGCAGGTCAAATAGCTGATAAAAATGAAAAGAGCGCGTTGATCCGTAAAATCAAATGGGTCGAGATTGGCATCATGTGCATCGGCGTGGTCGGCCTGTATTTGAATTCACTGCCGGTGTTAATGACTGTGTTGTTTTTAATGGGCACGCAATCAGCCTTTTTTGGCCCCATCAAATACAGCATCCTGCCCCAGCATCTGCGTGAAGATGAATTGATGAGCGGTAATGCACTGGTAGAAGCCGGAACATTCCTCGCTATTCTGTTCGGCACAATCCTTGGCGGTATTCTGGCAAGCTTTGATCAATACCTGATGCCGGTATCTGTGGCGATTATCGCGTTTGCGATACTTGGCAGACTAACCAGTCAGTTTATACCTGTGGCACAGGCCGAACAGCCCGACCTTGAAATTGATAAAAATCTGATTCGCTCTGCAAAGAGCATTTTCTCTGTACTTGCCTCTGATAAAGCTATTTTTTATACCGCATTCGGTATTTCATGGTTCTGGTTTTTTGGCGCTACCTTTCTCACCCAGATACCCATATTCTCAAGAGAGTTTTTATTCGGCAGCCCTTATGTCGCCACTCTGCTAATGGCCATGTTTTCTATTGGTATTGGTATCGGCTCTCTGATTTCATCAAGACTCTCACGCGGCAAGGTAGAAATCGGGCTGGTGCCAATCGGTGCGCTGGGTATGACAATATTCGGGGCCTACCTTGGCATGATGAATCTGCCATTCAGTGCAGAACAAAACTCTGTTGTCGATATGCTGACATCATTTGTGTATATCAAAGCGCTGCTCGCACTGGTGCTACTTGCTGTTTCAGGTGGTCTTTTTATCGTACCTCTGTACGCAAATATTCAGGCCAGAACTCCAATCGAGTATTTATCACGAAATATCGCAGCAACCAACATACTCAACGCACTGTTTATGGTCTTAGCGGGTGTGTTTGCGATTATCAGTTTTAAGCTTGGCAATGATGTACAAAGCCTTTTTGTAATCACAGCACTGATGAACGCCGTTGTTGGTTTGTTTATCTTCAATCGCGTACCTGAATTTACCATGCAGCTGGGTGCGTGGTTGTTGATGCATTCGCTATACAGAATCGGCAAGCACGACCTACAGAACATTCCAGAAAAAGGTGCTGCCATCATCGCCTGCAATCATGTCAGCTTTGTTGACCCGATAGTGATAGGCGCAGTCAGCCCCCGGCCGATGCGCTTCGTCATGTATCACAAAATCTATAACCTGCCAGTGATTCATCACTTCTTTAAACAATGCGGTGCCATACCGATTGCACCGATGAAGGAAAATGCTGAACTACTGGAACAGGCCTACCACAGCATCACCAAAGCACTGGAGAAAGGCGAGCTGGTGGTGATATTTCCGGAAGGCAGCCTCACACCTGATGGACAACTACAGGAATTAAAACCGGGCATTACCCGCATTCTTGAACGCACACCGGCACCGGTAGTACCAATGGCAATCAGCGGCCTGTGGGGAACGTGGTTTTCACGCGTGAAAGGCCGTGCAATGAAAGGCTGGCCCCGATCCTGGTTAAAGAAAATCAATGTTCGCACCGGCAAAGTGATCGCACCAGCCGATGTGTCTGTTGAGCGACTAAGCAAGGAGATACTGGAACTGCGTGGAAGTGAGCTTTAGGTTTGATTTATTACAGCATTTTGCCGTGTAACAAAACACGCGCCCGCATAGGGCGCGACCTGACTAGCACAACCACTACATCACCTTCAGGTGGTTTCAATCCACACGCCCGTATAGGGCGCGACAGGCGCTGGTATTTGATGATCCGGTTGACGTAATCGTTTCAATCCACACGCCCGTATAGGGCGCGACTTGATTAAGCAGGGATTCATTTTCTTTGATTCTCGGTTTCAATCCACACGCCCGTATAGGGCGCGACGAGATATAATGCAGGTTCTTTCCATCATCGTTCCTGTTTCAATCCACACGCCCGTATAGGGCGCGACTCGTGAGGAAGTCTACAAGCGCATGGAGCGCAGGTTTCAATCCACACGCCCGTATAGGGCGCGACACCCGGCGATCAGCTGGGCGACGGAACAGCAACAAGTTTCAATCCACACGCCCGTATAGGGCGCGACTCAGTGAATGAAACAGATCTCGCGCTTCTTTCTCGTTTCAATCCACACGCCCGTATAGGGCGCGACCACCACCGCCTTCAGGCTTTGCAAACATCGGCTGTTTCAATCCACACGCCCGTATAGGGCGCGACACAATCAGCACCGCACCCCTGCCATACTTGGAAATGTTTCAATCCACACGCCCGTATAGGGCGCGACCCTACGGGTGGCCGGTCGCTTGGTCCGGTAGTTCGTTTCAATCCACACGCCCGTATAGGGCGCGACCTGCGGTGCCTGGTCATCAAGAAAGTCGCAAATCCGTTTCAATCCACACGCCCGTATAGGGCGCGACAATATGAATGAAATTACACCAGCAAGGATTACAGCGTTTCAATCCACACGCCCGTATAGGGCGCGACGCTGTTGTCGATTACATACAGTCGATGCCTGATGTTTCAATCCACACGCCCGTATAGGGCGCGACCAACTGACAGCAAAGCAAACACGGCACTGCCGTCGTTTCAATCCACACGCCCGTATAGGGCGCGACCTTTATGCAGTCTTCCTTTGCCTGTTCATCAATGGTTTCAATCCACACGCCCGTATAGGGCGCGACCATATTAATCACCTCTATTAACTTAATATCCGAGTTTCAATCCACACGCCCGTATAGGGCGCGACCTTCGTTCATCTACTGTCTAACGCCGAATATCACGTTTCAATCCACACGCCCGTATAGGGCGCGACAGTTTGTATTCCGCTGCATTGCGCTGCTGTATGGTTTCAATCCACACGCCCGTATAGGGCGCGACAAAGCCAATCCGGTGCGCATCACCACACACAGTGTTTCAATCCACACGCCCGTATAGGGCGCGACATAATGCTGAGCAGAAAACTCTGCGACCTTATTATGTTTCAATCCACACGCCCGTATAGGGCGCGACTAACCTGCGCAGGGGTGAATTGCTGCAGTTCCATGTTTCAATCCACACGCCCGTATAGGGCGCGACCATGTCGATCTCCATCTGCCCCATCGTGTACGGGTGTTTCAATCCACACGCCCGTATAGGGCGCGACTCTTGTCTTGGCAATCATTTTTCGCCTCCTCTAAAGGTTTCAATCCACACGCCCGTATAGGGCGCGACATAGTGTTTGAGACTACGCAGATAATACAAGATGTTTCAATCCACACGCCCGTATAGGGCGCGACGCGACAAGCTGCCAATCCTCCGTGCACAGCTGATGTTTCAATCCACACGCCCGTATAGGGCGCGACCTGTTGATATAGGTCTGCAGCACTTCGACGACCCGTTTCAATCCACACGCCCGTATAGGGCGCGACGGTGATATCGTGATTATCAGCGGTGAGGGTGAAGTTTCAATCCACACGCCCGTATAGGGCGCGACTGCACAGATAGAGAAATTAGATGCTGTTGCTATTGTTTCAATCCACACGCCCGTATAGGGCGCGACAAGTATTGCAGCATCGATTCAGCCACTTTGGTTGTTTCAATCCACACGCCCGTATAGGGCGCGACGCTATTACCTGGTCACCGAAAAAGGTGCGGATTGGTTTCAATCCACACGCCCGTATAGGGCGCGACCGTCGTCCACTAAGTTGTTGAAGTAGCGGAACGATTGAAAAGCATAGCGCTAAACTATCGTAATTAGCGAGAAAATAATTCTATAAAGCCAAAGGGTTTATTATTAATTATATTTATCAGAGACTTATTTTTCGCTAACGGACCGGTGATTGAGTGATAGCTAGACGTTAGCGCCTAAAGGATGAGGGTGTCTTCAAAGATGTCCGGGGCTGGTTTTGCGCCGTGGTGCTCGACCTTTAGCCGCCACTTTTTACCTAGATGATAAAAACGCAGGCTGTCAGTTTCTTGATCGTAGAGATTAAGAAGTGTGTTTTTAAGCGCTACCCATTGAGCAGGGTCTACGTCACATTCAAAAACAGAGTATTGTACTCTCACGCCATAGTCCAGACAGGCCTTGGCTATGCGGCGAAGCCGTTTGGCGCCGTTGTCATGATCGGTTTTTATATCGTACGTGATGAGCACCATCATGACATCAGACCTGTGTGAAAGGTGGGTAGTGTGCGATGTCTCCGCGCAAGTGCCTGGCCAGCAGTTGCGCCTGAACATGAGGCAGCAATCCAATAGCAACTTTCTCTTGTAAATACGGATGAACGATCTCTTCCTTTTTACGTGCCTGATAGGCTGTTAGCACTGCTTTCCTTGGTTCGTCTTTCAGCAACACGGCACCGGATGACTGAATGTCGAAATCATTCGGTTTGAGTTGTTTTCTGTTGATCATTGAAAGTACAAGTCTGTCTGCCCAGAAAGAACGAAACTCTTCCAGCACATCCAGTGCAAGGCTGACTCGCCCCGGCCTGTCACGATGCAAAAAACCAACATAAGGGTCCAGGCCTACGCCTTGAAGCGCGGAAGCTGTCTCTTGTGCAATTAGTGTGTAAATAAAAGACAGTAGCGCATTAACCGCGTCGAGCGGTGGCCTTCGGTTTCTACCGTTAAAGGGAAAGCTTTCCCGCTGCTTTTGCAATATTAGATTGGTAAAGCACGTAAAATATCGCGATGCGGCTTCACCTTCTATGCCGCGTATAGCATCCAGTTCTGACGCTCTTGGAAGCTGTGTCTGTAGTGTTGCCATACGATCGATAGAATCACGTATCACCTTGTCTTCACCGTGGTTACGCAAATGCCGCTGTAGCACCGCACGACTGCTGGCTATTTTCGCTGCTATGAGAGGTCTCGCAATTGTCACCGGGTCAGCGTCAGCTCGACGGTATTGTTCGCGCCGTAGTAAAACATTGCCACTTTGCGGTCCCTGAACCCGAGCTTGAAAGCGGCCATACTCGGTATAAAAGCTAATACCAATTCCTTCTTCACCGCAATATCCCATCAGTGCCGGTGATACCATTACTTGTCCAAAGCAATGCACCTGGCTGATGCTGTGAGCTGGTAGCTGCATTAGCTTTTCACGCTTATGTTCGATCACCAGCGTTTCCCGCTCTTTGTGTACGTAACACTCCTGGCGGGTTATAAACAAGGTATTCAGAAGTTTTTTCACGGTCGATACAATCCTTCGACATAGTCGGCGCTATGATCACTGGCAGAGAGATCAGGTGAGCAAAGTTCATTCAAAGAACAGGCCCTGCAGCGTGGCGTTTTGACTGCCGCCGGAGTCATACCGGATTCAAACTGTAAACGCACAGCCTCTATGGTGTTGATCGTTAGTGCTCTAAGTTGATCATCAATAGACACCGGATCGCGTCTGCGGGTTTCCCAATACCATAAAGCGGCAACTTCGATACGTGTATTTCGCATTTCCTCAAGGCATAGCGCTTGTGCGCAAAGTTGAATACGGTCCCAGTCATGGAGTTTTGGTTTGCCACGTTTATATTCAACAGGGCACAGCTCGCCGGAATCAATATCTATTTCAAGCGCATCGAGTTTGCCGCTGAGGTTGTATTTCTCAGAACGTACTTCTACGCTGCGCTCAACTCGCAGGCCGTGGCGAGTTTCTGCCTTCTTGCTATCTACACGTTGATGCACAATACGTCCTTGTGCTGTGAATCGATTCTCTGCCCAACTTTGCTCAAGATGAATTAATGCGCACTGTCTTGGGCAGTACGCATAATGTTGTAGTGCCGATATTGGAACAGGCTTGGCGTTCGTGTCAGTCATTAGCCTGTGAGCAGTTGATCCAACTCCACACCGTTAGGCAGATTGCTTTCGTCTACCTGCACGTTAAAGTCGGTAAAGTTGCGGGCTGGGCCTTCAGTCGCCCGGTCAATAGTTATGCGGTCGAACAGTTGGTGCGCCGGCGCGTTGCCAAGCTTGCTTTCGTGCTTGAACACATACAACCCCCTGGCTGCCATTTCGCCACGTGCCGCCGAACGATCATGTTCAAACATCTGGCTGAGTGATTGCCACAACAGTGCAAGGTCCTCTTCGCCAAAACCGGTTTGGTCGGCAAGGTGTGCGGAGACAAAGCCGTGACTCCGATAGAGTCCGTAGGGAATAGTGAATTTACGTCCCATTGTGCGGTTGTCACCGTCTTGCTTTTCTGCCTCTTTCTCTGTCGCTACGGCCATGCGTGTAATCGAGTGCTCCAACGTAACTACTGGTTCAATAGAGCGGGCAAAGGTCATTTGTACCGGGCCTCGAACTTGCCCGCAGTTAACCCCGGTCGACATTACTGCCCCGAACGTGCGCACGTCGAAAAAGTTTTGACACATCCATTGACGAGCCTCGGCAACCTTATCCCCGCCCTTACGTTTTTTATCCGATTTCAGTTCTGCTTCTGCACCAATGGCTTTATAGGCTTTTTCGTGCTGCTGATTGAGAATAGCCTTCTCTTTGACATATATATCGAAAGGTGGATCTTCGCTGTGAGCCATTCCTACATAGTTGCGTATTTTTCTTTTCAGACACACATCTGTAACTAAGCCAAGACCGGTCTCGGCATCTACACGAGGCAGATTGCCTGCGTCCGGGTCACCGTTGGGGTTGCCATTCTGGACATCAAACAGTAAAACAAAATCGTAGCGATTATTAAGGCTCATGTTACAGACTCCACTTCAGATTGTTCTTCTTTGGGTTTAAAAAATTCCTGGCGTTGCTGGTAGTAACCGATGGCAAACTCACCTTGTGCTTCAAGATCGAGACGGGCCGGAAACGGTGCTGCTGGCAACCGTGTGATAATTTCTCCAAGTTGCTTTTCAAAGTACACAGGCATGCCTCCGTCGAGCTTTTTTAAGTGATGATTGGATAATCTCATCAACGTACTGAAAACAGTAACCGGCGCGCTTGAGGCAGCGCTAAAATAACGGTCTCGAATGGTGGCGTTGAGCCCGGGGTTTGCGGCTTCCTGTAGTCTTTCGAGTGTGGCGAACAGCCTGCCCAGCTGATAGCCAGTGGCTTCGTATTCAGGATTGAGTGACACAGATAACTCCTTATGTTTATTGCGAACCAGCCACGCCTTGATTAGTGCAGCTCGATAATAATTGACATCCCGCTCAGTTCTGGCGCGGCGAAGTGTTTCGCTGAGCATTGCTTGTGGGTACGGTGCAGGCCCAAGCGCGGCATTGATCAGTGCGCGTTCGAGTGAAGGGTTAATGTTATCTGCTTTGCCTAATGCGGCAGTCGCGCAAAGCAGCCTGAAGATTGTTGGGTGACCAAATTTGTCTCTGCCATCAATTTCCAGTTCGGTGAAGTACCGCACAATGGCTTCACTGAAGCTGGCTACTGTGCCATGCAACCAAAAATGCACAGATAATCGTGCGTTGTTAGGTGCAAGACCAAGCACGTAGAACAGATCAGTACCATCGTCGTTAAGATAAGCGCCGTTGCGAACGCTTTTAAACAGATTGGTTACCTGCTCTGTTCGTCGATCCGGGTCGTCACTTTCTGCTATTAGGCCGGGCAGTGCAAATTCCAGTGGAATGGCATCAGCAACTGATGACTGCGCCCAGCAAACGGTTGAGGTATGGCCTACCTGAAAGCGTTGCTTTGAGTCACGTGCAAGCAAACTGTTTAATGCAGTGGCATAACCAAAGGCGGCTGTTTCACCTACTGTCGCGTTGGCAGCGGATTGTTTGCCAAGTTTGCCGTAGCTACAGAACGCATCAGCGTTAAATGAAACTATATTGCCGCCAGACGCCTGGGCGCCAAATACACCTTTGATCGGTGGATGTAGTCTTTGCATAGATGTGTTGTTACCGCTGACTAAACAAAGTGCTATATCTGTTGAATTGGTTGCCTGTAGAGACACCACAGCTGACTGCACGTCAGCGCGCTGGCCAACTAGAAGTTCATCGCCATGAATACGGAAACTCAAATTTGGGTTTTCATTGCAGATTTCGTCAAAGTGTTCGACGTCATTCAGACTATCCAGCTTTAAGTTGGATACAAATGTATGGACTGCTGTAAGAGCTGGATCTTCTGTAAGTTTTGTTAGAGACTCAATCGCTTCAAGAAATGCTCTTCGTTGTCTTGGAAGCCGGGGCGCTTTTTTGTCAAAAATTCCCTGTGCTTTTTCACGCTTTACTTCATCCTCGATCTCGCCTACCGGAGCCTGAACACCCAGTACATACTCGGCTTTATCCCATAGCAAATTGGGTGCAATGCCAGAGGCGCGTTTGACGGCTTGAGGTAAAAGAAATCGCTCGCCTTCGCGCTTTTTTTTAAAGTCCTTATATCGAGGTTCGAAATATTTAAAGCTGCCATCCTCTTCAAGCACGATCAGATAGCTGATTGGCACTAATTCAAAGCCCTGCGGCGGCAACGCACCGTTGCTTGCACGCTGCTTGCGAACGTAGTAGTCGTTTAATGCTTGCAAAATCATCCGCGCACCTGCTCGCTTTTTGCATCCGGAACGTGCACCACACCATCGTCAAGTTGCGCCTTGAAAAACAGAGGTGAAGGATCATCAGTCTTCGTAAAATCCATGTCGTAAAGCATCCAGCCAAGGTCTCTGTTGCGTTCCTGTGCTGGTAGTTTTGACTCACCAGCGGTGTTGTCATCCACCAGTTCGAATCGACAGTCGAACTCACGGCAGCCCAGGTATGGCTGATGAAAGCACTGCCCGCGCTTAGCCCGTCGTTGAAACATCGCCACAAACTTGGCCAGTGAATCACCTTTTGCCGCCTTTTTTGTCAGTGTGGGCTCGGCATGCAATCGGTAACGCACATCCCGTAGCAGCAACGCTGCTCTTTGCGCACGATCTTCCTCCGTGTATTGCGCAAGGTTACCTGTATTGGTTTTCATTGCCGCCTGAACATTGCGTACAGAAATGCGACTGTTTACCTCATTGCGGCGCACCGTACACCAATGCAGTGGTTCCAGTACTTCTATGCGGCGGATTTGCCACTGCAGACCGGGTTTCCACAAGATCGCCTCAAAAATTGCACGTGCAGCGGAGGGGGTAATGACGTCGTAACTGACTCGCTCGACTTTCATTTCCGGTCGGGTGAAGCAGGCGTAGTCGCCGCTAACTTCAAGACTGAGCATAATATTTTCTCCTCCCGTTAGATAACGCTGAGTTCCGCCGACAGCGTTTCATCGGGGAGTTTGAGTCCCCGATGGGGATCGTAGTAATTGTTGTTAAGCAGCCACAGGCCACCTTCGGGTGTAACATAACCCTCACGTTGTAGACGCTCCGCCAATGTCTCGGGAACCGTGACGGTGTAGCGTTGCAAGTGGCGATAGATCCATTTCTGAGAACTGTCCTTTTCAAGATTTGCCAACCATTTATAAACGGGTGATTCATCAGAATCGGGGTGACACCAAGGCGTAATTATCGACTGGCTGCTCTGATCGATCATCTGAAACGCTGCCGCCGCACTGCGAAATTGAATGTTGTCCAGACGCTCGTTTGTCGAGAGTAATTCCATTATCCCTTTCGTATCGTGATCTGTGCGATGGTGCAGTCGTTCGAAAAATTTTTGCAACGTAGCCGGTGCCAGTGGGTCTTCACTAATGTCTGGCAGCATATCGCGAGTGATTTGTTGCGCATGCCGCAACAGACCGGGGGGAGCATCACGTGGCGGATTAAACACCACCACTCTTCCAAGGCCATGCAGTTCTCCCTCTCGATTACATCGTCCTGCAGCCTGAGCAATGCTATCCAAACCAGCCAATGCCCGATACACAACTGGCAGTGAGATATCGACACCGGCTTCTATCAGGTTAGTGGCAACAATTAATAAGGGATCGTTGCTGTCCTTTAAAAGCTTGCGAGCCTGAAAAAGTGTGTGCTCACGATGTGCCGCACACATACTTGCTGACAAATGAATAACATGTGGATGATGCCTGCACGCGTGAAACAACTCAGCGGCGTCACGGCGTGTACTGACAATTGACAGCGCACGTGGTTCTTTGCAAAGTTGTTCGGCCAGCGAATCTGCGGTCTCTCTTGGTGCGTCAGCTGCCGGCAGTTCAACAGTAACTCGTTTCAGTTGTTTTGCCAGAGTTAACGGATCCGGGTCTGTGAGAATCTCTCTAATACCATTGAGGCTGCTGAACGCAGGCATGCCTCGCTTGCCTTGGTTGTGGTCCAGTGCGGGCTGCGTGGCAGTACAGAATAACCAGCTGACACCGTGATGGCGTTGCAGAATATCGATCACCGAAGTTATTGGCGCTAACAGTTGTCCGGGGAGTTGCTGTGCTTCATCCAGAACAATGACGCTATGCCGAATATTATGGAGCTTGCGACAACGTGATGTCCGGGCTGCGAACAATGATTCAAAAAGTTGCACATTAGTGGTGACGATCACTGGTGCATCCCAGTTTTCAGCAGCTAAACGGGCTCTGGCGCTTTGCTTGGTATTGTCAGGAACGAGGTTGCTATGGTGCTCAAGTACCTGGTCATCTCCAAGTATGTTTCTGTAAACTGAAGCGGTTTGTTCGATAATACTGGTGTACGGAATAGCAATAATGATACGCCGTTTGTTGTATTTTATGGCGTGTCGTAGTGCCCACGAGAGACTCGATAAAGTTTTCCCTCCGCCTGTGGGGGCGCTAAGACTAAATAACCCGGATTGCCAATCAGCCGCTTGTTGACACTGTCTAAGAATCGCCTCGCGTGCTGTATTGACTGCGGTACCGCTGGAATCAGAAAATTGTGCTAACTGAGTATCAAGTGCAGTGTTTAGCGATTTCAGGCATTGCTTTGTACCTTTGCGTTGGTGCTGCCTCTCCGGCGACATAAACGCTTCCGTGTCGAGGAAGTCTGCATCGACCAATGCGGAAAACAACATCCGAATCCAGACGTGATAATCGGCGACCAAAGAGCAAGGCAGTCCGCTTAGCGGTGGTACAGATTGTTCAAGTAATTCTAGAGGAGCATGCTTTATTGCAGCTTGATATTCATCAAGGCTCTCTGCCAGACGTACTTCCAGTGAGGCACGAGGTGTTAACTCAGCACGTTTTCCATCTGGCAGCCCTGCATGATGCCCTGCAATCAGATAGGCAAGTATTTGCCCTATCGGTGAGTCTGCAATTTGCTTGCTTGCGTGGATTGCACCGGCAGTAGAATGTGGTGCACGCGCAGGCGCTGATTCAGTTTCAACATGTGCGTTTTCACGGTCAAAACCGCTGGCATTCTGGATATATTTTTGGAAGCGAGGCTGATACTTACCGAGGTCGTGCCACATTCCCGCCAGATAAGCAATCTCGGGCGTGCAATTGCCCAACAATAGCGCAGCAAGCTCCGCCACATCCTCACAATGCTGAATGAGCGAGTGCTCAACCCACTTTCCATCTGATTTCTGGTAAAGGTGAGCCACTGCAGCTTGCATATCGGTTACCGCTTTATATCTTTTCAAGAACTGCGTGAGAGCTTACTGATGCTTTGCAGTATGACACAAATTTTACTTTTAACAAATCCAGCGAACGCGTACTACCCGGCTATGCTAAGAAGTCATCCGATCTACATCGCATCTTGAAACAAATCAATAAATCCCTGTTTTTACATCATAGTATCAAGACTTAAATGGCAACACGACTGATAGCCAGGCACGGAACTTAAATCACTCTGAATCTGAGGGAAAATATCACGTAGTTGTTATTACATACAATGAGGCATTCGGCCCCAATCGGAGCTTAAGTCTATTTTTTTCGATTCAACATATGCGACTTAGAAGATAAGCTACTCTCCGGATTAAGCCACAGTGCAATAGCGAAGGCATGACCAATCACCATCAGTCCGGCCGCCACTGCTCCTGCGTAACTTAACCATAATAGCAATCGAACTTGCTTTAAGCCTTGCGAGCGAGGCTTTGCCGCAGAGGCAATAGATTCACTCGTGAATACAACACCTGATAACTGCACCGCTGCCGCAGATATAAAACTGAACACTAAAACAATAGCTGCCATGACTACGAGAGCGAGAGCGTTGCCGCTGTGATTGATTAAAGCAACAAACAACAAAGGGGCTAATGTTGCTCCGACTGCATAGAACGCAGTCACCAGTCCCATCGCAAGCCCTTTACCCGTTGGTGACACCTGCCCTGCAAGCTGCAGTGCGTAACCGTACCCCACTCCATTCGCAGCGCCAAAAACAATGCCATAGAAAATCATCAACTCAGGTAAAGAACTACTTACGGATGACAGCGCAAGACCGGCAGCGGCAAACAGACCGGCAAGCGCAAACAGCACCGAAGGCGATAACCGTTTAAATATCTTGTAGCCAAACAGTACAGCGACCGTTAAACACACAAGTGCTGTCGAATAGACGAGGCTGACACTCGCCCTGTTGGCATCAAATGAAATTTCCCGCTGTGGCACAAACACAGAAAATGCGTGAATGGTGCCGAGTACCGTTGTCATGGCACAGCAGCATGCTATAACGATGATCCTTTGTCTTTTGCCGTTTTCCATTTCGCTCTGCCAGGGCCATTCTGGTTTTATCGTTCTGTTTGTATCGTTCAGGTCCTATCGTTCAGGCTGATTATTTGGACCAGAGGCTCTCTTTCTGATCAGGTTGCTGCCATTCACAGGCGCGTTGTTTTGCACAAGCACTCAGATTACATTACCGATCAAAAAACTCAATTTCACGTAATCTCACGCCGCAATGCCTGCGCCATGCAGTGTATCCCGCCACCGGTTTTTGATATCTCTGCGGTATCAACTGCTGCTACCTCAAAGCCACGTGCTCGCAGGTTATCTATTAGTACTGTTGAAGATGTGGGGGCGATGACTCTGTCATTGCCTAACGACATCAGATTACAGCCAAGATTCATTGTATGTTGAAAGGGTACATCGATGATCTCATGGCCTTTGGCTACCAGCCAGTCAACAATGGCAGGCTCGGTGCAGGCAACGCATACAGCGGTCAGTTTTTCTGCAATGGGCACTACCATCAGGTCTATGTGTACATAGTATTCATCAATAAAAGCAAGGCGTACTTCCCAGCCTTCTGCCTCAAACCAACCTGCGACCTGGCGTGCACCGGCTTCATTGGTTCTGGCTTCGCCGCAGCCGATCAGTACGCAACCTTCTTCTATCACATTGAAATCGCCACCTTCAAATGTGCCCGCTGTGACCATGTCATAAACAGGAATGCCGAGTTTTTCGTAGGCTCTGATAGCTGCATAGTTTTCACCGCGCCGCCACCAGTTAGCCATTGCGGTGATGAAGGCCCCATACGGTGTCATCACGCTTGAGTCACGTGAATAGACCTGCATGGTCAGCTCAGGCTCGGCATCCAGCATATGCACGTTAACATTGAAGTGCTTATAGGCCGCTACCAGCTCTGCATGTTGAGCCTGCGCCAGCTCGATATTACAGGGGGCTTCGCGTAGGTGTTTACGGGACAGGCTGGAGGTAGCACGATGGTACAGATGTTCAGGCGAACCCAGTAACACATCGGTCAACGGATCGGTTTCATTGCGCAGCGTCCAGTTCTTTAGTGGCTGAGTGCCGCCGTTTTGCACACGACGGCGCAAACTGAAACCTTCTGTGTTGTTACCTGTATCTGCAGGCACAATATTCCCCTCTGGTACGCGGACGTTGGTTGCTTAGAAAAGTATCCGGGCTCTGTTATTCGATTACATACTATTCTTACAGTGTAGCTCGCTTCAATCGTGCTGGAAAATAGTCGCGACCTCACCATCACTGATGCTCCTGGCTCCAACAACAATTGCGTCTATCTCTCCGACAAATGGCTGCCAGCGTCCATCAGTGCGTCTGCCTATAGTCAAAAACAACTCCGCCTCTGACGGTTCAATCGATTTTATATTTGTGGTTTCAGTGCCTACCGGTACACCATCGAAGTAGGTCGTTTGCATTGTGCCGTCATAAGTCAGTATGACTTCGTGAAACTGCTCACTCAACCTGTTAGCCAGCACCGTGCTGCTGCCCTGCCACGGCCTGAAGCTGAATGCAGCTGTCGCGTTGGGGCCATTTTGAATCAATCGAGCAACAGGTGATAGTGGTTGCTCTACGCTCTGCAGTGACGCAATTAGTCTGGGTGGTCGGCCAGCTTCCAAAGTACCCGCTTTAAATCTGATGCCAAAGGTAATTTCACCACTTGCTGATAATGCCTGACGCAAACCGGTAAGCTCGGCAGATACCAGCCCCGTTCCGTTTAAGATCAGGTTGTGGTTTTTTCCTGTGGGCAATATTGCTCTACCTTTCAACAGGTTTTCTGTTGGGCTTGTATCTGGATTAAAGAAACACAAGCTGCCAATGCTTGTGGATACCAGCGATTTGTCTTGTTGGCTCACACTAAAAGTATCAACAGACACCAGATCCCAGTTCACTTGTTTGCTGATTGGCTGAACACAATCGATATCCGGTACTGGCTTGTCTATTCGCAACAGCAGCAGAGATCCGATCAACACTGCAACAACAACGGCTAACGCGAGCCAGACATAGACTGATCTTCCAATAACCTTGATAATAACTACCGCAAACATAGCGGCAATAGCAGCGCCAGCGATGCCTTCGGCAATATCCAGAAACTGAAATGCCCGATTTGGTGTGAGTAATTGTAGAAACTCGAAACCAATGATAATGGCGGTGCTTGTGACAATTGTCCACCACCCGAGTAATGAGTTACCGGCAACAAAAGCTGACAAAACGGTTGATACGGCAAGTGCTAGCAAGACCGAGCTGGAGAGATGAGGTGGCCCGGCCCAGGCACCGAGTTGCGGACTTGCCTTTGCAGTTAACAGATAGCCCAGGTACGCAACAGAGCAAATACTCACAGCAATGGCTAATCTGAGCTGTATCGGGCTGATCCCTGAGCCCTTAACCCGGTTTATTCGTGAAAATGACGGCATCCCGCTTGATCCTTGATTCCACAGCGAATTTTTTCTCTTGCAAATATCAGTAAGCCAAGTAGGTTAAAACATGGGCCGCGAGAAGAAAATACCCTGTGAAACCAATGCTCTGCGCGCTATGCTCGCCATTTCACGAATAAACCGGGTTAAGATCAATGTTTTTAACTGAAAGCTACTCTGTTCACATTGGTATTCAATAATCATCTGCAACAGATACGAAAGCAGTTGAACGGCTTTGAATTAGCGCCGTCCATACTGCTATCGCATTGAACGCAACACAGCACGTGCAGCCAGCTTAACTGGCTGATGCGTTTGTTTGAGTAATGCTATGCGGTCAAACTGTTTTTCATCCTGCTTTATTACACTGCGCAATGCATCGCCAAACGCCATACGCAGTTCTGTGCCGATGTTGTACTTGCAGATGTGCGTGTTTCTGGCAAAGTCCGATCGCTGCTCTGCAGGCACACCTGAGCCACCGTGTATAACCAGCGGGATTTTGGTTTTTGCCTGTATTGCAAGTACACGGTCTTTATCAAGACCGTCTGATTTTTCGGTTTGCAGATGCACATTGCCAACAGAAATTGCCATTGCATCAACCCTCGTTTGCTCTGCAAATTGTGAGGCTTCATCCGGATCAGTACCTGCTGAGGCTTCGCCATCGGCATAGCCGACAAAGCCGATTTCACCTTCGCAGGAAATATTAGCTGAATGCGCCAGCTCTGCCACTGCTGCAGTTTCTTCTATGTTTTGACTTAACGGTTTACGCGAGCCATCGTACATTAATGATGTGAAGCCGCTGTCGAGTGCCTGCTGACAATCTGCCATGGTATAGCCGTGATCAAGATGCGCGACTACCGGTACAGTGGCCTGCTCTGCCAGATAACGAAACATCTTGCCCAGCACCGGCAACGGTGTGTGTTCACGACAACCGGGACCTGCCTGCAGAATGACAGGCATGTTCTCTTCTTCTGCGGCCTCCACATAGGCACGCATGTCTTCCCAGCCAAGGCACACTACTCCTGCCACTGCATAATTGTTTTCGAGCGCAGGCTGCAACACCTGTGCAAGCGTTGCAATGGTCATTTGAACTTGGCGATCATGTCCTTAATGCCAGGGATGGTTTCTATCTGATAGGCATGGGTAGGCTGAAAATACTGCACCAGTGAGCGCTGCGATAAACCACCAAGGATCGTGAAGTAATACATTTCATAGCCAGGCAACACAGCACACGGGTGATAGCCGTTATCAAGACAGATGGTTGATCCATCGACTATGTGATAAGCATCTCCGGGCTCGTTATCTACCCGTTGCAACATTTGTACGCCGGAACCATGATTCGGTTTGAACCTGAAATTATAAGTTTCGTCATGGCGGGTTTCGTCAGGCAGCCGATCAGTATCGTGTTTGTGTGAAGGAAATCCGGACCAGCCACCGGCACCCACGGTATATAGCTCACTGACTAGCAAGCGCCCGACTTTGTCGTGTTGCTTCTGACCGAGAATATGTTTGATTTTGCGATGGGTTTTGGTGTCATCAGAACCGTATTGAACCAGATCAATGCCATCTGCTCGTACATCAAAAGGCTCAAGTACTTTGTCATGCCTTGCACCTGCGATGAATGTTTCAGTGCTTTCACTGACGCATGACAATGTTACCTTCGCACCTACCGGCACATAAATGCCTTCAGGTTCGCCATCCCAAACATCTTCACCACGATTACCCAGTGCTTTAAATTCGACTCCTTCAACTTCTACATCAATACTGCCTGTTGCAGGTACGATGCAGGTTTCATAACCCGGTACCTGATATTCAAACGCCTGGCCTTTGGTCAGCTTAACGATGTTAAAGTAATTCAACGGGACCGTTGCGTTGTCAGCATCAACAATCGGCTGGTTTTTATTGTCGTACGGGGCTATATGCATAACGGTTCCTTAAGTAACGTAAATCAAATGGTAAGCGTGTTTGCGTGGTCGGTTAAGAAGTTATCAAGCTCTTCAGGCGTTGGCATTGCCGGCGCACAGCCAACCCGCGATACCACGATCGACGCACACGCAGAACCTCGCAAAACTGATTCTTTGATCGGGTAGCCATTGGCAACAGAGGCGATAAAGCCACCCATAAAGCTGTCACCGGCACCGGTGGGTTTAAGCGCCTCTACCGGGTAGATTCCGGTGGTTATTTCTTCATCACCGGTGAGTGTGATCGCACCCTTTTCACCCATTTTATAGATCACCAGACTGGCGGTTGATTGCGCCAGCTCGCGGGCTTTATCAAGACCTTTGTTGTATTCGCCTGCCATAAAGCCAAACTCAACATCGTTGCCAATAATCACGTCACATATGGCACCTGCCTTTGAATACACTTCTGCCGCCTCTTCATCTGAGGCCCAGCTGTAAGGGCGATAGTCAACGTCAAAGATTAAACCGATGCCTTTTTCTTTTGCCAGTGCAAACGCATGAAACGTGGCGCTGCGCGATGGCTCGGCGGCTAGCACGGTGCCGGTGGTAATCAATGCACTGTACGCTGAGAAATCAATGCTGTTGATATCTTCTTTGTTCATTTGAAAATCAGCAGCACCGTTGCGATAGATCACTGTCTGGTGATCCTCTACCCGGCTTTCAGACACTGCCAGTGAGTTGCGATACTCGCCACCCTGCGGTCTGACGTAAGTGACATCTACACCATATTGTTCCAGTTGCCGGATACAGAAGCGCCCGACAGCATCATCAGAGACACAGGTGACCAGAGAGGTTTGACCACCGTGTTTTTGAATAGCCACACAAATGTTTGCCGAAGAGCCGCCAAGACTTGCAGAAAACTGTGTAGCCTCCTGTGTTTTAGTACCTGGCGGCTCCGGGTAAAAATCCATACCGGCGCGACCAATAACAATAAACCGGTTACTGGCCAGCTGTTTAAGATCAAACATAGATGTACTCAACCGCGAGTAAAATGGAACGTCCGATAAGCACTACACACCGCGCCGTTGCTTTTCTCTTGAAGACTCCCAGTCTTGATGGGCTGCGCGAACTTTTTCAGAATCTGACACTTGCGGTGTACCGACCTCCCACCAGGTGTGACCCTCCGTGGTCCAGCCTTCAAAGGCATCAACCTGCATCACTATCACGCTGGATTTATCGGCGGCTTTTGCACGTTTAAATGCCTCACCAAGTTCAGCGGGATTTTGCACTGTTTCTGCATTGGCACCCATGGCTTTTGCATGGGCTTCAAAATCTACTGCAAAAGGTTTGCTGACTGTGGGGCAGTCTTTGATCAAGTTGTTAAAGCTTTCGTTGCCGGTATTGTTCTGCAGCTTGTTGATCACCGCAAAGCCACCGTTGTCGAGTACCAGCACAATTAATTTTTTATCACTGAGTACAGAAGAATAAAGATCGGAGTTAAGCATCAGGTACGAGCCATCACCGGTGAATACAATGGTGTCCTGATCCGGCTGATTTTCAGACTGTGCAATACGCGCACCCCAGCCACCGGCTATCTCATACCCCATACAGGAAAAACCAAACTCGACATCGACCGTACCGGTTTTAAGCGTACGCCAGTTGGCCGTAACTTCTGCCGGCAGACCACCAGCGGCAGCGACTACGCGATCTGCAGGGTCACACAGCTCATTGACAACCCCTATTGCCTGCGCGTACGAGTTGGGACGATTGCCGTGTGCAACATTCATTGCAACGTATTTATCCCATTTAACACGCTCTTCACTGGCGAGGCTGGTCCATTCGGCAGGTGTTTTATAACTGTCCTTACCAGAATCAAGTGCAGCATCCAGCGCTTCGATTCCGAGTTTGGCATCTGCAACGATTGGCAGCGATCGATGCTTACTTGCATCATGTCTGGCAGCATTTAATGAAATAAACTGCGCGTCTTTAGAAAATGCAGTCCATGAGCCGGTGGTAAAGTCCTGCAGGCGGGTGCCGACTGCAAGAATCACATCTGCCTGCTCTGCAATGGCATTAGCCGAGTCTGAACCGGTAACGCCCAGCGGGCCGGTATTTAACGCATGAGTTGACTCAAGGTTAGCGCGGCCTGCAATTGTTTCTACCACGGGGATTTGATACTTTTCAGCAAACGCAGTCAGTTCAGTCACCGCCTTTGAATACTGCACGCCACCACCTGCGATGATCATTGGCCGGGTAGCGCCACTTAACAGAGATGCGGCATCTTGTATTTCATTGTCATCAGGACCGTTACGTCTGATGCGGTGCACTTTCTTTTCAAAAAATACTACCGGGTAGTCGTAGGTCCAGCCTTGTACGTCTTGCGGCAGGCCGAGGAACGCAGGACCACAATCCGCTGGATCAAGCATGGTTGCGATTGCAGCTGGCAGAGATTGAATGATCTGCGCCGGATGGCAGATCCGGTCCCAGTATCGGGTGACCGGTTTGAATGCATCGTTAACACCGAATGTTGGATCGTTAAAGTTTTCAAGTTGCTGCAATACCGGATCAGGTAATCGGGTAATAAAAGTATCACCACACAACATCAACATAGGCAGGCGATTGGCATGCGCCAGTGCAGAGGCGGTAAGCAGGTTTGCCGTACCCGGGCCGGCTGACGCAGTGCAAAACATCATCCGCTGGCGCAGGTGATACTTGGCGTAGGCCACTGCAGCAAAGCCCATGCTTTGCTCGTTCTGACCGCGATACAACGGCAGCTCTTCACGATACTGATAGAGACCTTCACCAAGGCACGGCACGTTGCCGTGGCCAAAAATACCAAAACCACCACCAAACAATCGCTGCTCGCTGCCATCAATCGTGATGTACTGACTGGCCAGCCATCTGACGATTGCCTGCGCCAGCGTCAGCCGGACGGTATCCGTCGCGTTGGTGGTTGAGTCACCGCTCATGTTGCTGACCCCGGTTGTTTGCCAGAATTTATTATGACCGGAACAAAACGGTCACAGTGCGTTGCCCGGTTCACCGGGGCGTGTTTTCACCGCTATTTCCGGTTGACGGTATGCAAACCGGAAGGATAACATGCAACCGGTTGCAATATAAATAGACCCTGGAATATTCCAGCCTCGGCATTCCATTTTTCCCGCCACAGCACTCACGGCCCCAGCGGCTGTAACGGTGTGGTATTCACTTGATAAAAAATCACAGGTCGCGACACGAATATGACCATCAGAATCGGTAATGCACCCTGCTCCTGGGGAGTTGAGTTTGCAGATGATGAAAGAAACCCCAGCTGGCAAACGGTGCTTCAGCAATGTGCCGATGCCGGCTACAAAGGCATCGAGCTCGGACCGGTCGGCTTTATGCCTGAAGATCCATCTGTGCTTGCTGATGCTTTGCAGCAACATCAGCTTGAGCTGATCGGCGGTGTTGTGTTTCGACCTTTTCATGATGCCGACCAATGGGATGATGTACTCGATGGCACACATCGCACCTGCGCGGCACTTAAAGCGCACGGAGCGGCGCACTTTGTACTGATCGATTCGATTGCTGAAAGACGCGCCCCGACTGCCGGCCGGGCATCTGAAGCCGAACAGATGGACAAAGACGAATGGAATGCCTACAAACAACGCATCGAAACTGTGGCAAAGATTGGCCGCGATGAATACGGCTTGATCCCTGAAATACACCCGCATGCAGGTGGCTTTATGGACTTTGAGCCAGAAGTGGAACGCTTGCTTGAAGAAGTTGATGCTGACCTTTTAAAGATATGCATCGATACCGGTCACTGCACCTATGCAGGCTTTGACCCGGTTGCTTTTATGCAGCGACACATGGATCGCATCACTTATGTGCACTTTAAAAGTACCGATGCGAAAATAAAGCAACAGGCAATCGCTAACCGTACCGGTTTTTATGATGCCTGTGGTCAGGGTATCTTCTGTAATCTGTCAGATGGTGAAGTAGACTTCCCGAAAGTTCGCGACCTGCTGCTCGACAGTGGCTATCAGGGCTGGTGCACCATAGAGCAGGATTGTGACCCGAATCTGGATCCCGACACGCTCGGTGATGCTCGTGCCAATCGCGAGTATCTGCAGTCAATTGGTTTTTCCTGATTATCAACCTTACCTGCAACTTATCTAAGTCGGCATCTCTACTTCAGGCAACAAAAAAGCAATGGCAGGCAACAAAAAAGCAATGGCAAAACTTAACTGGGGCATTATCGGTGGCGGTGAAGGCAGCCAGATCGGACCTGCACACCGATTAGGCGCCGGCCTTGATGGTTTGTATCAATTTAAAGCAGGCGCACTTGATCACAGACCCGAAGAAGGCAAACGCTACGGTCAGGAACTCGGGCTTGATGCAGACCGCGCCTATGGCAACTGGCAGGAAATGCTTGAAGGTGAAAGCAAAAGAGAAGATCGGATTGATCTGGTGACCGTAGCCACGCCGAACTCAACACACTTTGAAATCACCAAAGCGTTTCTCAAGGCAGGCTTTCATGTGCTGTGTGAAAAACCAATGACCATGACCGTTGCCGAAGGTGAAGAGATCGTTAAACTCGCTAAAAGCACTAGCCGCATTTGTGCCGTGAACTACGGCTATACCGGCTACTCGCTGGTCAGGCATATGCGTGCGATGGTAGCGCGCGGTGATCTTGGCAAAATCAGACTGGTCAAGTGTGAGTTTGCGCATGGTCATCATGCAGATGCCGCTGATGCAGATAACCCCAGAGTCCGCTGGCGCTATGACCCCGCGCAGGCCGGTGTCTCTGCACAGTTTGCCGACTGCGGTATCCATGCAATGCATATGGCAAGCTTTGTCACCGGGCAGGAAGTCACTAAACTTTCAGCGGATATTGTTTCATGCATTGCCTCGCGCGAACTCGAAGATGATGCACTGGTTAACTTCCGCATGGACGGCGGTACAGTCGGCAGGCTGTGGACTTCTTCCGTGGCAATTGGCAATCAACACGGTTTGTCGATTCAGGTATTTGGCGAAAAAGGCGGTTTGCGATGGGCACAGGAACAACCCAACCAGTTGTACTACATGCCATTGAATGAGCGGCTGCAGGTTATTGAGCGTGGTGAAGGCAATCTTTCACCCGAGGCAGACCGCACCAGTCGTGTCACAGTAGGCCATGCTGAAGGCATGCCACTGGCATTTGCCAACATCTATAAAGATATTGCTGAAGCGATCACGGCTGAAAAAGAAGACCGCACTATGGATCCGGCTGCCAATCTTTACCCGCGCGCCGAAGACGGGCTTCGCTCGATGGCAGCGGTCAGTGCAGTGGCAGAATCGGGTGCTGCTGACGCTGCGTGGGTGGACGCGCGTCCGCCTATGTTTCGTTAGGTTCCACAACAGCTGAGGCACTTCCCGCGTCTTTGTTGCTATTGTAGTCATAAGGCCCTACATTCTACGTGGTAGATAGAAAGTGGTGGCCTTCTCATGACCCAGATAGCAACAAACCGGGAAGCAGCAAATTCACAAGCGAGTTCAGCGGATGACTCCGGCCTAAAAACCGCGGCACTTTACCGTATGGTGATGCCGAAGCATCAATGCCCGCATGGTGTCAAAACCAAAGACCTGCTGCAGCGCCGTGGATTTACCGTGGTCGATAACAAACTGACCGACAGAGAGTCTATCGATGCGTTTAAGGCAAAACACGGGGTCGCCAGTACGCCGCAGGTTTTCATAGACCAACAAAGAATCGGTGGCTACGAAGACACCAGACGCCATTTTGGCCTGAAGGTACAGTCAGACAACAAAACCACCTATCGCCCGGTGATAGCCATCTTCGCAACTGCCGCATTGATTGCCATGGCGATTAGCTGGGTGGTGTTTCAGTCGGTTTTTACTCTGCGAGCGATTGAATGGTTTATCGCGGTTTCTATGTGCCTGCTCGGTGTGCAAAAGCTACAGGATATCGAAAGCTTCAGCACCATGTTCATCAACTACGACCTACTTGCCGCCCGGTTTGTCCGCTACGGTTACTTTTATCCTTTTGCAGAGACGCTTGCTGGCGTGCTGATGATCGCTGGCGCGCTGACCTGGCTGTCTGCACCGGTAGCGCTTATTATCGGCACCATAGGTGCGGTGTCAGTTTTTAAAGCTGTGTACATTGATCGTCGGGATATCAAGTGCGCCTGCGTTGGCGGCAACAGCCGGGTGCCATTGGGGTTTGTATCGTTACTTGAAAATGTCATGATGGTAGCGATGGCGGTCTGGATGCTTGCACGCTACGTGTTTTGATACCAGCCCCACGCAGTACAGCAACTAAAATACTTTCTGTTTACCTCCCACCAATCAACCAAAGTAGCTACCTATACAATGACACCTGATGCAATGCTGTTCGATCTGGATGGTCTGTTACTCAATACAGAAGTGTTTTCTAAACGTGCATTCGATGAAACAGCAAGTGCATATAAACTTGGCGATCAAACAGAATTTTTTCTGTCACTGGTTGGTACTAACGAGCAACATCACAATAACCGCATTGATGAGGAATTCAGAGACCAGATAGATCCTCTCGCTTTCCGCCGCGACTGGAATGCGCGTTTTCATGAGCTTATCAACACGGAAAGCGTTGACTTACTACCCGGTGTCACAGAGGTACTGGACCATGCAGCACAAGCACGCATCAAGTGCGCAGTTGCAACCTCATCGACCACTCCCGCAGCAGAGAAAAAGCTGACTGACGCTGGCATTCGCCATTACTTTCTCACAGTGACCTGTGGTGATCAGGTAGCCATCAGCAAACCCCACCCGGAGATCTACCAAAAGGCCGGCGCTTCGGTAAACGCTGATATGGGTCGCTCCTACGGGCTTGAAGATTCTGCCAACGGCGTCAAAGCGGCACACGCCGCAGGCCTCAACGTCATTCAGATTCCGAATCTGGTGCCGCCATCTGAAGAACTCCTGAAACTTAAGCACACTGTATTCGAGAGCATGTTTGACGTACTAGAGCTGCTGCGATCCAGTAGCGATTAGCAGCCTGTTGTAAAAAAATATGCACTCTCGTGTGATAAGCGGCTAACCGAGGGACTGCATAAAATGCAAAGTATCACTCAACTCTGCGCGCGTGGCTTGCTGATAAGCGGGTTACTAATACCGACCGGAATCAAAGCTCAATCCGGTATTCCCGATATTGACCTGCCGTTGGCAAACAGCATACCGCTATACGCTGAGATCACAACCGGTGACTCACCGCTACCAGCCGGCGAATCCGCCAGCATCACTGTCACAGTACATAATGGATCAGCGTTCACCACCGCTACCAACCCGGTAATCACTGTTGCACTGCCTGCTGACAGCACCAATATTGTTAGTAGCGACTGTGTTTTGTCTACAGCACTGACTTTACAGTGCACGCTGGCAGAAATAGCTCCTGACTCAAGCACCTCACTGACTTTCACAGCTGCATTCGAGAATCCGATCCACAACGTATTACAAGCCACTGTATCTGCTGATCAGGAGATACTTGCAGTTCCGTGGGTGAATAAAGACACCGACACACTGATCATCGAAACAACACCCGGTACAGTACCGGAAGCAACGCAGGTTGATCTGTCGATCGAATGGATATTCCCACCTGATCACGAGTTTGTAACCAACAGTTTTACATTGACCGAATTACTTGTGCGTAACAACCATGCAAGCATTACTGCACATTCTCCTGTTGTTGAAATTGTCACACCGGAAGGATGGAGCATCGTGTCAAAGAGTAACAACTGTACCCCTGTTGCAGAATCAGCAGAGTCCGGTGCACTGTTTAGATGCCTGGCAATGCCGCTGGTACCAGGCGCTGAACAAACCATAGGACTGTTGTTAAGACCAAACCGAATCGATGCAGAAATGACTGTTGAAGCGGCAGCGCAATCCACCACACAACCAGACGACAACGAGCAGGACAATACTGCACGACTCGACGTCACTATACTCCCACCCCAACAGTTCGAAATTCTCTGCGGTGGCGGCTGCCCGACTCACGTAGTGGAACAAATCAATGGTAACAACGACGAAAACCAGCAGATAGACGAGAGTGGTGCAGTAATAGATACTGTTGTAGAAGGTAACGCAACGGATACAGAAAACCCCTTTGCCGCTGCAATGCCAGCCAGCTCGGGCGGCGGTATCACCGCATTGCAATTTCTTTTTCTACAGTTGGCGATGCTGTGCTTTCGCCATCGTAAGCACAGATCAGGATAATATTTATTTCACTATGGCAAAAGCATTTGTACTCATATAGCTGTTAGATCTGCTGCCAACATGGCCATATCAAAGAGCAACTATGCAGTCACAGGTTGTATGCTACTCTGCTTGAAGGCAGCAACAACACCCGAATACTGACCCCGAATACTAAGATAGAGAAACCCATTGAAACATTGCGCTGAATGTGGTCACGAGACTTCATTAAAGACTCCGGACGGTGACAATCGCGAACGGCACGTCTGCAGCTCCTGTAACACCATTCACTATCAAAACCCGAAAAACGTCTGCGGTTGTATTCTCGCGTGGCAAAACAAAATACTGCTGTGTAAACGCGCTATCGAACCGCGCTATGGGTACTGGACGTTACCGGCAGGCTTTATGGAAAACGGTGAAACTGCCATGCAAGGTGCAGCACGAGAAGCCCTTGAAGAAGCCAATGCCACGGCGGTAAATCTACAGCTATTCGGACTATACAACCTGCCGCGCATCAGTCAGGTTTATCTGATGTTTCACGGCACACTCAAAGACGGTTACCTGCAAGCAGGGGAAGAAACACTCGAAGCAGCCCTGTTTAGCGAGCAGGAAATCCCGTGGAATGATCTGGCCTTCCCGGTTGTAACAGAAAGCCTGCAGCGCTACTTTGAAGACCGACCGACACAACGGGTTCATACAGCAGACATTCGCAGCAGACCCGGTGCGGATATCGATATCATCCGTTACTAAAATATTTGCGTAAGCTACCCTGAACCCGCTGTGGAACACCGGGCACTGCTCATGATCGCTTGCCTGAAAATAGCGCATAGACCGTAAGAATTACAAAAAATCCCAAAGCCGGTAACAAAACATAATCCAGCCAGGGTATTGCCGCAGACAATCCTGCCACACTCAAGCCTGTTACCAGTAATGGCGTAAAGCAGCACACTGCAGCGACTACGGATCCTGTCAGCCCGGCTGTGAAGAGCTTTCTTCGCATTGATGAACCCTTGTGCATATTTAGGAATAACTGAATCACGCTAACACAAAGGCAATACCTGGCGCTTTCATTTTGCAAAAACACCTGTCGGTGTTTGCATTGTCGATGTGCCTGATTCTGATGCGCGTGTTTTCTTTTTAACAGTCCCGCCGCTCAACGTCAAAGCACATACCAGCTGTTTTTTTGCCTGCAGGGCTTCGTCTGCTAATCTGTCGGTTCACAGACTATCAACCGCACGAATTTGCTACCATCGAATTATCATCTCGGACTACCGGCCTGGGCATTTCCGGGCTGGAGCAATGTCTATTTTGACGCCGCGCAATCTGCGCTGACGGGCTATGCTTCGGTTTTTAATACTGTTGAGGGGAATACGACTTTCTATCACATACCTGATGACAGAACGATTGATCAATGGGGTCAGGCAGTCGCTGGTACAGGTTTCAGGTTTTGTTTCAAGTTGCCAAAAACAGTCACGCATGAACGTGTGACCAATCAACGGGATCTGGAGGTTTTTCTGCGTCGAATTGAACCATTAAAAGACAACCTTGGACCTTTGCTACTGCAGTTTCCATCGACCGTAACGCCAACTGACCTGCTGCGTGTTGGTGCACTGCTGCAAAGCCTGCCCGATTATTTGAGATGTGCGATTGAAGTGCGCCACCCGGACTTTTTCTCACAACCTGAAACCCTTGAACCATTGCTTGAAAAATACAACGCAGGCCGGGTCATGATGGATACGCGCCCGGTATTTCAGGGAGATCGGAATCATCCTGAAGTACTGGCCGCGTTACACAAGAAACCCGATTTACCTGTGCCGGGTAAAGTGTATAACGGCTTGATGATGGTGAGATTGTTATTGCATCCGGATCTGGTCAGCAACGACAACTATATTGAGCAATGGGTTCAGCGCACAGCGACTGCACTGCTTGCAGGGTGTCAGTGTTTTATGATGATCCACTGCCCGAACAACCAACACTGCCCTGCACTGGCGTTACAGTTTCATGAACGACTCCGCCATGTGCTACACAGCAAAGATTCGAACATAAATCTCCCGGCGTTGCCGGTGTGGCCAGCGCCTCAACAGGAGACTTTACTTTAGCAGTCTGCGCGGCAGGACCTCTCACAAATCTGGGCTGTCATTAATACGCCAGGGCTCAAGACAAACAGCTGAATATCATCTTATTGCCGAATGGATCCTGAATGGACATATCCCTGCCCCACGGCTGATCCATTATTGCAGGGCGAGCGTTGCCGTATTTTTTATCGTTAAGCGCTTTGTGGTAGCTATCGAGCTCATCCACTTCGATCCTTAACGCTGACCCGGGCGTACTGTCACCGTGATGTTCCGATATATGAATAACACAGTCACCTTTGGAGACCTGCATATACAACGGAAACCCCTCCTCAAAGCGATGTTCCCAATCGACACTAAACCCCAGAAATTCAACATAGAACTCTTTGGCTTTTGCTTCATCAAAGGAACGCAGGATAGGTATGGGATTACTGACTTTCACAGGTGCTTACTCCAGTATTTTCTAATAGCTTTTTTACCTGATGCACCTGCACTTTACCCAGGGCGTTTCGCGGTAATGAATCAACAAACACAACATCTTTAGGACGCTTGAATCTGGCCAGTACTTCACAGGCGCTATGGATTGATGCAGGCGTCGCATTACCCGAGATCACTGCGACCGGCACTTCACCCCAGCGCTCATCATGCCTGCCGACCACTGCTACCTCACCCACGCCCGGCACCTCACGAATAACACGTTCAAGCTCGGCTGGATAAATATTTTCGCCGCCGGATATCACCACATGCTTAAGCCGGTCATCAAACCAGTAGTAACCGTCTGAATCAACGTGCGCTACATCACCGGTGCGGAACCAGCCCTCTTTAATGCTGTTGGAAGTGGCTTTCTCGTTACGCCAGTAATGAGAAAGAATATTGCCCCCTTTAACCAGTATCTCACCGGATTCACCCGGAGCCACCTGCACGCCGTCTTTGTTACATATTTTTATTTCGCAGCATGCTCCGGCTTTACCGATGGTGCCGACAATATCTGCATCTTCAATACACTGATAAATCGCCACTGGTCCGGTCTCTGTTGCGCCGTAGACTTGTATCAAAGCAATACTCGCGTCCTGAACCCGGTTTATCAGTGACAGTGGCACGTCAGTAGAGCCAATAGAAATGGCCCTTAATGCATGATATTTCTGTGGTTGCCAACCGGGAGAATCCAGCATGGCCTGCAACAGTGTTGGTACTGAGTTCACTAATGTGATGTTCTTATCACTCAATGCATCAACGGCTTCATCAGGTATAAACCGCGCATGCAATACCAGAGTCGCGCCGTAGATCAAGGCGGGTAACGGCTGAATATTTAATCCGCCTATATGAAACAGTGGCAAAACGTTAAGCACATTGTCGTGCGGTGTCATATCGGTCATGTGTCGGCTCATTTGAGCGCTGCACAGCACCGCTTTTTGACTTAGCACTGCCCCCTTGGGTCTGCCGGTAGTGCCGGAGGTGTATACGATAAACAAGGCGGCCTCAGTATTATCGTAACTGGTCGTGTTACTGGTCGTGTGACTGGCCGTGCTACTGGCCGTGGGCTTAAACGTAACCGAGCCGCGCGCCGGAAAATCAGAGTTGCAGAAAATTGCTACCTGTAAGTCGGTTGCGGACTTCTGCAAATCAACGGCGACCTGCATGAACTCGCTATCATGCAAAAGTAATTTTGGCTGAGAGTCTTCGATAACAAAGCGTAACTCTGCAGTAGACAATCGCCAGTTAAGCGGCACCAGCACAACACCGCATTGCGCTGCTGCAAACGTTGCGATAAACCAGTCCGGATGATTCAACGCCAGTAGTGCCACCCGATCTCCGGCGGCTATACCTTGAGACTCGAAGTACTCAATACACCAGTCGGTGAGTACCTTTAACTGGTGATAAGACAGCTCACCGGCTGCGCTATCAATGGCAGTCTTGTCCGGCTGTTGTTCAGCATGAACCTGAAGCCGTTGGTACAAACTCATTCTTCGTCACTCTCACCTTTTTCATAGAGCGCGCCCTTACCTATCATGTCCATACAGAGCTCGGCAGTCCACGGCAGCATTAATGCACCGCAGCGACTGTCGCGATAGAGCCTTTCAAGATGCAGCGAGCGGAGCATGGCCTGCCCGCCACAGGTACGGATAGCAAGCTGTGAAATTTCGTTGGCGTTTTCCATCACACTGTATTGTGCCGCCCAGGCACGCAGCAGAGATTCTTTATCTGGATTTGGTTTTGCCTCACTGATACTCTGAAACCAGAGAGCTTTGGTTTGCTCCAGCATAATACGCATCTGTGCAACGGCAATCTGCTTGGTTGGAAACATGCGACGCTTTACCGGTGGCGTGCCCGGCATCTCACCGCGAAGGTATGCGACAGTAAAGTCATAGGCCGCCTGCGCTATGCCCATATAGGCTGGTGTTAGTGTCATGAACATGTGTGGCCACTGGCTGGCCGCCTGAAAATAAACACCCTGCGGCATTAACAGGGATTCTTCAGTCACAAACACTTCATCAAAAATTAGTGTGCGTGACACGGTGCCACGCATACCCAACGGATCCCATTCACCTTCGACCCGAACGCCATCGGCGTTGGCCGGAATTGCCACATACATGGTATTTCTGCGCGATGGTTTGTCATTAGCGTCTGCAAGCTCGGTACACAGCGCGCCATAATAATCGGCATGACCGGATAACGACGCGAATATTTTTTTACCACTGACCAGCCAGCCACCTTCAGTTCGTATAGCTTGTGTACCAAACGCTGCTTTACCGGCAGCAGCTGCACCACCTTCGGAAAACGGTTGTGCGTATATCGCACCGTCTTCAATGATTCTCTGGTAATGAATTTTTCGACCCTGCTGTAAGCGTGATCTGAGATCATCATCAAGTGTTAGTCCGTCTGCCAGTGGCCCGGTCCATAAGCAGGAACTGACGTGCATGTTAAACGTCAGTGCAGTCGCTCCACAGTAGCGCCCGATTTCCGAAGCCATCAGCATGTAGGTCTTTAAGTCTGCGCCGTGACCGCCGTTGTCTTTCGGTATACAAACACCCAACAAGCCCGACTGATGCAGATCTTTGAAGTTTTCTGTTGGAAAGCTCGCGTTGCGATCATACTCAGTGGCACGTTCACTGAACTTTGACTGGCCAAGCTGACGTGCCAATGCACAGAGCTCTGTTTGTTGCCCGGTGAGTTGCCACTGCTGAGGCTCAAATATTGGAGAGTCCTGTTTCATCATTGTTCTCGTGGTGCTTCTAACGACATTTATTTATAAAGTGACGCACTATTTCGTTAAATGCCGCACCTTGCTCAAGGTTGACCAGGTGTCCGGTGTTTTCAATCTCGTGATACGTGGCATGCGGCAGTTTGTCTGCCATTTTTTTCATTGTAGCAGCCGGTGCATTGGTGTCGTCAGTGCCTGCCACAAGACACACAGGGCAGTCGATACTCTGCCATTCCTGCCACCGGTTGAACGTGATCAGGCAATCCAGTATTTGACGATAAACATCTGATGGCAGAGCCGCCATCGACTGTATCGCAGCATCAATAACCTGTGGATCAGCATTTTTTGCAACAATAGCAGGTATCGCAGCTTCAGCTACCTGCTGCATAGATAAACCATCGTCCAGTGGTCTTAACCGCGCCTGTAAAAAACTCTGCTTAAAGGTATCGTCCCGGCCACCAAATGCTGCTGTGGTGGCTACCGGAATCAGTGAACTGATTTTTCCACTTTGAAAATACTCGGGATAACGGTGAAAGATCTCTTGTGCGATCATGCCACCAATCGACTGACCAACAAGATGGACCGGCCCGACATCAAGCCCGTCTATAAGCTGTACAACAGACTCTGCCAATGAAGCAAAAGACAGGCTTTCAGCTTTTGCAGAGAGCCGATAGCCCGGCATGTTCCAAGCCACCACTCTGAACTGATCAGACAATCCTTCTGACTGAGGTGCAAAGCTCGCATCATCACCACCGATACCATGCAGGCAAATAAGTGTATCCGTAGTATGGTCGGCATTAGCAGGTTCTGATATCAGGCAATCAATATCAGCTATCAATGACCTATAGACAGTCATTGCACAGGTATTCCCTTATCAACCACGACCTGATCATCCAATGTGATGGTACACGCCATCACCGGCAGATCGAAATGACCACGAGTGAATCGACCGGCAAACTCATTAGCACCGGTTGAGTATAAAAAATTACCCGCAACTGCTCTGAGCTCGGTACCGTTGGTATCGTTGCGATCGTACATAGTCATTGCTTCATACCGAGCAGCAGGATTTAATCCCCAGCCGACATGGCTGGTGGCGTAGGCTGCTTTATCGTCAAACGCTACCAGGTAGTTTTTCATTAAAGCAGCATCAGCTCCATGGCCCGAGATTCCAGTGACATAGTCATTTTTTATAGTAAGCGTTACCGGCGATTCTATGTAGCGTTTGAAGGTGAGATTCAGGTCACCGGCGGCCAGTACCAACGTGCCGTTGACGGAATTAGCGGCAGGGAAGCTCACCACCAGCCCGCCGGGCCAGTGAGCCAGAGTGCCTGGCCGATCAGTCCAGCCCCAGACGCCGACGGTACTGGCTTTTGCAAGCTGCACTGACAAATCCGTACCGGCCTCAGAAGTTACTTTCATTGTCGACGACGATCTGATTTCTTGCACCGCCTCTTTAACGCGGGCTTTCAGTGAGTCATCGGGTAGCAAACGGCTGAGCACTTCCGGGTGCTCATTTGAAATGTTCATTATTCTGGTGCCGGACTTCAGTATCTGCGCTGTCTGCGGCGCATGCATCAGGCCTTCGATTGTCAGGTCAATTACCACATCTGATGCGCACAATGCATCCACTGCGCCCTGTTGCCCGGTCAGTGCATCAGAGGCACCACTGGAGCGTATCAATGGACCTGCAACGACGGATGGCGCTGGCAGAACCAATCGGTAGTAGTTGCAGCCCAGTTGCGACAATGCCGTTTCGGCGAGCTGAATCAATGCAGGCCGACTGCCTGACTCGGCGAGCACAATGACCGATTCATCATCGCCAATACGACACTTTTCAAAGACCTGTTTGAATGCATCCAGCCATACCGGATCGAGCACTGCCGACATAGTTAGTTCTGCTGTTGATTGCCCTGGAGATCAGTTTACCGCATTGGGGCCGGAGCTGTTGCTTAATGGTGCTGGATAAATCTCTTCTACCAGAGCGCCCTGCCATTTACACTTAAGTTGGGCGCTCGCCTTCAGATCAACGCACGGCAACAGCTAGCAGAGCCGCCTGATGTTTAGATTCCCTTTCAGACTTCGCATGGAGCTTTCAAATCACTAATCCCTCGGTCGCTCCGGTTGCTTCTGTCAGACCGCGTCAACGCAACAGTAAACTCGGCATCCTTTTTATGCTTGGCGGCATGTTCCTGTTCTCGGCAGTCGACACTCAGGCGAAATTTCTCACTGGTGAATTTCACCCGGCGCAAGTCATGTGGTTCCGGCAGCTTGGGCTATTTGCCGGTGTGATTATTTTATTTGCGATTAAGGGAAAGTCTATTTTCATCACAAGTCAGTTACCACTGCAGGTGAGTCGTGGTGCGCTGGCTATCTGTTCAGGGTTACTGTTTATCTATGCCATACGCTATGCGAAGTTGGTTGATGCCGTTGCTGTCAGTTTTGTAGCGCCATTTTTTCTGACCATTCTCGGCGCACTATTCCTTGGCGAAAAAGTCGGCATCAGAAGATGGAGTGCTGTAGCGGTTGGCTTTATCGGGGCGATGATAATCATCCGGCCCGGCACTGATGCAGTTCATCCTGCGGTGTTGCTGGTGCTCATCGCGGCGCTGGCTTATGCGTTGCGACAGGTTATCGGTAGAAAACTGGCAGACACAGATAAAACCTCTACCACAGTCGCCTACACGGCAATTGTAGGTACTGTATTGATCACATTACCTATGCCACTGGTCTGGCACACACCGCATTCAACAGGTCAGATACTATTGATTGTCTCTATGGCAACCATGGCCGCAGTTGCCGAGGTTCTGGTGATCAAAGCCCTCGAAGCAGCGGAAGCAGTAGTCGTCGCACCGATTCACTACACACTGATCATCTGGGGAACACTTTATGGGTATTTTGTATTCGGTCAGTTGCCGGATCTGTGGACCTGGGTTGGCACTGCGATTATTGTCGCAGCGGGATTGTTTACTCTTTACAGAAGGCAATCCGCCCAACCGGTGAGCAGATAAATCCAATAATGATTTTTTCGCACAGCGAATGAAAAAATGACCAGACTTTTTACCACCCGCGATCGACTGCCACACCTTGGCCCGTATCCGCTTGAGCGGCTTGATCGGTGTGGTGAGGCAGACCTGGCAGTCGTACCGCAATATATCCCTTTGCAGTTCAGGGATGACGCAACCCCTGAAAACATAGTCAATGCAATGAGTGAATATCAGGCATTGATGGATGCGATACGCATCGGACTAACTAACAAACAAGTTGCCGAGTGCCCGGATGATTTATCAGAACGTGCCAAACATATAAAAGCGTTTGGCTATTTCTGCGATGCTTCCATGGTTGGCATTTGTCGATTACCCGATTCTGCAAGACTGTCTACTCCCTACAGAAATCCCGATGTAGATCAACTGGCAGAAGATCTTAAAACCAGACAAACCAAAACACTGGCTTCCGGTATTGATGTGATCATGGCTGATCTGAAGGAATCAATGCTGTCGCCACCCAGTTCAATAGACAGTCACACCTACGCAATCGTTTTTCTTTATGAATATCCAAGAGACCCGTGGCCACAGGAGCCAGGCACAGAGTGGATACAAAACGCTCAAGCCTGCCGTGCTGCATTGCGATCGACTGAAACTTCTGTAGTCATTGCAAATTATCTTAGATTGCTCGGCTATGAATCACGCAGTCATTCAGCCACCATGGCAGAAGTTGATCTTAATCAGCTGACTGTGTGTGCGGGTCTGGCCATTGTTAAAGACGCTCAATTGCATAACCCTTACGTTGGCAATCGTTTTGGTGTTTCTGCAGTTACCACCACCTTTGATTTACAGACCGATCAACCGCTTGCAACTGAACAGCTGCACAGAAAAACCCATGGTATTGCCTGGCAGCTTGGCAAAGGCACAATTAAAAGCGCACGCAATAACGTACCTTTTGCAAACAGACGATTTATCGATAGCGAACACCCTTTCGAAAAGCTCAAACGCGTAGACCAACCGACCACCTATATTGATGAAAAACGTGTGGCTCGTGTGCCCAAGCGCACAGACATGTTTGCCCGCTCGCAGTTTGGCGACATGGGTAAAATCAATCAGGAGGCAGCCAAAGGCGGCAAGTATGTCAGCAAAGCCGCGCCCTCTATGGGACAAAGACGCGTACTGGGTGCCTGTATCCTGCTACAGGATGGCGCGCATGCTGATAACATCCCTGCCCACGCAACTGACCCACAACGTAATGCAGATAACATAAAGGCAACTGCTTACTTTCTGGGTGTTGACGCAGTTGGTTTGTCACGTTGCCCTGAGTGGACCTGGTACTCCCACGATGCCACCGGTGCCGTGATCAACCCGCCACATGATCAGGCCATTTCAATGATTGTCGATCAGGGTTACGAGACCATGGAAGGCGCCTCGGGTGATGACTGGATCGCAGTCTCACAGTCAATGCGAGCTTACCTTCGATTTTCTGTGCTTGGCGGGGTTATCGCAAAACAAATCAGAAATCTCGGGTATCCGGCCAAAGCGCACTCCGTCATGGATGGTGAAGTGCTGCAACCGCCGTTACTGTTGTTGTCTGGCCTGGGTGAAGTCAGCCGCATCGGTGAAGTAATACTTAACCCGTACCTCGGGCCGCGCCTTAAGTCCGGTGTTGTCACTACCACCATGCCTGTCACTCACGACAAGCCAATCGACTTCGGCTTACAGAACTTCTGCGAAAACTGTAACAAGTGTGCACGCGAGTGCCCGTCAGGTGCCATCACCGCAGGCCCGAAGCTGATGTTTAACGGTTATGAGATCTGGAAGTCAGACAGCCAGAAGTGCACAACGTATCGACTAACCACAGAAGGCGGAGCCATGTGCGGCAGATGCATGAAAACCTGCCCATGGAATCTTGAAGGGTTATTTAAAGAAGCACCGTTCAGATGGGCTGCGATGAAACTACCGGGATCGGCAAAGCTTCTGGCAAAGCTGGACGATGCCGTTGGTAATGGTGAACGCAATCCGGTCAAAAAATGGTGGTGGGACCTGGAAAAACAGGACGATGGAGGTTACCGCCAAACACTGCATCCAATTAATATACGCAATTTAAATAAAAATCTGCATCTTAAATACGAAGATCAAACCCTCGCTGTTTATCCGGCAAACCTT
Source organism: uncultured Granulosicoccaceae bacterium (assembly GCA_938007995.1). Taxonomy (GTDB): domain Bacteria; phylum Pseudomonadota; class Gammaproteobacteria; order Granulosicoccales; family Granulosicoccaceae. The sequence continues at coordinate 63,476 of CALLLW010000010.1, read as the reverse complement.
GCGCCACCGCCCTGGCCCTTTCCCTACCCGATGGATCGTGAAAAAGGTATTGAAGCCTACCAGGCAATGATCACCGCTGAGCAATATAAGGCAAAACTGGTGCGTGGTGAAATCAACGGGCTTGCACATGAATATCGCATTGAAGGCGATGCACCTGTGTTACGCGTCAGGCTGAGTAAAGTCGAAGTGATGACAGAACGCACCACTAAGTATGAATTTACCTCACTTGATGGCACACCGTTACCCGAATGGAAAGCCGGTGCACATCTGGATATTGTGGTCGCGCCCGAGTTTCTGCGACAGTACTCGATGTCCGGTGACCCGGCTGATCGATCTACCTATCAGATAGGTGTGCTGCGTGAAGATAACGGCCGCGGCGGTTCGCAACTGTTGCATCGGATTTTTACCGAAGATCGTAAGCTGTTTATCTCTAAGCCGATCAATCATTTTCCGGTTCAGACAAATGCTACTCATCATCTGTTAATGGGTGGCGGAATTGGTATCACTCCAATGATTGCCATGGCGCATGAACTACACGCTGCAAAACAATCTTTTGTTATGCACTACTCCTGCTCGACGCGCAAAGATGCTGCGTATCTGCAAGACCTTGCTGCAGTGCCATGGCATCAGTGTATTCATCTGCATTTTTCAGATGAAGGCAGCCGGGCAGATCTTGATGCTCTGCTTGCGAGCCACTCACCCGGTACTCATGTATACACCTGCGGACCAGACGCCTACATGCAATCCGTCGTTGCTGCAGCAGAGAAGGCCGGGCTTTCTAATGAGCAAATACACAGTGAGTATTTTTCCCTGCCGGAAGTGCCGGAATACATCAACTATCCGTTCACGTTAAAGCTGATTCAATCCGGCAAACAGTTTGAAGTACCTGCTGATAAGTCAGCAACCGATGTGCTTACCGAAAACGGGATTCAAATTGATGTAAAGTGTTCTGATGGTTTGTGTGGCGTGTGTAAGTGTTCGATCGTGAGTGGAGAGGTCGAACATCGGGATTTTGTATTGTCAAAATCGCAGCAAAAACGGGAGGTAATTCTGTGTCAGTCACGCGCAGCACAGAGAGACGGGATTCTTGAAATTGATTTGTAAACCGGTGAATTAAAATTTATTCAACATTGGGGTTTAACAGCTTAATCATCGCCGGATGCGCCGGATGCGCCTGCAGCTTATCCAGCCTACGTTGGCTATACGCATACTTGTCTAATAGAAAGCCATCGTACTCTGCACATACAGCGTACTTGCCTCAATCTCCGCAATCCACTCAATCCTCGTAGGGGCGATAAGCGACAGCGCATCTACCATTTTAACTGCCGGATGCGCCTCCAGCTTATCCAGCCTACGTGGGCTATACGCATACCCGTCTAATAGAAAGACATCGTGCTCTGCACATACAGCGTACTTGCCACAATCTCCGCAATCCGCTCAATCCCCGTAGGGGCGATAAGCGACAGCGCATCTACCATTTTAATATCGCCGGATGCGCCTCCAGCCTACGCTGACTATACGCATACTTGTCTACTAGAAAGCCATCTTACTCTGCGCATACAGCGTACTTGCTACAATCTCTGCAATCCACTCAATCCTCGTAGGGGCGATAAGCGACAGCGCATCTACCATATTAATATCGCCGGATGCGCCTCCAGCTTATCCAGCCTACGCTGACTATACGAATACTTGCCTACTAGAAAGCCATCGTACTCTGCACATACAGCGTACTTGCCACTATCTCCGCAATCCACTCAATCCTCGTAGAGGCGATAAGCGACAGCGCATCTACCATTTTAATCATCGCCGGATGCGCCTGCAGCTTATCCAGCCTACGTTGGCTATACGCATATCTGTCTAATAGAAAGCCATCGTGCGCTGCACATACAGCGTACTTGCCTCAATCTCTGCAATCCACTCAATCCTCGTAGAGGCGATAAGCGACAGCGCATCTACCATTTTAACATCGCCGGATGCGCCTCCGGCTTATCCAGCCTACGGTCGGGGCGGTGGCTATCGGCTATATGTTTATTTTGATTCGTATTTTTTGAGCAGTTGCGTGTAACGCTAATGTTGAGGTACACGATTTTTTGTACAGTCTACGCAACATAAAGATGCCTTATACTCGCTTACACGATACTCATACTTTCGAGTAACCGAAAGCGTTGCACTCAATCAGGCAACAAGTGTTTCAATAAACCCCTTCACCGCACCCACTCCGTCCTGCTCCATTACCCGGATCGTCTCAGAGCCAACGACGGCGATATCAACTTTACCACTGAGGAAATCAATATCCTCACGGCTTTTGACACCAAAACCTACTCCCAGTGGCAGTTCTGTGCTGTTGCGGCAGAGCTGAAGGTAGTCAGACATTTCTGATGAAAAAGCGGTGTCTTTGCCGGTAACGCCTTTGCGAGCGACCACATAGATCATGCCGGCACTCATATCACTCAGGTGACGCATTCGCGACTGTGGTGTTTTCGGGGTAAAAATGTGTACCGGTGAGAGCTGCGCTGCTGCCATCGCATCAAGATAGTCCTGCCCTTCAATGGGTGGCAGATCCGGTACGATGCAACCCTGTATACCAGCGCTTTTGCAGCGTTCAACAAACCCGGTAACCCCGTAACAGTAGAGTATGTTGTAGTAGGTCATAAACAAAAACGGGATATCAAATTCGCGGGTAATGCGCTCTGCAGCTTCAATGCTTTTTTCTACCGTAGCGCCCGCTTTGAGTGCTTCTGCATTGGCTTTTAAAATAACCGGTCCGTCTGCCATCGGCTCGGAGAAAGGTATTTGTAGCTCCATAAGATCAACACCGGCGTTGACCATGTCTTCAACCATGCGCAGGGAATCATCAAAACTTGGATAACCCAACACAATATGGGTCATCAACAGAATATCTTTTTTCTCGCGGGCAGCGCGAATGGAGGCTTCAAGGCGGGTGGGCGTTCTGCTCATTGGTTCATCTCCGCACGGTAGGCTTCGGCTTTATCGATAATAAACTGCTGCCATTTGGGATCGTGTACTGCGTCAGCGACGGTGAATATGTCTTTGTCAGCACGGCCTGACATATTGATCAGGATATCTTCATCGGAAGACATGGCCCCGGCTTCCTTATAGGCCTGGGCAAAAGCGTGTGAAGATTCGAGCGCGGGTATCAAACCTTCATAACGCACGGTTCGTTGCATTGCTTCGACCACTTCATCATCAGTGGCAGCTTCAAACCTGACTTCCTGCGTTTCGTGCATGTGGCTGAGTATCGGTGAAACACCGACGTAATCGAGGCCCGCAGAGACACTGTGGGTGTCCTGCATCTGGCCGTCGTTATCCTGTAGAAAGTAGGTTTTGTATCCCTGCGCAACACCGATGCTGGCATCGTCATAGGCAAGCCGGGCGGCATGCTGCCCCTGTCCTCTGCCACGGCCACCTGCTTCAACACCGACCAGCTCAACTTCCTTATCATCGAGGAAGCCGCCGAATATTCCCATCGCATTGGATCCGCCACCGACACAGGCATAGACGCGGGCAGGCAACCTGCCATTGCGCTCAAGCATTTGCTCACGCGACTCGGTGCCGATGATTGACTGAAACCAACTGACCATTTCAGGAAACGGGTGCGGACCACAAGCGGTACCCAGAACGTAATGGGTGTCATCCATGTTGGTGACCCAGTCGCGAAAAGCTTCGTTGATCGCATCTTTGAGAGTCTGACTACCTTCGGTCACAGCCACCACAGTGGCACCCATTTGCTCCATCCAGAAAACATTCGGGCGTTGTCTGGCCACGTCGTGCGCGCCCATATAAATCGTGCAGTCAAAGCCGAATTTGGCAGCCATTGTGGCAGTAGCCACACCATGCTGGCCGGCACCGGTTTCTGCAATTACGCGTTTCTTGCCCATGCGTTTGGTCAGCAGCCCCTGGCCCATGACATTATTCGCCTTGTGCGCACCGGTGTGGTTCAGGTCCTCACGCTTTGCAAAAATATTCGCGCCGCCGAGCTGCTCGGTCAGGTTGTCGAGCCGGCTTATTGGAGTGGCGCGACATGAATAAGTGGACATCAGCTCCATGTACTGTTGCCAAAAAGACTCATCCTCTCTGGCTGCCAGATAGGCACTTTCGAGTTCGTCAAATGTTGGCACCAGAATCTCGGGGATGTAGGCCCCGCCAAACTGGCTGTAGTAGCCACTATTCTTCATTGAGTGTGTCCGTAAAAATTTGAGTGCAGAGCATGGTGGTGGCGGGTTTTCCGGCGTACGGCTTTACAGCCACACCGAGTACCCTGAGTGGCCGACTCTGCGTTTACTTTGACGCTTATTCTACCAGCCCTGGTACCCGGTCTGTGTTGCCAAATGCCAGATTTGCGAAGCGAAGTTTCGCAGGCCAGCCGTGCCTGTGGTGTGAATTGCTTAAGCCCCGACACAGGCGGCTGCAAACACAACGCAGACATCGGCGAGCAGCTTCCCGGTTCCTCTGCCGTCTTCAGTATACTGCGGTGAATACTCAGCGAAAACTGCCGTGTCCTACGCCTTCGAACACACAGACGAATATCAGCTGCTGCCCGGACTGGCCAGTCACACTCGCGCTGACCTTGGCCCTGTTCGCACGCCACTGCAATACGCTGCACGTTTGAGCACAACACTCGGCATCGAGCTCTACATTAAGCGAGATGACTCACAACCGCTCGGTATGGGCGGCAACAAGGTCAGGCAACTGGAGTTCTACCTTGGCCCTGCCATCACACAACGGGCAGACACTGTGCTGATCACAGGTGCAATACAGTCGAACTTTGTCAGACTCTGTGCCGCTGCCTGTAGAAAATTGGGTATGCAGCCAGTGGTACAACTCGAACAACGCGTGCCCACCAATGACACGGTCTATCAAACATCAGGCAATGTATTGCTCGATCAACTCTATGGCGCTGAAATTCACTATTTATCAGAAGGTGAAAATGAAGCGCTGGCGGATAGCAGGCTCGACGCGCTGGCGAAAGAAAAGAAAGCTCAGGGTCGCAAACCGTATGTGGTGCATCTCGGCGCTGACCACCCACCGCTTGGCGCACTCGGTTATGCACTGGCAACGGCAGAACTAAAACTTCAACTGCAGGCACAGAATATCAGTGCAACACATCTGATTACTCCATCCGGCAGTGGCAGCACTCACGCGGGAATTCTGGCAGCAGTCAAAGAACTGAACTGGGATATTGCTGTAGAAGGCATTTGTGTTCGGCGAAAAAAAGAATTGCAACTTACCCGAATTAAAAAAAGAACCTCTGACGTAGCCGCACTGCTTGGCTACACATCAGGCGCAATAAACACTGTAAATACATATGACGATGTTCTCTCACCGGGCTACGGCCAGTTAAACGAAGAAGTCAGCAGTGCAATCCGCATGGCAGCCAGACTTGAAGGACTACTGGTTGATCCGGTTTATTCAGGCCGCACACTGGCAGGCCTGATTGCGCTGGTAAAACAGAACAAAATCCCGCAAGGCGCTACAGTGATTTTCATTCATACAGGTGGTGCGCCTGCACTATTTGCTTATCAGAACAAGCTTGGGTTGATTTAGCAGTACTTAAGGTTACTTACTGTTTTGCTTTCTGCACAACACGACCAAGTAGATCAGAACCAATGGTGTAAGAGGATCCGGACGTCCAGTGATGCTTTTCGAGTTGCCGCCGAACCTGCTCGGAACTGATAAACTTCCTGTGAGTTTCTTTAGTATGAGTTACCAGTATTACCGCTTCACTGACTGTGGAGTTTTTCTTAAGCCAGATATCGAGCGCCAGCTCAGAATTGATAGTTATTCGCTTTAAGTTTGGCAGGTGACCCATTGCTTGTTACCCATAATCCTGGCCCGTTACGTGAAACTCCGGACTGATTCTCTTATGTTTATCGCTTTAATCTTGCATGGTTTTGCTGTTAAGGCGGATTACCGAATTACCTAATCACATTAAACGGCCAGCCGGTTCATCCCTTTGCTCACAAACCGGGAGCGATAATAGCAACCCGGTTGTTCACTATGCCCCGTTGTTCACTATACCTTAGTGCCGTTGGTTATAAGCGCTCAAATACTGTGCTGATACCCTGCCCCATTCCTATACACATGGTCGCCAGTCCGAACTGACCATCATTTTTTTGCATGACATTGAGTAGCGTGGTGCTGATTCGCGTACCGGAACAGCCAAACGGATGCCCGAGTGCTATCGCACCACCGTGCAGGTTGACTTTGTCGTCCATCACATCAAGTAGCTTGAGATCTTTCAGCACCGGGATCGCCTGCGCTGCAAATGCCTCGTTGAGCTCTACATGATCAATATCTTCTATACTCAAACCGGCGCGTTTCAGTGCTTTTTGAGTAGCAGGTACCGGTCCGTAGCCCATGATTGCCGCAGGACAACCGGCCACCGCCATGCTGCGAACTCTTGCCACAGGCTTTGCGCCAATATCGCGGGCTTTGGCACCAGACATCACCAGCATCGCACTTGCACCATCGGAAATTGCTGAAGAGCTACCCGCGGTTACCGTGCCTACCTTCGGTACAAAAGCAGGCTTGAGATCGGCCAGCGACTCGGGCGTGACGTTCTCGCGAATCACTTCATCAACTTCAATCAGCTTCTTGAAGCCATTCTGATCATGTCCTTCTATCGGGATGATCTCGTTGGCAAAACCGCCATTGACAGTAGCTGCATGCGCACGCTGATGTGATCGTGCTGCGAATTCATCCTGCTGCGGACGTTCGATACCATGCATTTTAGCGAGCATTTCAGCAGTGACGCCCATCATCATTGAAGCTTTTGCTACATGCTTGCTCATGGCAGGGTGCAGATCGAGCCCGTGCAGCATTTGCACATGCTGCATATGCTCTACACCACCGGCAATAAAAACATCACCATAACCAGTCATGACGCCCTGCACCGCTGTATGCAAGGCAGACATTGAACTGCCACATAAGCGGCTTACTGTTTGCCCCGCCACGGTTTCCGGTAACCCGGATCGAATCGCAACACCCCGGGCAATATTAAACCCCTGCTCAAGTGTCTGGTTGACACAACCCCAGATCAAATCTTCCACGTCATCCGGGTCGACTTCCGGGTGACGTTCGAACATGGCTTTAACCAGCTCGGCAGACAAGTCTTCTGCACGCACGTTAACAAAGCCGCCGTTTTTTGAACGGCCCATGGGTGAACGAACGCAATCGATAATTACAACGTCATCTGAATTGAAATTCATCAACTACGCTCCGCGTGGAAAAAAGAGTTTTTTGTCAGCTGCCATCTTGCGCATACCGTCTGTCGGCTGATACAGCGCGCCAAGATCAGCGTACTGATCACACATCTTGCAGAAGTTATCCATGCCGATGGTATCCATATAATGCAACACACCACCGCGAAACGGAGGAAAACCGATGCCGTATACCAGCCCCATGTCAGCATCAGCCGGACCACTCACAATGCCTTCTTCAAGGCACCTGATCGTTTCAATACACATGGGTATCAACATACGCTCTACGATCTGCTCGTCAGTTAACTCCCTTTGTTCGGTCACTGACGGTGCGATCACACCGGCTGTGTCAGCGTCAGGCAGTTTCTTTGGCTTACCGCGTTTATCCAGCTCGTACTTATAAAAGCCAACACTGTTTTTCTGGCCGAAGCGTTCAGCTTGGTATAGCAGATCAACTGCCGTTGTGTAGTCGTACTTCATACGATCAGGGAATCCATCTGCCATCACTTCACCGCCGTGATGACCGGTGTCTATACCAACCACATCGAGCAGATAGGCAGGGCCCATCGGCCAACCCCAACGCTCCATCAATTTATCAACACGCGTGAAGTCTGCACCGTGTTTTAGTAATAGTGAAAACCCGCCAAAATACGGAAACAACACCCGGTTAACAAAAAAGCCGGGGCAGTCATTAACAACGATAGGCGACTTGCCGAGCCGCAGTGCATAGGCGACCGTGGTTGCCACCGCTACATCACTCGACTTCTCGCCGCGAATCACCTCAACCAGTGGCATCAGGTGAACCGGATTGAAAAAGTGCATACCGCAAAAATTCCCGGGGCGTTTCAGCTCTTTAGCCAGCAGATCGATTGAGATAGTCGATGTGTTACTGGTCAATACGGCATCGTCATTAATAAGCGCTTCAACCTCACTGAGCACTGCCTGCTTGATCTTCGGATTCTCAACCACGGCTTCAACAACCAGATCAACATCACTAAAGTCGCCATAACTGAGTGTTGGCATGATGCGGTGCATCGCAGCCGCAGCACCTGCCTGATCAAGCCTGCCGCGCTTCACCTGGTTAAAGAACAATTTGTCTGACTCAGCCAATCCGTCATCCAGCGCCTTTTGGTTGATGTCCTTCATCATTATCGGAATATTTTTAGAGGCTGATTGATAAGCAATGCCGCCACCCATAATGCCGGCACCAAGCACTGCTGCCTTGTTTACTTCTCTGGCGGATTCTGTCAGCTGTTTGCCTTGTTTTTTAAGAAACTGATCTTTCATGAAGATGCCAATCAATGACGCAGTCACCGGTGATTTGGTCAGTTTGGCAAATGCTGCAGCTTCTACTTTAAAGGCACTGTCACGATCAAGGCTCGCATGCTTCTCAATCACACCGATAATGGTCATTGGTGATGGGTAGTGTGGGCCCGCCTTGGCACCAACCACGCCACGTGCACTGGTAAACGCCATGGTGCGTTCAATTGTGGATAACGACAGCGGGGACTTCTTTTCTTCACGTCGTTCAAGGTAATCAAACTTACCGTCGATGCAGTCCGATAATATTTGTAGAGAGGCCGCACGTAATTGATCTTCTGCTACCACTGCATCAACAGCACCATCTTTAAGTGCTGCCGCCGCACGCTTGTTGGAACCGGTAGCAATCCACTCTATGGCATTGTCCACGCCGATCATGCGCGGCAACCGCACTGTGCCGCCCCAGCCAGGCAAGATACCCAACTTGACTTCAGGCAGGCCGACTTTTGCAGAGCTTGCCATGATCCGGTAATCACAGGTCAGGCAAATTTCAAAGCCACCACCGAGCGCTTCACCGTTGATAGCGACAACCGTTGGGTATGGCAGGTCTTCAATGCTCGAAAAAAGTTCATCTATTTCTAACAGCGCTGCAGTGATCTCTGCTTCCGGGCGTTGAAATAGCGCACCAAATTCGCCAATATCTGCGCCAACAAAAAAACTCTTTTTGGCGCTGCTTAGCATCAAACCGGTAACGCCTTTCTGACGCTGCAAGGCTGCTATACCTTCACCCAGTTCTTTTAACGTTGCCTGATTAAACTTGTTAACGCTTGAATCTTTAAGATCGAAGCGCATTTCATAGATGCCGTTCTGGACTTCAGCAATGCTGAGTGACTGACCTTCGTATAACATTACTGTTTTACTCCTTAGCAGGCTGATTAGAAGCTGAAGTGATCGGCATCAAGTGCCATCACCGGATCAGCACCGGATTCCATCGTCGCTACCAGCGACCTGGTACGCGGCAATAGTTTTTCAAAATAAAAATCACAGGTTGATAGCTTGGCTCGATAGAAATCAGGTTCACTGCAGTCATCTTTAGCCAGCGCTGTAAGCGCCGTAGCCTGTGCCCGAGCCCAGAAATAGGCCAGCACGACATAACCCGAGTACATCAGATAATCTACAGATGCAGCACCGACTTCATCTGCATCAGACATAGCGCGCATGGTGATATCGGTAGTGATTTGCTGCCACTCTTCACAGTGGGTTTTAAGCGTGGCAACCGAGTTAGCCATTAAGCGATTATCTTCATGCTTTGCACAAAACTCGGCTATTTCAGCAAGGAACGGTCTAAGCAACCCTCCCTGGGAACCAACGACCTTACGGCCCAGAAGATCAAGTGCCTGAATACCTGTGGTGCCTTCATAAAGCATCGAGATTCGACAATCACGAACGTTTTGCTCCATACCCCATTCTTTGATAAACCCGTGACCACCGAAAATCTGTAAGCCCAGGTTGGCAGATTCAAATCCGGTTTCGGTTAAAAACGCCTTGGCAATAGGGGTGAGCAGTGCAAGTCGTGCATCAGCCAGTCCTTTGCGCTCATCAGATGCATCGGATTCCATCACGTCAACGTCCATCGCCAGTGAATGTACGAAAAGACGTCCACCTTCAGCAAATGCCTTTTGGGTCAGCAACATGCGTCTGACGTCGGGGTGAACAATGATCGGGTCTGCTGGTTTGTCAGGTGTTTTACGACCCGATAGCGAACGCATCTGCAATCGCTCTCGAGCGTAATCAAGTGATTTTTGAAAACCGAACTCTGCGTGCGCCAGTCCCTGCAATGCAGTACCGAGCCTTGCTGCATTCATGAACGTAAACATGCAATTAAGGCCACGATTGGGTGGCCCGATCAGCCAGCCCTTTGCACCATCAAAGTTAAGTACCGCAGTGGCGTTACCGTGGATACCCATTTTATGTTCAATAGAACCACAGCTGACGCTATTACGGTCACCTGCTTCACCGCTTCTGTCGGGCAGCATCTTCGGTACGATAAACAGCGATATCCCTTTAGTGCCTTTCGGTGCATCAGGTAGTCGCGCCAGGACGATATGAACAATGTTGTCTGTCATGTCGTGTTCGCCGGCTGAAATAAAAATCTTGGTGCCAGTGATAGCGTAGCTGCCATCGTCATTCGGCTCTGCACGGGTTCGCAACATCCCAAGGTCGGTACCACAGTGTGATTCTGTCAGGCACATAGTGCCAGTCCATTCACCACTGGTCAGCTTGCCGAGATATTGTGCTTTTTGTTCCTCACTGCCATGCGCGGTGATTGTTGCATGAGCACCGTGACTGAGGCCCGGGTACATGGCCCATGCCCAGTTGGCAGTGCCTGCCATCTCGCTCATAAAAGTTGCCATTGAAGGCGGCAACCCCTGTCCACCGAACTCCGGATCAGCTGATAAACTTGCCCAACCGGCATCGACATAAGTCGCGTAGGCTTCTTTGAAACCGTCCGGCGTTGTGACCACTGTGTCCTGCCACTGACAGCCTTGTTGATCGCCGGACTGATTGATCGGTGCCAGCTCAGCCTCAACAAACTTGGCGGCTTCCTCAAGGATCGCGCTAAGCAGGTCATCGCCAACCTCTTCAAACCCGCCCAGCTCAGCGCAACGCGACGGGTAGTTGAACACCTCCCGCAGACTAAAATGCATGTCTCTGAGTGGTACCCTGAAATCGGCCATATTTTAGTCTCCAATGCGCGATGTTACTGATTTCTCGATGTAAAGACGGTACAAAAATCCGTTATCAGCCAAGGCCAAAGCACGAACTGATTAAGCAAATTCGACCGAAAAAGTTCAGTTACTGTTTGTATATGACTACCTGACGGGGAATTTAACACCCTCAGACCCTGCGTAATAGTTTTTAACCTGCGGCACCGGACTGCTGCCGTTTATTCCCAACTATATAGCGGCAGGTGCCCGAAATCGTACTGTCACAATAAAAACAAGAAATTAACAAGAAACTCAACCGTACACCGGCACTGGCGACGCATACGCAAGCGGATAAGATATCGCGCCACCTGGTTGATTAAGCACGACTGACCTACTTCAGGACCCACGGCATCCCCGTCCGCCATATAGCGCGGTAGACCTGCCAACCACCGGCTGAGCAGAATTAGGTTTTAAAGTGCTTTATTGTCATCAGCGTGGTTGTTAAGCTTAGCGTAGAGGACTGTTGGAACTGATGGCTTTTTAACTGGCTAACTGCCGGCTAATGGTTACATACTGGCATCGCGCCTGACGTATACGGCCTACATCACTGAAACAGCAGTGCCTGGCGAATGATTGGGCGAATGTTTGCCGACCACACCACTGGAGGAATAATGAAAATTAAATTTACCAAAACACAACTGTGCGCATCACTGGTAAGTGCCGCACTATGCGCACCTGTTTACGCGCAGGATACGCTGGAAATGACATCGTCATTTGCCAAGACACTGCCAATCCTTGGCACTGCCGGCGTAGACTTCGTCGACAAAATAAACAGCATTTCCGGTGAAGTGCAATTTGAACACTTTGACCCCAACAAGCTCGTTCCAACCCTTGAAGCGCTTGACGCAGTATCCAACGGCTCTGTTGACTCCGCGTTTGCAACTTCCGGCTACTGGCAGGGTAAAATCACCGCTGCATCACTGTTTGCCGCTGTTCCTTTCGGTCCGGAAGCGGGCGAGTATCTCGGTTGGATACTCTATGACGATGGCGCAGCGCTATGGCAGGAAATGTACGATGAAGCGGGCTACGATGTGGTCGCGACCCCCTGCGGTGTGATTGCCCCCGAAACATCGGGATGGTTCAAAAATGAAATTACCAGCGTTGATGACCTGAAAGGCTTGAACATGCGCTTTTTCGGCCTTGGCGCTGAGGTCATGCAGAAGCTCGGGGTGTCAACATCGCTGCTTGCCGGTGGAGATATCTTCCCTGCTCTTGAACGCGGTGCAATTGATGCGACTGAATTTTCCATGCCCAGAATTGACGCCAATCTGGGTTTTCACAAAATTGCCAAGTACAACTACTTCCCCGGCTGGCACCAGCCATCAACCCTGTTCGAGCTGCTGATCAATAAAGATGTCTACGAAGACCTGTCTGATATCGCAAAGAATCAGATTAAAGTGGCGTGTCTTGCGAACATTACAACCAGCCTGGCCGAAGGTGAAGCCACTAACTATGCCGCCATGGTCGACAACACTGACAACAACGGTGTGAACATAAAAAAGTGGCCTGATGAAATGCTCGAACTGTTCGAGAGCACCTGGAACGAAGTTGCCGCAGGTCTGGCGGAAGAGGATGAGATGTTTAAGAAGGCATGGGATGATCTGACCGAGTACCGTGAGGGTTACAAAGTCTGGTCGACTAACATTTACCTGCCGCGCAAGTAGGTAGCGCTCACCTCTGGTCAGCAACTAAAAAAGGTGGTCTCTGGACCACCTTTTTTTTTAACATCTTTAAGCCGGTCTATTCGCGATTTCGATGACATCTCACTTGAGCTGTTATTACACCGTGTATTTTTCCTGCTGCAAAAATCAAAAGCATTCATTGCAGGAAAAACTTCACGTTGAACACAATTCAACGTGATTTGCTTACAATTGATTTGCTTACTATTGTAGTAATGGTCCGTGCTGTAATTGCGCTATCTGAACAGCACTTCGAGTGCCGCAACGCAGACAGCATAAACGCAGACAGCATAAACAAAGAGCCGATTTGATTAATGACTGACACTTTGCCAGATAACAAAGCTTCTATTGCGATCACCGATCCGGGTGAGCGAAGACGGGAAGAGCACTATAAAACAGACCGATTTGTTATTGGCCTGAGTAACGTTGTTGCATGGATCTTCCCGCTGTTGATGTTCGCCATTGTCGCCCAGGTTGTGATGCGCAAGATGGGACACAACCAGGCGTGGCTGGATGATGGGCAATGGTGGCTATACGGTTTTGCTATGCTCACGGGTTTTGCATATGCGATCACCACCGACAGCCATGTACGCGTTGATATCTTCCATCAACGGTTTTCAACCGGCAAGAAAGCAAAGCTTGAGATCTTTGCACTCGGCTGGTTGCTGCTGCCTTTTATTGCATTGATGGTCGACATCCTTACCCACTATGCTTTTGCCTCGTGGACCGCCAAAGAAGGATCGGACAGTCCTAATGGACTGCACCGACTGTACATATTAAAAATTACACTACCGATTTTGATGATCGTTGCGGCAATGGCAGGATGGTCAATGCTCAAACGCAACCTGAATCTCTTCACCACACCAACGTTATCAAAGTGCCTGCTCGGTGCGTTCCCGTTTGCATGGTTTGTACTGGACCGGTTGTACCACTACGGGTTTTACTGGTTTATCAGATTGACAAACCCGGATATAAATCCGCGCAGAATTTCGAAAGAACCATTAATGGAACATGCAACGCTCACCGCATTTGTCACGCTTGTGATTTTAATAATCGGCCTCTGGTTGATTGGTCGTAAGAATCGGGGGCTATAACGATGGAGATTCTAGCCTACCTCGGTCAGTTCCTCGATTTGAACCAGTGGATGGTTCTTGCGATGTTTCTGGTTTTTATTATTTTTCTGTTCGCCGGAATTCCGGTTGCCTACGCGCTGGTTGGCGTGAGTCTGATTTTTGTTGTTATCGGAGAGCAGATACTCGATGAACATCGCAAAGCAATTTCAGAGGTCATTGAGTTTAAAAGAACCGGTATCACCTACAAAAAGATGTTTGTAAACGCCGGGCGGTTTTTTGGTGGAATCATTAAAAACCCGGTGCTTGTTGCATTACCCATGTTTATTTTTATGGGGTTAATGCTGGATCAATCCGGTGTGGCACAGCGCATGATGAAATCCATGCAGGTACTGTTTGGTGCATTGCGCGGCGGGCTCGCGCTTACCGTCATGTTGATCGGCATTATTCTGGCGGCTTCTACCGGAGTTATTGGTGCATCTGTTGTGCTGCTTGGTGTCATGGGCTTACCGGCGATGATGCAACAGAACTATGGTAAACCGATAGCCACCGGAACCATCGCCGCCTCCGGCACACTGGGTATTTTGATACCACCGTCGATCATGCTGGTGATTATGAGTGATCAGTTATCAATCTCGCTTGGCGACCTGTTTATGGGTGCATTAATCCCCGGTCTTATTCTTGGTGCGTTGTATATTCTTTTCATTATCATTTACGGGCTAATCAGACCAGACTCCATGCCTTTGCCTGCAAACAGGCAACCGGTAACAGCAAAAATATTATTTCAGGTGGCACTCTCGGTGGTACCACCGATGTTTCTGATACTGCTGGTGCTCGGTTCGATATTTTTCGGTCTGGCCACGCCAACCGAGGCTTCCGGTCTGGGAGCAATGGGTGCAACACTGCTTGCACTTTTCAGCGGCAAGCTGAACCTGCGGGTGTTCAGAGATGTATCACGCCAAACACTGAACACAGCCGGGTATATCGTCGGTATTTTTATCGCTGCCAATTTCTTTGCCTACATATTGCGCCGCTATGGTGGTGACGAGATTATCGAGAACCTGGTGCTTGGTTCGTTTGACAATCCCTATATGATCGTTGCGTTTATCCTGTTTATTATATTTCTGCTTGGGTTCCTGCTTGACTGGATTGAAATCACCCTGATTATCATGCCGTTGATGTTGCCGGTGATTTTATCGCTTGATCTGGCGGTTAACGGTTTTGATGTTGTCAGTAATCCTTCAGTTGTCTGGTTTGCGATTCTGGTTGCAGTCACCCTGCAAACCTCTTTTCTCACACCACCGGTGGGATTTGCGTTGTTCTACTTAAAGGGGGTTTGTCCGCCCGGTGTTACACTGGGGCATATCTATAAAGGTGTCATCCCGTTTGTTATTTTGCAATTGATCGGGCTTGCGATTGTGTTCTTCTGGCCTGAGCTGACCACCTGGCTCCCCGCCATTGCTTATGCCAATTAAGAATGGTTCGATGATTTCAGGGTTGATTACTCAAAAGCACGACAACAATTACCGGACCCTGTGTAATCAGGCAGCACGCTAATGACAAAATCTAACCAGACAATACAGGACACCGTAAAACTCATCGCAGACGGAGCAATGAGCTGTACTGAACTTACAGAAAGCTGTAACAGCAAAATTGCATCGACTGAAAGCGAGATTGGTGCATGGGCGCACCACAACCCGGAGCTTGCACTACAGCAGGCAGCACAGTTAGATCAGGATAAAAGCCAGAAGCCGTTGCATGGGATACCCGTGGGCCTGAAAGATATCTTTGATAGCGCTGATTACCCGACAGAGCACGGGTCAATCATCCACAAGCGCCGACGCCCTGAAAAAGACTGTGCAGTGATTGAGCAATTGAAAGCCGCGGGTTCGGTCATTATGGGAAAAACGGTGACTACCGAGTTCGCGTTCTTTAATCCATCCCGAACCTGCAATCCGCTGAATACCCGGTACAGCCCGGGCGGATCGTCAAGCGGTTCGGCAGCCGCCGTCGCTGCCGGCCATGTGCCGGTTGCAGTCGGCAGTCAAACCAATGGTTCGGTAATCAGACCTGCGTCTTTTTGTGGTGTGTATGGTTTTAAGCCATCGCGGGGACTAATCTCCCGAAGCGGTGTTCTGGAAACATCAACAACGCTCGATCACGTTGGGCTTTTTGCCCGCAACCTGGATGATATTGCCTCGGTAACAGACGCATTGTCTGCGCATGACCCGGCGGATAATGCCAGTTATGCGCAACCACGACCATCAATCGTCAATCATCTACGAGAGCTGGATCTTCAGCAGCCAAACAGTCCAGCTTCGATTGTATGGATTGATATGCCCTACAGCGATCGTTACTCTGACGATGCCAACAGTGCCTTTGAAAGCCTCACCACAAAGCTTAAGGATTCAATCACACGGATTGCAGCTCCAGATGAATTCACTGCTTACCTTGATGCGCACAAAGTCATCTATGACTATGAAATCGTCAGAGCGCTTGATAATGAAATCAGCAATCACTGGCTCGATATCAGTGAAACTGCGCGTCCGATATTTGCTGCTGCCAGGCACAGAACAGAGACAGAGTATCTGCAGGCATTGAAAGTTCGCGATTCTGCCATCGACTGGTTTAGTAAATTCAATCAGCAATACGATGCCATACTCACTCCCTCTGCAGTCGCAGAGGCACCACTGATGGGCAGCACCGGCGATCCCGTCTGCTGCACCATCTGGACTCTGTGTGGCCTGCCTTGTATAACCTTACCGTTGCTGCAGGGAAAAACAGACATGCCAATCGGAGTACAGTTGGTTGGCGCACTGAAGAGTGATCATTTACTTATAGGTCATGCTCGTCAGCTGTTGGCAGATCTGAAAAATACAACTTGATAGCACCATTTGAAAGCGACAATAGTTCGTAAACGGAACCTGCATTGAAACCCTTCGAAGGCATTAGAGTACTTGATCTAACCCATGTACTGGCCGGCCCGTTCAGCACGTTCCAGCTTGCGGTGAATGGTGCTGATGTGATTAAAGTAGAATCACCGGCTACACCAGACATGACCCGCATTGAAGGGGTGAATCAAAAAAATAACGATGCGCTGTACGGCTCGTACTTTCAATCTCAAAACGCCGGTAAGCGCGCAATTACGCTGAATCTTAAAACAGATACCGGCAAGCGAGTGCTGACAAAACTGATTGAATCAGCCGATGTGCTGGTGCAGAACTATGCGGGTAGTTCACTGGATCAACTTGGCTTTGGTTATCAGGCAACGCAAACAATCAATCCGAATCTGATCTATTGCAAGATATCGGGATACGGCAACACAGGCCCGAAAGCAGAACACCCGGCATATGATGTAGTCATTCAGGCTTTCTCTGGTTTAATGGCCGCCAACGGTGAGGCAAACAGTGAGCCGGTAAGAGTTGGCCCACCCATGGTCGACTACGGCACCGGAGCGCAGGCGGCATTTGCAATATCAGCAGCGCTACTGCAGCGGGAACGCACAGGCGAAGGTCAATACATTGATGTTTCAATGCTTGATGCCGCGCTCATGCTGATGAGCGCACTGGTAGTAGATACAGCTATCACGAACGAACCCCCTGCCCCGCATGGCAATGCTCACCCCAGCTATAGCAGCTATGCCACTTATGACACCGCCGATGGAAAAATCATGCTGGGTGCATGGACCAACAAACAGTTTGCCGCGCTGTTAACTGCATTAGATGAACAACAACACGCAGCCAGAATAATCGCCACACCCAGACACAAATTGAAAGAGTCGCGGGACGAATATTCGCAGCTAATCGCCAAAAAGCTAAAGCTCAAACCAGCTATTGAATGGGAGCAGCTGTTGAATGAACAACACATTCCCGCTGCCAAAGTGCGCACGCTTGATGAAACCTTGCAAGAAAAGCAACTACAGGGTCGAAGTGTATTGCAGCCGGTAGCAGAGACCACCGACGGCTGCCCCGCGTACTTCCCGGTTAGTGCCTATTCCTATGAACACGGATCACCGTCTATAGAAAACCCGCCACCGTCTCTGGGAGAGCATACGCAGGAGGTCTTGCTGGAAGCCGGGTATTCAATAAAAGACATTGATCAGATGCAACAGGACGGAGTTATCTAACCCGTGCAAGTACTTGAATCAATATTCACAAAATTGACAGAGTCTGGATTCATTCGTAACGCAGTGCAGGCATGCTGCGCACTACACGGCCGATAGATACATCACTAAATTTCAAAAAGAGACAGGTTATGGCGTTGTAAAAGAGCAGAGATATGGCAATTTCAACTGCAACAATCCGGTTTGTTGTAGCGGTGCTTTTGTCAGTTATTTTGTGTATTTTTCTGCGGAACAGAAACTGGTTTAGCGAGTGGGCAATGTTTGCTTTTGGAAACTGCTGCGGGCTTACCGGAGCTCAATTTGCACCCAAAGTACTGATACACCTATACAGAGCCTGAATAAACAAGCGTACAAGCTTTTTTTGCAAGCTCGTGAATATTTTCTGTTGAGTGCCATAGAACACTGTTTGCAAATATAAGTAGCAGTGATTCTATTCACTAGGCAAACGCGACCTCGGCTGAGCCAAACGGTCCAAAATCAGCGACTATGTGAGTACCCGGGGGGCATTCTACAGGCCGAATAAAACTGCCCGACAAAATGATCTGTCCCGGCTCAATACGTTGCCCGTACTGCGCCATTCGACGCGCCAGCCAGACCACGCTCTCTACCGGATCATTAAGCACACCTGCGCCTAAACCTGTCTCTTCCACTTCACCGTTACTTGACGTAATCGCACCAACCCAGCGCAGATCAAAGGCATCCACTGCATGTTGTTCTACACCGAGTACCACACCAGCATTAGCTGCGTTATCGCTTATGGTGTCGAATACTTTGCGGGTTTCACCGGTTTCTGCATCAACCCGGTTTATCCGGGTGTCGAGAATTTCAATTGACGGAGCGACAAAATCAGTTGCTGCCAATACATCAGATCGCGTGACCTCCGCGCCACCAATGGCGTCTTTCATCACGAAGGCAATCTCGGCTTCAATCCGTGGCTGGATAAAACGTCCCTTCGGTATGGTACTGCCGTGCACAAACGCCATGTCATCAAACAGGATGCCGCTATCCGGGATGTCTATGTTCAGCGCATATTGCATTGCTCTGGAAGTGAGTCCGATTTTCCAGCCGATAACGGATCTGCCCTGCTTAAGCTTTGCCTGGTATATGGCATTCTGGATCGCGTAGGCATCGTCCATTCCCATCTCGGGGAAGCGTTTGGTCAGCAAGCCGATTTGCGTACCGTTGTCTTCTGCCGCCAACAGATCGAGTGCTGCCTTTGCATGATCGTCAGGTGTCATACGGTTTCATCCTCAATCGTGTTGCGAAGTGTGCCAATGGTATTCACTTCAACTTCGACCACATCACCGGGCTTTAAGTATTGTGGTGGATCAAGACGCGCACCGGAACCGGTTGGCGTGCCGGTCACAATGATGTCACCGGGTTGTAGCGTCATGAACGTTGAAATGTATTCAATTTCGCGTCGAATCGGGTGCATCATTCTTGATAACACATCGTCTTGTCGCACCTCGCCGTTGACGCGGGTAACGATATGCGCATCATCAAGTTGTGCGGCATCTGTGAACGGCACCAGCCACGGGCCAATGGCTGCGGAGTTATCCCAGTTTTTTCCCTGCGTGACGTTGAATTTTGCATGGCGCACCCAGTCACGAATCGTACCTTCGTTACAGATGGTTATGGCTGCAATGTGATCGTAGGCGTCAGCCTGCTTGATACGGCGACCGGCTCTGCCGATCACAATGGCAACTTCACCTTCATAGTCCAGCTGATGACTTTCAGGCGGGCGGATTAACGGACGATTGTGCCCGGTAAAGCCGGTAGCAAAACGCGGAAACAGCGACATATATTTTGGCTGTTCCGAACCGTCTTTGTATTCAGCATTGCGATCAGGGAAGTTAACGCCCACACACAATATACGCCGCGCGTTGGGTAGCACCATGTCAAAGTCAAACTCGGTGTGACTTACCGGTTTACCTTCTGCCGCCGCACCCAGGTCGGCTAAACCATTGGATTGAACCGCATCAAATAGCGAGGGCCATTGCGGGAATGCATCGTTTAACGCAATCATGCCTGCATCAGTGACTGCACCATAAAACTGTTCGCCTGCGGCGCTGTATGTAGCAAATTTCATTGAATGCTGTCCTCTTTAATTGACGGGTTAATCCCGCCCATGCAGATGGTCTTGGTTGCCATAAAATCATCCCTCCCCTGGCGTCCGCCTTCACACCCGGGACCGGAAGACTGAATACCGCCAAACAGAGCTTCTGTGGTGGGAACATGGCCTGTATTTGGCCTGTATTGGCACCCACTATACCGTATTCCAGCGCTTCAGAGATTCGCCGGACGCGCGCAATATCACAGCTGTAAAATTACGAAGCAAGACCGCACTCCGTGCCATTACTGCGGCGATAACCTCCGCTTCAGTGTCAAACCTGCTGCCCAACGGTGCAACCGGACCAAAGGTTCCTTCTCTGGCGACCATGTTTGATGCACAAGATGCGTTTATCAGCCCGTTACCTCACCCATGGCCGGGTTGGTGGCTACAATGCCTGTTGCATTGGCATCAATCCAGCGACCGCCAATGGGGGCACTTTCTCGCAGTAATGCGGAGTTTTTAAGCTGTAAACTCATGGAGCAATAATAGGACTGGCTTTGATTTCAGAGTCTTTGGTATCCACACCAACGAAAGTTGTTCCGTGTTTGAACCAGCTTTCCGGCGCGGCAGCGCCCCATAGTGTCTGACGCTGCGGGTCGGTTAGATCCCATTTGATCGGTTCAAGATCAGGATCGACTGTTTGATAGTCTGAACAATAAATTTCAATCCGGTGACCATCCGGGTCAAGAATGTACAAAAAGAATGCATTGGAAATACCGTGACGACCGGGACCACGCTCAATATTATCGACGTAGCCTGTTGTTGCCATCAAGTCAAGAAGGTCGATAATGTTTAACGGCGTTGGCACCCAAAACGCAACATGGTGCATACGTGGGCCGGTACCATTGGTAAAAGCCATGTCGTGGACACCACCTTTGCGGTGCATCCATGCTGCCCATAGTTTTTTAGTGTCTTCGTCTTCAGTGTATTCGGTAACGCGGAAGCCAAAGTCAGAATAGAACGCCACCGACGCATCAACATCATGACTAAAACAATTAAAGTGGTCAATTCGCAGCGGCTTTACACCACGATAAAGCGCATACTTCTGGTGTATAGGCTCAAGTCGATCCATCTTGTGATAGAACTCCAGCGGAATGCCCATGTTATCAGAGGTCAGTAAAGTCTTACCCTGGTAAGCACGTTCAACCCATTGAGTCGGGCGACCTTTGGCCTTGAAATAAACTTCCGCTTTATCCAGATCCTGTTCGTCGAAGGTCTTGAATCCCATCACTTCAACTGTGCCAGGCTGATCTGACTTTTGTAGTATCACGCAGTGATGGCCACGCTCTTCCATAGCGCGCAAATATATATGGCTGTCAGTTTCGTCAGTAACCTGAAGCCCCAGAATTTCTGTATAGAATTTTTTTGAAGCGGCAAGATCCGCGATGTTCAAACACACGTGGCTCAAACGGATTGTATTAAAATCAGGGTACAGGTTCGGTGCTGGTACAGGCATCTATAGTGCTCCCAGTTTGGTAATTTTATGCTGACCGGTGGCAAAGCCAATGTGTTTTTGTTCCATATAAAACTCGAACGACCAATCACCGCCATCACGACCAATACCGGAAGCCTTAACACCACCAAAAGGTGTGGGAAGATGACGCACGTTTTCAGAATTCACCCAGATCATCCCGGCTTCAAGCTTATCGGTAAAACGTAGTGCACGGGTTAAATCGTTGGTCCAGACATAGCCGGTTAGTCCATACGGAATGTCATTGGCAATTTGCAGTGCTTCTTCTTCAGTGTTGAATGGTATCGACGTTAACACAGGGCCAAAGATTTCCTCCTGCGATATACGCATTTGATTATTAGCCCGGGTAAATAAGGTTGGACGAACAAAGTAGCCTTCATCGCCCACAGTAACACCACCCGCCGCAACAGTAGCGCCATCCTGTTTAGCAATATCAAAGTAGCTGGTAACCTTGTTAAAATGTTCTTCAGTCACCAGCGGACCAATCTCGGTGGCAGGATCAAGCGGGTGACCCACTATAATGTTGTTAACACGCTCGATCAGTTTGGCTTCGAACTCTTCGCGCACGGTATCCTGTATTAACAGGCGTGACGATGACGTACAACGTTCGCCATTAATCGAATAGATCATAAAAATTGCAGCGTCCAGTGCACGATCGAGATCCGCGTCATCAAAGACAATAACGGGGTTCTTGCCACCCAGCTCAAGATGGTTACGTTTTAGCGTATCCGCACCCTGTTTGGTGATCAGGCTACCGGTACGCGACTCACCAACGAACGCGATAGCTTTTAACTTTGGATGCTCGCACAGCGCTTTACCCGCTTCTTCACCAAAGCCGTTAACGGTATTCAACACCCCGGGTGGTAAGCCTGCCTCTTCAGCAATTTCAACCAATAGTCGCGCTGTGAGTGGTGATGCTTCAGCAGGCTTGTGCACCAAGGTGCAACCGGCGGCCAGAGCTGGCGCGATTTTCCATGTCGACAACATAAATGGCGTATTCCACGGAGTGATGACACCAACCGGCCCGATCGGTACACGTGTGGTGATGTTCATTAACGTAGGAGACTTCAGGTGCTGACCATCCCGTGCCTGCACCACCTGATCAGCAAAATAGCGAAAGTTTTCTGCGCCACGCAATGCGGCCTTTGACATGAATTTATAAGCCTGCCCGGTATCCCAGCACTCGCACAGTGCGATTTCTTCTGCGCGTGCTTCTATTCCTTCAGCAATTCGGATCAGGGTCTTCTTGCGTTCGCCTGCGGGCATATCGCGCCATGCAGCGAATGCATCGTGGGCAGCATTTGCGGCGGCATCAATGTCGGCTCGGGTACCCTGTGCAACATTGCAGATAAAAGATTTATCAACCGGTGTTACCGATTGGAACACGCCTGCTCCACCCGGCGTATCTTTACCAGCAATACGATTCTGGATACCGGTTTTTTTGAAGCGTTCCAGATGTGCGGATAGCTTGCGGATGTTGTCGTCAAGTGCACTCATTAAGTAGACTCCATGTGGTCACGGATGTTGCCGAACTTGGGGGACAGGGTGGCATCGATGTCACGCATTTCTGCAGACAAGGCAATAGAGTGCGTTTCCATTGCCGGTGCTATAAAATTTTTTAAAGCGGCGAAGACCTGTGCAACCGCCTCTTCTTTTACCGCCTGCGGTCGGCCTTCGCGTAGCCGTATCGATAAATCGATGAAGCCGTGTTTGGCGTTACCATCTGCGATTGCTACATGATCAACTCTTGTGGCCCGTACCCGAATGCCTGCGGTCGGGAAGGTGTCGATTTCTGCAGCGACAACACGAATGCGTTCGCACAACTCGCCAAAGTCGACCTGATTTTCGAGGTTGGCTGAGTACTCGATGTGAAAATGAGGCACTCAATTTCCTTAACATGTTAACTCTTGATATGTTAAATATTTTCGCGCCAGGTTGCAAGGCCATCGTTCCAGGATAAGCGCTGCCAGACGCGCAACGCACGCCGCAACCCGGGCAGCAACACAAGAACCACTTCCTGTTCATAAAAATCAATTGACATGTTAAGCATCTGATCGGCTAAACTAATTAACATGTAAACTAATAACACGGGAGGGTGCGCCAATGCCTACCATTAATTTTCTCCTTGCTGATGGTTCGACTCATCAGGTTGAAGTCGCCGTCGGACTGTCTGTGATGGAAGCTGCCGTCAACAACGGCATAGACGGGATCACTGCTGAATGCGGCGGCGCTTGTGCCTGTGCAACCTGCCATGTCTATGTGGAGGAAGGTGCCGATCTGCCGGCGGTCGAAGGTATGGAAAGCGACATGCTCGAGTTCGCGTGGGAAGCCAGGGATAACTCCCGCCTGTCATGCCAGCTCAAGGTCACTGACGAGATGGATGGGATGACTTTTGTGGTTCCAGCCGAGCAGTCCTGATCTACCCAGGTACAAATGGCCAGCTGCAAACGGCCAGCCACAAACGGCCATCTATAAACGATCAGCTGCAAAGCATCCGCTCAAAAAGAACCAACAGCAAAGTCGCCGTCCAAACAGGACGCGCGGTGCTGCAAGCAACGCGACAATGCCTTACTCTACATCAACGATTTAAGTTCGAGTTCGGTATCTGCAGCTTGCTCAGGCAAGATGTTTTTACCCGCTTCAATAATGCGTTTACCAATCATGTAAACGCGTGGCGAATTCATCGCATCTATTGCCACAAGCTGACCATCGGCATAGTAAAAGTGACTGGCTGATCGCGGTGTATTCCCTGCTCGCACAACAACATCGGTATAACCCCGGTTCAGTCCTGCAATCTGCAACTTCACATCGAACTGATCTGACCAAAACCACGGCTTTGCCACATAGCCAGGTACATCACCAGTTGCGGCATGAATGCCTGCCACGGTAGCTTGATCACTGGCATTAGGTACTGATTCAAGTCGCGTTGGCAGGCCTTTAAAATCAGTAACCGCACAATCACCTGCTGCATAAATATCTGCATCGCTGGTCTGGCACTGACCATTCACAACGATTCCGTTATCAACTTGTAGATCACAATCTGCTGCAAGCTCTGTGTTTGGAATAATGCCGATACCCACGACTGCAGCATCAGCTTCGATCAAAGTGCCGTCGGCAAGCGTCGCACCAGTTAGTTTGCCCTCCTGCCCCTCAAATTGAGACAGCCCCACAGCTTCACGGATCTCTACACCTTCAGCCTGATGCAGCTTGCGGAACCAGTCTGATGTTTCGGCACAGGCAACTCGTTGCAGGATACGCTCAGCGGCTTCAACTAAAGTGACCTTCAAGCCTTTAGCTGCACACACTGCAGCAGCTTCCAGGCCGATATAACCGCCACCAACAATCACCACCCGACGCGTCGGCTGTAGCTCAGCGCCAAACCGATCAGCGTCCGCCAGGGTACGCATGTAATGAATGCCGGATAAACCTTTAGTTAAGGTATCAGGCAGTTCACGCACGCGTGAACCTGTTGTGATAACCAGCTTCGACCAAGCTGCACTGCAACCATCTGATAAGTGCACTACGCGAGCATCACGATCGATTGATGTCACCGCAACACCGGTTTGCAGATCGATGTTTTGATCGGTGTACCATTGTTCGGGCCGCAAAAAAAGTTGCTCCCGTGCCATCTCACCCGTGGCGTATTTCTTTGACAGCGGTGGACGTTGGTATGGAATAACCGGTTCGTCACCAAACACCGTCACCGGTGTGTCAGCGTCCAGGCTTCGAAATTTAGCAACGAAGGAAGCAGCTGCCTGACCCGCACCAATGACAATCACACCTGCCATGGTTTAACCCTCTTTAGATAAACGGTAGGTAGAAATCACGAACATCATCAACGCTCTTGCCAAGCAATCGTTTGAACTCGTCTCGCTTTAGGTATAGCAACGCATCACAGTAGGCTTCACCCACCGCTTGCCGAAGCACAACATCTTTATCTAACGCATTGAGTGATTTATCCAGACCGGACGGTATATGTCTTTTTTCTCGCACGTTTTCCAAACCATCAAGATCCTCCGGCGGCTGCAACGGCAGTTTACCTTCAAAGCCTAATCGTGCCGCCTGAAGTACAGCTGCAACTGCCTGGTAAGGGTTGGTTGCACAATCGGCCATGCGGTGTTCCAGGCGCGCCGATCTGGCTGATTTGGTTGAACAACGTGTGGTGACTAATCGGTGATCATCAGCCCAGTTAGCCCAATAACCTGCCATAGCACCGGCAGCTAAGCGGTCGTAACTGTTGACAGTGGTTGCCAGTAAACCCGCAAGCGCCTGATGGTGATGGATCAAACCTGCCATGCAATGTTTAGCCAGATCAGATAACTCGCCAGTCGGTGCAATCGGGTTGTTGCCTTCGTTATCCGAGAAACTGAAATTCACATGTAAGCCGGAACCACCGCGATCCGGAATCGGCTTCGGCAGGAAGGTTAACAACAAGTTTTTTTTAAGTGCTATCTCTCGCGCCATGGTTTTCATCAGGAACGCATCGTCACACGCCTTTAGCGCGTTATCGAATTGCAGCGTTAATTCAAACTGACCGTTGTCGAATTCTCCATTCATACTTTCAATGGGAATGCCTGCACGCTGAGAAGCCTCCCAGATATCATCCATCACGCCTTTGGGATCGTTTTCAGGACCAGTGCCGTAAACAAACGCACCGGGCGTATCGTACGGTCGCCACACACCATCCTGATCACGCTGAAACAGAAAGGCTTCGGTCTCTAACCCGATCATCGGGCTGTAACCCAAATCGGTCCATGCCTTAATGGCACGTTTCAGCGTACTGCGTGGGCACAGACCAAAAGGTTCTTCATCAATATGCAAGTCACCCAGCGCTATCTCGGTACCGGATTGCCAGCATTGGCGACGCTCGTTATCAAGCAACAGCTCCATATCAGGCAAGCCTTCGTACACACCGCAACCGGGTACTGTGACCAGATCACGGTCGTATGAAACCGCAAATACACCGCGGGCAAAACCAATAGCACCGCCTGATGCCACATCTACCGGTACATACTTACCACGTGGCAGGTTAAGCATGTCGCAAAACATGGCGCGTGTTCGAGTGATCTCGCTCATGACCTAACCCACCCGTGTTGCACGCACTTGCAACTTTTTTACACCACAAATAAAGTTGGAACGCGTCCATGTGGGTGCCTCTATGGCTTCGAAAGTATCAATTCGTTTTATCAATTCTTCCAGCACAATTCGAACTTCCAGTTTTGCCAGATGCATGCCCAGACAGACGTGAATCCCACCTTGTCCAAAAGCTAAGTGGCGATTAGGTGAGCGACCTGGCAAACACTCGTTGGGTTGATCAAAGATCTCTTCATCACGGCTGCCAGAGACAAACCACAACAACACTTTATCGCCTTCACGGATGGTCTTGCCGTGTAAGTCGAAGTCCTCGGTGGCAGTGCGCCGAAAGTGCATAGTGGGAGATGCAAGCCGCACAAACTCATCAGCGCAGGTGCCCCAATAGTCACCTGACTTAAGCTGTGTTATTAAATCCGTGTTATGTGCCAACAGATTCAATGCCATGCCAATGGAGTAACGAGTGGTGTCATTACCAGCGGCAACCAACAGACAGAAAAAATTCTTAAAGTCTAATTCCTTCAGCCCGTGTTCATCGCTCATCATCTTCGCAAGGATGCCCTCTTCGGCCACTTTGCGTCGGTTGTGCAGCAGGTCTTCCGCGTAATCATAAAGCTCAACGCCGGCGGGGCTGCGGAACGGCATCATGCGGTAAGCGCTGGTATCCATTTTGTCTACCACATGATCGGTGAAATCGGGATCTGAGTTACCGATTAATGCATCACCCTTTTCCACTAACCAATTCAGATCTTCATCGGGCACACCCAGGATGCGGCCAAGCATCATCATCGGCAATTGTTTGGCGATGGCGTCAACAGCGTCAAACTCTGAATTCGACAGCGCTTTCTCACAGATATCAGAGGCTAGCTCACGGATCAGCGTTTCAAACTTTGCCACAGTGGGTTTGGCAAAGTTCGGGTTTACTGTTCGACGAACACCTGAATGTTCAGGCTGATCTGTCTCTTGAAAGGTGCGACGCGCAAGATATTCCTCACGGTTCTGATCTTCAAGACGGATGCCTTGAGCAGAACTGAAAATCCTGTTTTCCTTATTTGCCAAAGCAATGTCAGCGTGGCGCGTAAGACTCCAGAAGCCTTTGGTTTTTTCATCACCATCATTCCATGAGACCGGGTCTTCTTTGCGTAAGCGAGCGAATGTGGCGTGTGGCACTCCATTGGAAAAACTATCGTGATCCAACAGGTTTAAAAATCCATCATCATGCATTGTTGCCAGCCTCGTTAAGTGCCTTCTTAAAAAAGTTAGTGGACCATGTACCAAACACCTGCCCATCTTGTTTTAGTGTCAAACTGTCCCACGCGCTTTTTGCATCCTGTTCAGGCATTTTGCTTTCAGTAAATTTAAGCACGCACGACATAAACTCATGCGAAAACTCCGGGTGGGCCTGGGTGGTAAAAATATGATCGCCTTTTGAAAAACTTGCGTTTTTGCATTTATCGCTTGAGCCCAACAATGTACAGCCTTCAGGTAATTGCGTTACCTGATCTTCGTGAAACACGTACAACGGTAAGCTGTCGCGTTGTGGCGTCATCCATTCTTTATGAGTATGGAACTGAGTTTCCTCTATACCAACGTTGTAACCTGCATCCGAGCGCTCCACTTTTCCGCCTAATGCTAAAGCGATGGCCTGATGCCCAAAACAGGCACCTAACAACGGCTTTTTCGCCGCATCGCATTTACGGATAAATTCGAATAAGTCATCAGTAAAAATATGCTTATCAAGCACACTCAGTGGGCTACCGGTAATCATGAACGCGTCCTGTTCCTCCAGGGCTTTGGGAACCTCACCACCGATGGTCATATAAATCTGATACTGAAACCTTTCGTTCTGCGCATCAAAAAGATCGCGAAACCGGTGAGCATCATCAGGAAAGGCATCGCCCACCTCAACGCTCTTGTCGTGGTTGGTCTGCAATATTCCAAGCTTTATGCGTTTCATGAATGCGGTCTTGTTATCAGGGAATGACATCAGGGCGGCCGGAAGTTTCCAGCCACCTCGATAGCTACATTACTCTCGTGACATTACTCGCCAATGATTGAATCGAGTTCGTCGATTTTTGCGCGATCAGCTTCAATACGTGCAGCAGAATCTTCCATACCCTGCCAGTAGACACGAGCACCGGTTTCAGCCATCAGTTGCTGTGCTTCTTCGCCAGCCATGGTTTCACTGGCAATTTTTGCCAACACGTCAATCACTTCTTGCGGAGTGCCTTTCTTAACAAACAAGCCGTTCCATAATTCAATGTCGTTAACACCAGACTGTGCCGCCAGTGTTTCAACGCCGTCCAGCTTGCCAATGGGGTCACTACCAATGTTAGCCAACACGTTGATGTCGTCTAAACAAGGCTCAATCAATGCAAGCGTGGTGTTGATCACATCAGCATCACCGGACGACAACGTGTTGCAGTCCAGCAGATCGAACGCAGCATCATCTGCGAATTCAAAATCCATCAGTTTGGCTGCTGCAAACGATGCACGAGTTGGTGTTAAACCGGCACCGAAATGGCCCAATACAACATCGTTGTCCTGTGCATGTGCGGCGAGTTCAGCCATGTTGGAATAGCCTGCATCACCGGAGGCGGCAAGTACGAACGGATAGGTCAGGAAGATACCCACGGGCGTGAAGCTGTCTGCCTCAATACCAATATCAATCTGCGGGCCGACAACCGGCACACCAATAACAAATGAACCGACAACAGAACCATCAGTCGGTCCGTCAAGAACTTCCAGTGCGCCAGGGAATGGTCCATCACCACCACCCGGACGGTTTACCACTGACGCTGACTCACCGGTTTGCTCCTGAAACTCTGCTGCAATCATGCGCGTCAGGATGTCTTCAAAATCACCCGGTGGCCATGGCACGATGAATTGCACCGGGCTATCTGGATAGTCAGCGTAAGCGGGTGTTGCACCAGCCAGAAACGTTGCAGCCGCCATAGCGGCCACGGTTGCGATTTTTTTCATCTGTAAATTCCTCTGGAGTGATTGGTCAGTTTTGATAGTCGGTTCGTCTGTTTTTTATAGACGTCCAGATGATGAATCCAATGACCAGAAGGATCATCACAAATAGGCTACCCGACACCGGTCGATTAACTAAATCTATGGCCGATTTGATTTGACCGGATCCGGCGGTCAGTCGCTCGAGAATGATCGAACCAAGTACAAGGCCTAGTACAATGGGCACCAACGGCCAGTCAAGGCGCCGCAACACATAACCGATAAAGCCAAACACCACTGCAAAGACGCAATCGGTCAGGCTGTTACGTATTGAATATACACCGACAAACGCCAGAATCATGATGAAAGCACCAAGGAACCGGTTCGGGATATAAATCATTTTGGCAATGTACTTTGTTGTCAACAGTAGCGTTGCAAGCACCAGCACATTGATGATCAACAGTGCAGTAAACAAACTGAACAGGAAGTCGGGGTTGTTCTCAAATATATCGGGGCCAGGCTTTATACCGGCATCAAAAAACACCACCATCATCATGGCCGTTAGCGCTTCTCCTGGAACACCGAGTGCAAGCAACGGAATCATCGCCGCTGCAGGCACGGCGTTGTTAGATGTTTCAGAGGCCACCAACCCTTCTGATGATCCATGACCAAACCGCGCCGGTTCTTTTGACAACGCACGCGCGGTTGAATAGCTAAAGAACTGCGCGACAAACTCACCGACACCGGGGATGATACCCATCAACGTGCCATAGCAGGCAGAGCATACAGCGATAATTTTTTTACCGGCAAGTTCTTTAAAGCCACTCAGAAGGCCACCGGTAATCCGTGCTTCAGGTGGATCGTCATCTTTGCCGACCATTAGATTCAGTGCCTGACTCAGTGCAAAAATTCCAACAATCACAACAATCAGATTGAAGCCTGAATACAGATAGTCGATGTCAAACGTGTATCGGTCAATGCCCCGGGTAGACTGCCGCCCGACCATAGCAATAAGAAACCCGAAGCCGAACAGCATGGCCGCGATACCCATCGTTTGACGATGCGCTGCGATAAGAAGTACCGCGCCCAGTATCGCCGCCATCATGATATCGCGCTGACCAAACAGAGCGCCAAGGTCACGCAAGTAAGGGCCAAAAGCAAACAACGCAATTAACGCCATACAAATTGAGAAACAGCCACCGACGAATGAAGAAGAGTAAGCCAGTGACAAAGCTCGCGAAGCCTCACCCCGACGCGTCATGGCATAACCGTCGTAAGTAGTTAACGCGTTCACCGGTGTGCCCGGCGTGTTGATTAAGATAGCCGGTATAGCACCGCCATACATGGATGAACCGTACACGCCCAATAGTAAAACAAGGCTGACTAAATCATTCAGAAACACTGTCGCAGGCAGCAATATCGCAATGGCTATCGCAGGTCCGATACCCGGTACTGCACCAATAATGACACCGCCAACTGAACCGATCACTATAGCGATCAGAACCGATGGTTCCAACAGATTTTGTACACCTGCGAGAAATGCCTCCATCGCCCCTGCCCTAAAAATACGTCAGCATGAAACCACGAAGCGCGGTTGGAAGCTGATCGTAGAGCCAAATGGAAACGGGTGTTTTTATCTGCAAAAACGTGCGAAAAACCACCACCACTGCAAAACTTGAAACAAGGCTGCGTACAAACCAGGTGCGGCCACGATAACCCAGACGCCATGGAAGCAAGGTACCCATCAACAGCGTGGATACCAGATACCCGAGCACCGGCACCAGCAATGTGTAGATAATAAAGTAAGCAACGAACTCTAAAGCCGCAGCAAACTTTGCAACCTCAAAGCGGGCACTGGTTGGTAACAGAAATCGCTTGCGCCATTGATGCTCCTTTAGTGAGGCTCGCAGATTCCACAGCGCTGCCGGTACCAAAACCAGTAAGCACAACAACGGAGCTACCCATGACTGCTTTAGTATTCGACCAAGTCGGGTTACGCGGCCATCGATTTCGATAATGCCGAACTGATGCGCAACATAGGCACCGAGCTCATCGGGTAACTTTCGACTGTCCCATCCTGTTTGTGTCCAGAAAAAAATAAGAAAAAAGAGTGCGATACCTGCAGCTACCACAGAAACGGGCAAGTCTCCGCGTCCGCGTGAGAACTTGAAAAGATCTTCCACCTTGACCTTTTTATCCGGTGGGCATTCACTTTTAAAACTATTGTTGAGCCCATCAGGCCCAAGCTCATCAGGCCCAGGCTCATCAGGCCCAGGCTCATCAGAACTGAGCCTGCCAGGCTGTGCCTCTTCAAACAAATAAAGATCTTTGTCGGATGCTTTTGACATGCTCAAAGCTTGATCCACGCGGTTTTTTTGTCGATAAACTTATCAATCGCATGCAACGATTTATCGTGGCCGTTGCCCGACTGTTTAAAACCACCCAAAGGCACTGTGTTATCAGCACCACCGTAAGTGTTGACATGAACCACCCCGGCTCGCAGCGCAGCAATCATACGATGTGCACGGCTGAGATTTGAGGTCCACACACCAGAAGCTAAACCGAGTTCGCTGTTGTTAGCCTGTGTTACAGCATCGGCTTCATCTGTAAATCGCGAGACAGTTAACACCGGACCGAACACTTCATTACGCACCAGCGAGTCGTCAGCCGACATATCGGTAACAATGGTTGGCTGCATATAGCTGCCACCTGTTTCCTGTAAAAGACGGTTACCACCGGTGGCAATAGATTGAACCCCTTCAAGCGCTGACAACACATGCTCAAGATGCCCGGCCGAACTGACGGCGCCGATCTGGGTATTCACATCAAGCGGATCACCGACGCGCATCTTTCTGGTTAACGCAACAATCTTATCAACAAACGCATCATGAATGCTGTCCTGCACTAACAAGCGCGACCCTGCAATACATACCTGCCCTGAATTTCTGAAAATCCCACCGACAACCGCCTGTGCCGCTTTATCCAGATCGTCGGTGTCATCAAAAACAATGTGCGGTGATTTACCGCCAAGCTCCAGAAATACCCGCTTTAAGTTGGACTGCGCTGCGTATTCCATTAGTTTACGCCCAACGTTACCGGAACCGGTAAACACCAATGCATCAACGTCCATCGACTTAGCCAACGCCTGTCCGACCACAGGCCCTTCACCGGTGACAACGTTCAGCACACCTGCAGGCAGGCCGGCGTCAAGCGCCAGCGCTACCATGCGCAGCACAGATAAAGAAGCGACTTCAGAGGGCTTCAACACAACGCTGTTGCCCATCGCCAGTGCAGGAGCAATCTTCCAGGCGCTGATCATTAACGGGAAATTCCACGGCACGATTGCGCCAACCACACCAACCGGTTCTTTGTGAATCAGCGCCAGCGTAGACGAGTCAGTCGGGGCGATTTCGCCATAGATCTTATCAATCGCTTCAGCGTAGTAGCGGATGGTGCCTGCGGCAGACATCGGCTCTGCTTTCAGTGCCATTGACAACTCGGTGCCGTTGTCGCGCACACCAAGCACGGCGAGCTCCAGCGCATGCTTTTCGATCAGGTCAGCCCAGTTCAACAACACGCGCTTGCGGGCAGCAGGCGCCATGCCTGCCCAGATCGCACTATCAAAACAGGCGCGGGACGCTGCAACCGCAGCACTAACATCATCCTCAGTGGCATTCGGCAAAGCCGCGATGTTCTGGCCGTCAATCGGTGAGACAACGGCCAGAGTCCGGCCCGTTGCCGCTTCAACAGACGCACCACCTATGATCATTTTGACGGCGCCAACAGGCTGCGCTCTAAAATGATCTACCTGTTCTTGATTCACACAACGTACTCCATTCACATCGGTTCAAATAGTGTACCATCGTTTCAATATATGATATTGTCGATCTACCGCTCTTTTGTCAAGTAATAAGTACGGGAAGGACAAGGTTGAATGTCGACGATTGAGAAAGCACTGGGGCTTTTAGAACACTTTTCTGCCGCACATCCGGAAATCGGTCTGAGCGAGTTCAGAACGCTGACCGGTGTCGACAAGGGAACACTGCACCGGCACCTGACTGCGTTGCGCAACTGCGGCGTTCTGGAACAGAATCACAGCACGCGCGCTTATCGCCTCGGGCCTGCAGTCATTCGGCTGGCGATTGTTCGCGAAAAGACAGTGCCACTGGCAAAAACGGTGAAGTCCCATATCGACAGAATTTCAGACAGGGTTCAGGAGCTGACACACGCTGCCTTACCGGAAAAGAAAGGTATGACTTCAATCTACGCCAAAGATGCCGGCTCGCATGGCACACGGGTCAGCTTTGATGAAGCCGAAATTCTTCCGTTTCACGCCACCTCATCAGGCATCGCGATGCTGGCGTTCAGTAACGAAGAATTTGTGCAGAGTGTGCTGTCCCAACATCTCGAAAGTTATACCGCAGCAACTGCAACAGACATTAGCGATGTAGAAAAACTGATCGCAAAAGCCAGGTCCAGTGGTATCGCTTCGGTTGATCAGTCTTATGAAGCCGAAGTTGTCTCCTATGCAGTGCCGTTTTTTGGCCCTGGCGGCGACGCCATGGGCACAATCGCTATAGCAACGCCTGCATCGCGCATGGATGCAGCGCTGGCAGATAAATGTATCAATGAACTGGTCGCCGCCGGGCAGAATCTCAGCCACGACCTGAGCGGACAAACTCCACCTTCTATCGCCGCCATTTGGGCAAAACGATTAGAGAACTAAAGCAATGAAAGATTCCAACTTCCTTAAAGCCCATAACGCTGAATACATTTGGCACCCGATGGCGCACCCTGCAGAAATGAAAGCAAAACCACCCGCGATTATCACCGGTGGTGAAGGCTGTGTTATTCGCGATGTTGACGGCGCTGAAATGATTGATGCCGTGGGTGGGTTATGGAACGTTAACCTGGGTTATTCTTGTGACGTGGTAAAGCAAGCCATCACCGATCAGTTAAACGAGCTCCCATACTACTCTACGTTTCGCGGCACCACTAACGACAAAGTGATTGAGCTGAGTGAAATGCTGCAGGAGTTTTTTGAACCTGAAGGCATGGTGCGTTCATTTTTTACCTCAGGCGGGTCAGATAGCATCGAGATCGCGCTTCGTTTAGCACGCCAGTACCACAAACTCCGTGGTGAAAAAGGCCGCGTCAAATACTTAAGCCTTAAAAAAGGCTATCACGGCACTCACACAGGCGGCGCTTCTATTAATGGCAACGCCAACTTTCGTACCCAATACGAACCTCTGATGTCAGGGTGTTACCACATCCCCTCACCCTACCCGTACCGCAATCCGTTTAACGAAACCGACCCGGAAAAGCTGGCGGCATTTTGCATTGCAGCATTGGAAGATGAGATTGCTTTTCAAGGTGCGGATACCATCGCCGCCTTTATTATGGAACCAATCCTCGGCGCAGGCGGTGTCATTCCACCGCACGAATCTTTTATGCCTGCTGTAAGTACGATTTGCGAGAAACACGGCATCTTGCTGATCGCCGATGAAGTGATTACCGCCTACGGGCGCACCGGTGCCTGGTCAGGCTCACGGCTCTGGGGCGTGCAGCCGGATATGATGTGCACAGCAAAAGCGATTACCAACGGGTACTTCCCTTTTGGCGCAGTCATGCTGAATGAAAAAGTGGCGGAGGTGTTCGAAAAAGACACCTCCGGTGCAGGTGCGATTGGATCCGGCTATACCTATTCCGGCCATCCCGTTGGTGCTGCTGCAGCCGTTGCATGCATCAAAGAGACTCAACGTTTAGCAGTCAATGAAAACGCCGCAGCGCGTGGCAGGCAAATGTTCAACGGCTTAAAAGCCCTGGCTGAAAAACATGAAATCATTGGCGACGTTCGTGGTGGGCACGGTTTAATGACAGCCATTGAACTGACATCAAATCGCACAACCAAAGCGGCTCCGGACAAAGCTATCGCCGGTGCAATTTACAACGACACCTGCGCCAATGGTGTAATGGTTCGGGTGTCAGGCCCTAACGTCATACTGTCACCACCACTTATAATTACCGAAGCAGAAACGGCTAAAGTAATCGCAGCACTTGATGCAGCCATGACAAGTAACCCGTTATAGTACTTACGACACCAAAGACGCCGAGTTGCGCTTTCTTGAAAACGTGATCGTAGAACAAGGCGGTAGCGTTCGCACCATGGACTTCAGCGTTCTAAAGGATCCCGTTGGCCCGACGGTGTTCACTACAAAGGTATTAGAGATTTTTGACGAGTGGTTCAGGTAATACTTTTTCTGCCGGTTTAATCGGCAGCGCCAAACTAACTGATAGCTTCTACTCAAACAGCAATGCCGGCAAGGTGGCTTTACCGTCGGTTAAAAAATAGACGGCTCATCGACCGGCCTGCCATGGCCGGTTTCAAGAAAATCAAAATCACAACCACTGTCCGCCTGCAATATATGATTGGAAAACATCCAGCCATAACCACGTTCGTATCTAGGCGGCAGAGCCTGCCAGGCATCCTTTCTGCGCTTTAGTTCATCAGCGCTGACGTTCAGGTTGATTGATCTGGCTGGCACATCCACTTCAATAATATCACCGGTTTTTACCAGTGCCAGTGGACCACCAATGTAAGACTCCGGTGCTACGTGAAGAATACAGGCGCCGTAGCTGGTGCCACTCATTCTTGCATCAGATATCCGCAGCATGTCGCGTATGCCTTTTTTAAGCAGCTTCTTCGGTATCGGCAACATACCCCATTCCGGCATGCCCGGCCCACCCTTCGGACCTGCGTTACGCAACACAAGCACGGTATTTTCATCAACATCAAGATCGTCGTTGTCTATGTTGGCTTTCATGTCAGCGTAGTTATCAAACACCAGTGCCGGCCCACTGTGTTGTAACAAACGTGGCTCACAGGCTGATGGTTTTATCACACATCCGTCAGGGGCCAGTGAACCTTTGAGTACCGCCAAAGCGCCCTCTGCATAGATAGCGTTATCGGTGGTTCTGATCACATCATCGTTATAAACCTCGGCGCGCTCCAGTGCCTGAGCCCAGGTTTTACCGGAGACTGTCATACACTCTGTATGAAGTTCATTTTCTATGCGTGACAGCATGGCCGGTAACCCACCGGCGTAGAAGAAGTCTTCCATCAGGTAGGTGTCACCGCTTGGTCGAATGTTTGCTATGACCGGTATTTTTCGACTTTTAGCTTCAAAGTCGGCCAGACTTAAATCAACACCACTGCGCCGTGCCATTGCAATCAGGTGAATGATTGCATTGGTAGAGCACCCCATGGCCATCGCGGCTGTGACACCGTTTTGATAAGCGTTTGATTTGAGTATGTGCGATGGTTTGAGATCGTCCCAAACCATTTCAACAATACGCCGACCGGATGCACTACACATACGAATATGGTTGGAGTCAGCTGCCGGAATTGAGCTCGCACCGTTTAAACACATACCGATACTGTCTGCAATCGACATCATAGTAGCCGCCGTACCCATGGTCATACAGGTGCCGTAGGATCGTGCAATCCCGCCCATGACTTCATTCCAGTCCTGCTGATCAATTTCACCGGCACGCAGATCATCCCAGTACTTCCATGAATCGGAACCGGAGCCAAGTGTTTTACCTTTCCAGTGTCCGCGCAACATGGGGCCGGCGGGTACATAGATAGACGGAATGTCCATA
Source organism: uncultured Granulosicoccaceae bacterium (assembly GCA_938007995.1). Taxonomy (GTDB): domain Bacteria; phylum Pseudomonadota; class Gammaproteobacteria; order Granulosicoccales; family Granulosicoccaceae. The sequence continues at coordinate 26,064 of CALLLW010000010.1, read as the reverse complement.
CTGATAGCACCCATCAGCAGTGCCGGCGTTGTTTTGTCACAGCCTCCCATCAGCACAGCACCATCCACCGGATGACTGCGCAACAGCTCCTCGGTTTCCATGGCAAGAAAATTTCGATACAACATGGTGGATGGCTTAACAATCGGCTCTGACAATGAGATTGCCGGCAACTCCAGCGGCATACCACCGGCCTGCAAAACACCCCGCTTGATGTCATCAATACGATGCTTGAAATGCGAGTGACACTGATTGATGTCTGACCAGGTGTTGATAATCGCGATAACCGGCCTGTCCTGCCAGTCTTCAGCACCGTAACCCATCTGCATAAATCTTGACCGGTGACTTGAGGAACGAAGATCATCTTCACCGAGCCAGCGGTAGCTTCTGAAGGTTTTCGGATCTTTTTTCATCTGGCGCTTCACTCTGCTGTGCGTGGCTTCAGTTTACCTGCTGATGAATGCTGCCGTCGATCTCACATGCTATTATTGCAATGGTCAAACACAAACAATTACCTGGAGCACCTCAATGACCTGGAGCGTATATTTATCCGGCGAAATTCACACCGACTGGCGCCAGCAGATTGCCAAAGGCTGTGAAGATCTCAATCTGCCAGTGAGCTTTTGCTCAGCCGTGACAGATCACGACGCCAGTGATGCGGCTGGTGACGTGCTCGGCCCTGATTCAGACGGTTTCTGGCGCGATCACAAATCTTCAAAGGTCAACGGCATCCGAACCCGCAACCTGATCGCCAAATGCGATATTGCAGTGGTCCGCTTCGGTGATAAATACAAGCAATGGAATGCCGCATTCGATGCCGGCCAGCTTGCCGCATTGGGAAAGCCCTATATCACGCTGCACGATGCTGACATCATTCACCCGTTAAAAGAAGTTGATTCTGCCGCCATGGGCTGGGCACAAACGCCTGAGCAGGTGGTTGAAATTCTCCGCTACGTGACTACTGCATAGGCGCGTCTTTCGGAATTAAAACGGTGAGTTAATAATGGCCAAATCTGAAAAGATAGAAGTCGAAAATGTTAACGTACCCGGCCACACCAGCAATGTAGACAAAACCAAATACACGGTCGTGAAGAAAGCACTGCTGCAGATTCTGCCCAAGAAGCCGCCCGGTCTGACCTTCAACGAGATACGCACTGAAATAAAAGCACCACTTGAAGAGTTATTTCCAGGAGGTGCAAAAACCGGCTGGTGGGCCAAAACGGTGCAGCTTGATCTTGAAGCCAAAGGGATTATTGTAAGAGCTGACAGCAAACCGTTGCGATGGCACAAAAAGTAAATTACCAAGTGCGCATTGTAGCCGCTTACCTCGAAGACTGATATTCGTTAACCATGTCAACAATCCGCTCCGGTGCAATGCGACCGTCTTTTCTGCTGATTACCAAAGACTTTGATGTACCCTCGGCAACCTTTAGCTCACCACGATAAAACGTGTGGGTTGAATAAAAGTACTTTTCATCCCAGTGTGTTATTTGCATGGTTATTTTTATACGATTGAAGAGATTCAGTGACTTGAAGTAAGTCATGGTGTGTTCAGCCACAATCGGCGCGAGTTTATTTTTGATCATGATAGACGCCAAACCCGAACGTATAAAAAGATCAACCCGGTTAAAATCGCACAGCGTCATATAGCGCCCGTTATTCACATGCAGATTCAGATCAAGATCATTGGGCAGAACGAATGTATTGATCTCGTTGTATAAATTGCTCTCGGTAATTCTGCTGCTGCGTTTCGCCACAAAAAACACCCAGAGCAGTCTTAGATACAGGTTCATTGATAAACACTCACTTTTTAAAAGGGTGGGAAAAACTTCTGCGCCTGGTCCATGACATCAGGTTCCATCTGAAAAAACCAGACAGGTCATAATGCTCAATCTGGCAGTACGGCGTCGTGCGTGCGGGGTCTTTTCTTTAACGTCACCCTACCTCAAACTGCTTGAAGTGAAATTTGCTCACGCTTTCTTGTCGGTATTTTCTGATTCAGGATCTGTTGCGCAATGCTATGCCCCGATAGCACTGCAGCTTGAATGATACCCGGTGCCAGACAATCTCCAGCACGGTAAACACCACCGGCTCGACCTTCGTTCAGTGCTTCAAACATCTCATCATTTTGTTTTCTGGCACCGACAAACACCAATGCTGAGCTCTCGACATTCAGTATTTCACCGGAAAGTGATTGTTTAAACGCGCCATCACTTCCAAGAGAAACATTGGGCAACATAGACACATCAAGACTTGCAAGCCTTTCAATAATCCGTTGATGATCGAGTGTAAAGTCGGTCCAGGTCGCAATGCTCGGCAATGGCGTCAGGTAGGTCACCTTGTGCCCGGCAACAGCTGCAGCTTCGGCAATACAGCTTGCCATGTAAAAATGATCATCATCGTACACGGTTATATTCGAGGCAGACAACTTATCCAGTGCACCGTCCATAATATCGTCGGGGGTCAGCACGTTGAAGCGTGTCAGCTCACGTTGTTCAAACTGTGACGATCCGACTCCATCAGCACGCCAGCTTGCACCTGTGGCAAGTATAATGTTGTCGGCTTCAAAGGCTTCTATATCTTCAAAACTCATTGCGCTGTCTAAATACAGGTTTGCATTGGCACTTTGTGAGAGCTGATACACCCGGTAGTCACGCACTCGAATAAAGCTTGCAAGACCCGGCAGGCTCGCTTCGCGTGTCACTCTGCCACCTGCCACTCTGGCACTATCCGCAATGGTCACTTCGTGTCCTGCACGTGCCAGTGTAACCGCACATTCAAGACCCGCAGGGCCCGCACCAACAATCAAGTGAGATTGCAATTGCTTCGAAATTGCCGGCGCCTCCGGATGCCATCCATGTCGCCACTCTTCACCGATAGTAGGATTTTGCGTGCAGCGAACTGGCACACCATAGGCGTCCATACTCACGCAAATGTTGCAGCCAATACATTCTCGTATCTCTTCAATTCTACCTTCCCTGATTTTGGTGGGTAAAAACGGATCTGCAATCGAGGGGCGTGCTGCACCAATCAAATCCAGGTGCCCCTTCTTAATGAGTGATACCATTTTGTCGGGTGACGTAAATCTGCCAACACCGACCACAGGCTTTGAAGTCACCGACTTTACAAACTCGGTATAGGGTTGTTGAAAGCCCTCTTCCGCAAAGCGCGCAGTCGCACTGTCGTTAGACCAGCCAGAGATATTAACGTCCCACAGATCCGGTAGCTCTGCGAGTGCTTCGACCACATCACGACCTTCGCCGTCATGTCTTAAACCACCCGGTTTACCAGGCTCTGCAACACTAAATCTTATCGCGACGGCCTGCTCACCGGCAGCTACCTCAAGTGTGTCTTCGAGTACCTCTCGAATTAGTCGCAGGCGATTTTCAAACGAACCGCCGTATTCATCGGTTCTTTGATTGGTGCGTAAAGACAAAAAATTATTCAGTATGGAAATATCATGTGCCGCATAAACATAAATAATATCGTAGCCAGCCGCTTTTGCACGACGTGCTGCAGCCTTGTGTGATTCACGGAAGGATTTAATATCAGCTGCATCCATGGCTCGCGCCTGAGCCGGAACTTCGGGCCGCAGTATCGGCAATGAACTTGGGCCAATCACCGATTTGCCAGTGGTGAAGTTACGCGCCCGCATGCCACCATGCGCTATTTCTATCGCGCTTAAGCTGCCGTATTTTTTTATCGCTGTCACTTGCGCGGCATGACGCGGAATATCACTGTCATCCCAGATGCGCTCCATCGGGTGACTGGCCATGTCAGTGTCTGGTGCGATCTCGGTCATTTGTACTGCCACAGTACCCCAACCACCTTCGGCTTTCATACCCCGCAGCGCATTAGCACCATGTGGTTGATTCCAGCCATGACCAGTGGCGTGTGGCGCTGCATAAAATCGATTGGGTGCAGTCACCGGACCTATGGCGACCGGCTCAAACAGAATGCTGTATCGATCGGCCGTCATGCGCTGACTACCGTACCGTCGGCCACCCATGCATCAAATATTTCCAGTACCTTATCAGTAAACGCCTTGTCATTAATGTGTGCATCGACTTCGGTCAAAATTGCCGGCGCCTTAATCGCGCTGCGCATCTCATCGATAAAAGCCGCCAGCCCTTCAGGGTCATGCGCCGGCTCTCCGGGTTTATCCCACTCTTCTACACCGCCGGTTGTCAGAATGACATGTGCCGGCGTCGATGATTGCGCCAGTCGCTTACCGATTTCGCGCGCGGTTTCACGTCGTTCTTCATTATTTAGTCCGGAAGATTTTATTAAACGATTGTGCGCGTGAAATGGGCGGTCGCTGTATTGCTCTGGAATTTCCTGCCAACCCGCAAAGTCTATTAGATCAATACAGCCAGGTGAAATCAGCTGGGGAATACCCGCTTTACCCGCGTTTAACATACGGTCAGCACCGGCGTTTATCACAGAACCTGCGAGCAGGTTGCCAATCTCCGGCAACGCAAAATCCATTACACACGCAAAGCCACCCTGGCTGGCAATTTTTTCATAGGCCATGCCACCCATGCCTGTGGCATGAAAAATAGCCACTTCATAACCGCGCTCTTCAAGTGCTGGCTTTAGCAACTTCATATAACTTAAGCACGACGAACCGAGCGATGTCATTCCCACTACCGGTCGGTCAGCAACAGGCATTTCAACTGCACGCGCAGCACCAAGCACCGCACCTGCAGCCTGGCTAAGTGCTGATTTACAAACCGAGTTAAGACCGTATAAGCCACCAGCCCATAAGATCATTTGAATATCGGGTGACAAACGGTCTGCTGGAATCAACGGTGAAAAAGATACAGTCGATACCACATACTTGGGAACACCGAGTGGCAACGCCTGACACACATCAAGTGCCAGGTCAGTGCCCATGGTGCCACCTAAAATTATTGCACCGTGAATACCGCCTTGCGCATGAAGCTCGGCGGCTTTTGCAGATGCACCTTTGGCCATAATTTGCATGGCGGTGTTCTCATCTCCGCTATCAATCGCTGCCTGAATTGAGCTGTCTGCGGCTTTGGCTACATCATGTTTCGAAATGTCACAGGCACTTGTCGGGTCACCAAGCACACTGACATCCATCGTCATCGCCGCCCCTCCCTGCGCTTCAATGCGTTCTGCCATATAGCGCAGTTCATCGTCTTTAGTGTCGTAAGTGCCAACCACAAGAATTGTTTTGTCTGTCATTCGATTTCACTCCTTTAACTAAAGCTCTTTACCCGCACGAAACTCTCCCCACTTTAATCTGACCGAGCCGCCCAGATTTGCAATCCAGGCGGGTGGCAGTTTTGCAGGCCCGGTGTCTTTCAATTGGTCTTCAAGCAGATCTGATTGTTCACTACTGGCAAGCTCAGCGATTAGTTTTCCCGAGATTGTTCCTTTTGCAGTACCCAATCCGTTTTGACAACAAGCGGCATACAGGTTTTTATCGATCTCTCCAAACACCGACACACTATTGAGACTTAAACACAGTCGTCCACCCCACCGATATTCCATGCTGACATCCTTGAGCTTTGAAAACCGGTTTAGAAAAGACCGATCGTGATCTGAAGCAATCCGCTCCAGTCGTTTGTCACTCACAGAAAGTGAGGGATCATAAGTCGCACGATTGCGAATGATGATTCGATCTCCGCCAGTACCACTAAACCGTCTGACCGTTGTGCCCAAAGGGTCAGCGGGTGTGAGTGCCCAATTGCTCTGCCCGCCCAGTGCGTTCACTTCTCTGGTCGTTAATGCACGTGTCATAGAGCCATAAGTATAAACATGTACCAAATGTTGATCATAGTAACCGAAGCTCTGCAGATGGCCGTTAACAGTCAGTACAACTCGGGGGGCACGAACCGATCCCTGAGGTGTGTATGCCACCCAGCCTGTACCTTCTTTCTCCAGAGACACCACGGGTGAAGCCTCATGAATACGCAAACGGGAAGACTCAATTGATGCTGCCAACAGCCGGGTATACAAAGCCGGTTGCAGCATAACCGTGCCAGGAGCGTACAATCCTTCCAGGTAGCAGCGGGTACCGGTAATTTCAAACATCGCTTGTTCATCAAGACGCTCGTAAGGTTCGTGCAACCGATCCAGATGTCTTGCGTACGCTTCATTATGAGTGACACCTCGAGAAGACATCGCCCCGTTTATTTTGCCGCTGGCAACAATAGCCTCATCTGCCATTTGCCACTGATCTTTAGCCTGCATTGCGTATGCGATAGCAGCCCGATTTAATCTTATTTGACGATGGTCGTTGCTTGCGTTACCACCATAATCATCAGAACTTAAATCATGTGGCACATCGATCATAAAACCACTGTTTCTGCCTGATGGTCCTTCAGCTATTCTGCAGGCATCCAACACAATAACCTGATCGTTAGGATGAAGCTCGGATAGTCTTCTCGCTGCAGACAGGCCGGCAAAACCTGCACCGATAATCAACCAGTCAGCAGTGGTTTTATTACTCAGTGACGAACGTGGCGACTGTGGTGGGAGTATCGAATTCCATGCTGCAGGGCCCGGGTCAGCTGGTTGTTGTATCGCTTTTACCAAGTACTAGTGCTCGGTGTTCAACGCATCAACAGCTGGAATCTCACGTTCGCGTTGCGCTATATAGTCAAGCAGCGCCTCATCAACGGCTGGATCGAGCTTCGGTTCTTCGTAGTTATTCAATAACGACTTTACTTCTTTCAATGCCCGCTCGGTAATTTCCTGACTACCATCCGCTATCCATTGTTCAACGGAATTATTGTCGAATAACCGGGGTATAAAAAACGCTTCTTGGAACTTTTCAAGCGTGTGTGGATGACCGAGGTAGTGGCCTCCCGGGCCAATATCACTTACCGCTGATAACGCTTCATTGAAGTCGTCCCACTGAATACCTTGTGCCATTCGATACCCCATTGCACACTGTTCTGCATCGACGACAAACTTGGCCATAGAGCAATGCATCCCTGCCTCATTCCAACCCGCTGAATGCCATAAATAATTAGCACCGGATAACAACACTGACATCAGTGTGGTGGCGCTTTCATAACCTGCTTGCGCATCAAAGGTTTTTGCACCGCCGAGCGTGTTAGATGTTCGCCATGGCACATCATAGTATCGAGCCATCTGACCAATCATAAAATTCATCAAGCTGATCTCGGGCGTACCCGCCATTGGCGCACCGGATGCCATTGACACCGTAGAGAGATAGTGTCCGTAGATTGCAGGACAACCCTTACGTACCACTTGTGTGTAGGCCAGTGCAGACAATGCTTCGGCATTTAACTGGGCCACAGCTGCAGCGGTAGACGCTGGTGTATTGGCACCACCCAATACAAAGGGTGAGCACAGGACTGGTTGATTGCGACGATTAAACGCACGCATCGCCGAGAGCATCGTCTCATCCCACACCAATGGTGAATTGCCATTGCAATTGCCGGTAACTACCGGGTGGTTTTCAAGAAATTCCTTGCCAAATAAAACCTCACACATATCGAGCACATCTTCTGCATTGCGACCTGAAGTGGTCATGCCCATAAAGGTTTTATCTGAATACTTCATTGACGAGTATGTGATGCGCAGGTGTCTGTGCGAAACCACATGATCCATTGGCTCAACAATATGGTGCGCACTGGAGTGCATCGATGGCAACATTTGCGCAAGCTTGTGAAAGTTGGCCAAATCGTCAAGGGTCGGGGAACGGCGCGTATCTTCTAAATCGCGCAGGTACGGCGCACCGGTCATCGGGACAAAGATACTATGATCGTTGCCAAAGGGCAGATTATGCTCAGGGTTGCGGGCGTAATAAGTGAACGTAGCGGGTATGGTTGTAATCAACTCTCGCACCAGGGTGCGATCAAGGTGCACCCGATCACCCTCTCTTACGTCAGCGCCAACACTTTTCCAATCAGCTATGGCCTGATCGTCGCGAAACACGACGCCGACGTTTTCTAATATATCCATCGAGGCATTATCGATTTTCTCGATTTGCTCCGGTGTCATCGGCTCGGTCAACGGCATACCGCGCTTGAGCGCGGGCAGCATGTGAACCACTCGCTTTTCACGTTTTTTACGTAGTGCCGCGCGCCCGCCACGCCGCTGGCGCCCTTTCATCATTTCACTCACGCGATCGTGTCTCCCGCATTCGGGTCGCTGAGATCAACCCAGATCGTTTTCAATTCAGTGTATTGATCGTGAGCATGCAAACCGTTATCGCGCCCGCCAAAGCCCGATTGCTTATACCCTCCAAAGGGTGTTGTGATATCTCCTTCGCCATAACAATTCACGGTAACGGTGCCGGCGCGAAGTGCACGTGCGGCTCTGATTGCTGTTCTACCGTTGGCACTGTACACGCTGGCAGTCAAACCATAGTTTGAGTTGTTCGCAATCTCTATTGCCTGCTCAAACGAACTCACCGGAATAACCGACAATACCGGACCAAAGATTTCATCGGTGGCTAACGCATCATCGAGCGACACATCGTCAAATATTGTCGGTGGGAAATAAGCACCTTCTGGCGTACCACCCACCAGTGCTTTTTGTTTTGCAGAATCCAGGTATGCAGATACTTTCTTACAATGATCGGAGTCAATCAAGGCACCCAGATGATTGGCGGGGTTCAACGGATCACCGGTGCGCCAGTCACGGATACGCGCCACAATACGTTCAAGCAGATCTGCTTTAACAGACTCATGCACAATTAGCCTCGAACTGGCTGAACAGTTCTCGCCCATATTCCAAAACGCACCATTAACAATATGTTCTGCAATCAGGTCGAGATATTCTGCATCTTCGAGTACAACAGCTGGATTTTTACCACCGCATTCAAGCACTACTTTCTTGAGGTTACTATCTGCGGCGTAGTGTAAAAAGCGTTTACCTGTGTCGGTCGAGCCTGTGAAACTCACCATATCGACGTCCATGTGCCGCCCCAATGGTTCGCCTACAGCATCACCCTCACCCGGCAACACTTGCAAAACACCACGCGGTATACCTGCTTCACTGGCAAGCTCTGCAACGCGTAAAGCAGTTAACGAGGTTTGCTCTGCAGGCTTTACAATCACCGAGTTACCTGCGGCCAATGCCGGTGCTATTTTCCACGCCAACATTAGCAATGGAAAATTCCACGGCAACACTGCAGCAACAACACCAATTGGCTCGCGCACAATCATCGCTATGGCATCGTCGTTCGCCGGTGCCGTTTGATCGTAGATTTTATCTATGGCCTCAGCATGCCATTTAAGGGTGGCAATGGTTTCAGGAACATCAATCAATTCGCAATCGCGAATCGGTTTTCCACTATCAAGACATTCCATCACTGCCAATTCACGACGATTGCGCGTGATGAGCTTGCATAAGCGAATCAATACCTCTTTACGTGCAGTTAGTGCAAGTCCTGCCCAGCTGCGTTGCTCGAATGCCCGTTTTGCATGCGCAACGGCGGCATCGACATCGCCAGCATTGCAAGCTGTTATTTCACACAACAACTCACCCGTAGCAGGATTTATCGATTTCATCACAGCACCACTACCCGCCTGATACTTCCCATCAATAAATGCTGTGCGTGGTAGATCCAGGCTGCCTGCAATCGCCCGGTATTCTTCATGCGTTAATAGCTCACTCATGACTGGCTCTCCGCTTCGCTCTCATGTTCAATCGCAGCAATGGTCTTGTTCATTGTATCGATCACTTCAGCCAGTTCGCGCTTTTCATCTTTATTAAGCGGTTGCAACGGCCTGCGTGGCGGCCCAGCATTAATGCCCCTTAACGTTAGACCGTGTTTAATGCACTGGACAAACTTGCCGCCCTGCTCCAACACGCGCATCAAGGGCAGCATGGCAGACATGATTCGTCGCCCTTTCGAAAAGTCGCCTTCAACAGCACACGTTTTATAGAGCGCTATATGTGCCTCCGGTGCAAAGTTAGATCCGGCACACACCCATGAACGAGCACCCCATGCAAAGAACTCAAGAGCCTGATCATCCATCCCGCAAGATAACTGAATGTGTGGATAATCACGTGCGAGCATGTGCAGACGGTTCGGATCACCCGAGCTCTCTTTGATGGCACAAAAATTCGGGCTTCTCCCCAGGCGATCGAGGGTTTCTTCATCCATGTTCACGCACATACGTCCAGGATAGTTGTAAAGCATCGCCGGTAAATTTGCCTCACGATCAATAGCCAACGCGTGTAACGCTATTTCACGCCCTGTCGGGTACGCATATGGAGGTGTTGCTATTAACAGCGCATCTACACCAACCGCCTTAGCCTTTTGTGCAAAGTGAATACTGTCTTCTGTACGGATAGCACCCGTACCAACAATCAAAGGTACGCGTTTATCGATAACATCACGCGCGATTTGCATTAGCTCTATACGTTCATCTGTCGTTTGTGCGTAGTACTCACCCGTTGTGCCGGCAACAATCAGCCCGTTGACGCCCGCTTCAATCAGCATATTGATCACTTGCTCGAAGCGTTGGTGATCAATATCAAAAGAATCGGTATGCGGGGTCACCACGGGCGTGTAGATACCTTCAAATTTCATCGCCAACTACCCTCAGCTACTGTTGCCACCCTATCTGCCGGCTCGACAACCGGCAAAGGATCAGGCAATACATATTTATCCATCTCGCTACGCGACAACTCCCAATGCGCAAGTGTTAGCTCAACGGCAACGGACGCATGATGATTAGCTAGAGCGTCGATCATTTGATCATGCTGATCACAAGCCAACTCAATACGCTTGTCAGATTTGGAATGACTTACCCGATAAAAGCGCTGCGCCATACGAGTATGATCAATTAGCAGACGACCAAGACCTGGTGCCAGATAAGGTGATGCAGCCATTACCCCCATGTACTCATGAAAGCGATGGTTGTGCATGGCCATGTCGGTGGCAGTGTTATTTTTTACCGCCTTTTTAAAACGCGCCTGAATTTTTTTCAATTCGCGAATTTGCGCATCGGTTGCAAGCTCGGCGGCCAGCCGTGCCACTGCGGCGTAGATCATCGGTGCGGTTTGAAAGAAACCTCGCATCGTTTCAAGGTCCATCGACGAAACTGATGCGCCACGGTTACTCTCAATAATTACATAACCAGCGCCTGCAAGTCGTTGAAAAACTTCACGCATCGGGGTTCGGGAAAGATTATATTCGGTGCTCAGTGCGACCTCATCGAGTGCCGAACCTGGCTTCAAATCCAGTGTGAGTACCCTCTCTATCAGCGAATGATAAGCAAGGTCTTTTTTTGAAGGAATCATGAGACGGTATTCATCGGAATTTCGTCCGATTGTATCACTGTAAAATACAATATGTATACAATAAGTAGTCGCAAGTTTAAGTAACGGACACTCAATTGATCATGCGTATCCAGACGCAGCAACCACCGTGATGTGCGGTGAAAGAACGGCGCTTACCACCATTAACTTTCCGGCAAATGATGCCGTTTTAGCATCTCCGGTTTTTTGTTTGCCGTGGTTTTAATGTGCAACGAGTTTTGATCATCGTTTTTGTATTGGTTTCTGCAGCGCCAACGTTGACGTTAACGTGCTTTATAGTTGCCACAGTAGAAAACTTAACGCCACCCATAACAAGTAGATAGCCACTGGTGGTCCAGTTAAAAAATAAAGTAACCATTTTCTTCGCCACAGGTGCCATAGCCGCGTCGGAAAAACTAGACGTAGAACCTGCAATGCCTGCGTTTTTCCGCCTTGCTCTGACGCCTGTAGCTGTGAAATCTTTGTCACCCTATTTCTCAGGCGGCCCACTCCGTTGTTGTCTTCGCACTTGCTGCTCGCGTCGCATCATATAGATACCAGACGCCACAATCAGCAATGCGCCGATTAACATCAGTGCATTCGGACGTTCACCGAAGATCAGCACGCCTATCACAAGCAGAAAAACGGCACGCGAATACCTGAATGGCATGACTACAGAAACATCAGCAACGCGCAGTGATGCGATGATTAACATATACGCGAGTGAGCCGGTTAAAATCAAAGGGCAGACAATCACCCAGTTGATATGCGCCGGCAAAAGCTCTTCACCGCGCAGCAATACCCAGCCCGCTGCGACCGGTGTTGATGCTGCCATGGTGTAGGCAGCCAGTCCAATCGAAGACATATCTTTTGGCACCAGACGCGTAGTCAGATCACGAACCGACAATGCCACCAGTGCCAGCACTGCCCACAATACATTTAAGTCAAACTCTGACGCACCGGGCTGCACAATAAGTAATACACCAACAAACCCCAGTGCGATACAAACGCAGCGCCGCCAGCCAATCTGTTCACGCAGGAAAATCACCGCACCGACTGCCGCAAGAATAGGAGACGCTTGTGTTACCGCGCCAACGGTTGAGATAGGTATCAGTGCCAGTGCGTTGATCATACCGATCATACCTACCACCTCTGTCAGGTAGCGCAGCAGTAACACAGGTGAGAAGGCTCTGCGATCGATCAGGTTCTCACCCTGCACCACTGCGATCGATGTATATATCACCAGCGCACCACCCATTAGTAAAAAAAGAATCTGCGCTGCAGAAAGTGATGACGTGATTACTTTCACCAGTGAGTCAGCAATCGAGAAAAGCACCATCGACGCGATCATTAACAAAATGCCACGGCGATTGAAGTCACTGCGATCACTGCTATCGGTATGATTCAAATTGATTCGCTACCTGCAAAAAGTAATTTAACAGCGGGGCAAACGATGATCAGTTTGCGCTTGGTGGTCACAGGCAGCAGCAACACGTTACCGTTGTGCGCAGGATTACATTTAGTGGGCCACTTGAAAAATAAAGTAACAGTTTTCTTCGCCACAGACGTCACAGCCGCGTTGCCATCATTGATAAAATATGGCCTAGACGTAGAGCCTGCTATGCCTGTGTTTTTCCGCCTTGCTCTGACGCCTGTGGCTGTGAAAATTTTGTCACCCTTTTTCTCAAGTGGCCCACTAGGGCCGAAAATACTTGATGCAAGCTGGTCGAACTTCTTCCCATCCTTCATCAAAGGCTGCCACTACAGATTCAGGCAATCTGTCATCTGCACAGGCATCAAGATTACTCTGCAAATGCTTAAGCTTACTTGCGCCAAGAATAACGGCGTTTTTATCATCACCGGCAACTGCTGAATGATGCACCAGCCAGCGCAACGCGGCATTGGCTGGCTCTATGTTGGCAGCAGCACAGGCACTGCAAATGGATTTCATCACACTAAAGTAGTCCGATTTCCAGTAGCGATCCTGATACCCGGCAAACGTTGCAAAGCGTCCTGATGCCGGTTGATTATCTGCAGACGTTTCAACATGCTTTCCGCTTAGCATGCCACCCGCCAGCGGGTTGTATACATAAAAGCCCATTTGGTAGTCGGTAAGACACAACAACAACTCGCGCTCAACATCACGCGTTAACGCGTTATACATGCCCTGATAAACCACGGGCTGCATCCAGCCTTCCTGCTGACAGATCTCATGAATCTGTGCCACCTGCCAGGCGGCGTAGTTACTCAGTGCAAAACGTTTGAACCTGCCCTGTTGATAATGCTCAAAGACAGTCGCCAGTGTGGTGCGAATATCTGTGTTCAGATCCGGCTGATGCAGGTAGTAAAGATCGAAAGAATCGAGCCCGGTACGTTGCAAAGAAGTAGTGATCTGGTGTGTGATCGACTCAGGAGTAAGACCATCCATGACTGCGGGATTTGCCTTACCGGCCACCGGCAGGCCGTTGAGTGTGTCTGACTGCTTTATCTGGCCGAGCAACTCTTCGGTTTTACCATCGTGATAAACATAGGCTGTATCCAGTTCATTGAATCCGCGCGCTTTGAAAGCGTCTATCATCGCTATTGCACCGTCGTGATCGACCTGATCACCAAAGGTCATTGTTCCAAGAACAACTTTCATTATTCAATAATCCCCGAGGTTTGCTATTAACAGTCTGTGGTATTCGGTAAGGTAAAGTGTTGACAGCTATGTCAATATATCTATTGACGCCCCAACACTACACGAGGCCACCTATGCTTGCATCTGCAATTGTGCACCATCTGCGTAGGCAGATGATATTGCTTTTCTATGTACTGCTGTTTTCACTGCCAATGCCTCTGGCTGCACAAAGCGCCGAACCCGATACAGCGTCAAGTGCCGAAGAAAATATTGCAAAATTAGCTGAAATCGAACAGATCATGTTTCGCGAGCTGGCGTCTGCCGAGTCCGAGAGTCGAGGCCGCCAGGCCGAGGGCATACTGTGGGAGTACTGGTTTAATCTGGCGCCAACCGCAGATGCGCGGCAGCTACTCGACGACGGCCGTGCGCGCCGTGAAGCCTATGACTATGAAGCGGCGGAGAAACTTTTTGATCAGGTAGTCGAACAAGCGCCGGATTACTTTGAAGGTTATAACCAGCGCGCATTCGCACGGTTTTTGCGGGAAAACTATGCCGGCGCACTGACTGACCTTGAAACCACGCTTTCACTCTATCCGAATCACTTCGGTGCTTTGTCCGGCATGTATCACGTACTACGCATTCAGGGTCGCCACGAGACAGCCATACAGATGCTAAGAAAGGCTGTGACTATTCACCCGTGGATTCAGGAGCGCGGTGCTCTGCCGCAATCCCTGTGGCCGGAGTCGTATCGCGCTATTCATGAGCCTGGACAGGAAATCTGATGGCAGAAAATATGACTGTCATTAATCAACGTTACTTATAACGCCAACGTTAACTGCCAGCATCCAACTCTTCGATATTGCCGAGCGTTTTGCCAAAAGCAGACCAGAAAGCGCGTCGATACAACACCAGACTAACCCAGACGGTGGCCGCAATGAACAGCACCGGGCTCAGAAACCATGCACAGGCGGCCAGTGCAAAAAAGTAGGAATTTAGACCGGTAGTAAAGTGTCTTGCACCCAGTGTGTGTAACTGCCCTGCTCTTCTCGCATACTCTTCTGCATCAACCGCGTCAGGTGTACCTCTGACACTGGCCACAGAGTCATCTGGAGCAGCACCGATCAGGATCAACACATAGTTAAACAGCCGGTAGCTCCAGGCAAACTTAAAGAACGCGAAGGTGAATATCAAAATCGCCAGCAATACCTTGATCTCCCACACACTGCGCGTGGTGCCAGCGGTAAACGGCAGATCTCCGAGTAATTTGATTGCCTGATCAGATGCACCAAGGCCCGCCATTAACGCACCCACTATCAGTATTGATGTGGAGGCAAAAAACAGTACGCCATATTGCAAAGTGTTCTGGATAAGTGTGTCTGGCATTTTGGGATTACGATAAACCATGTTGGTCATCCATCGTTGCCGGAACAGACTCATTTTGGCCGAGATGGTTTTATGCCGCCACGGTGAGCTATTGACAATCCAGTAGTGCATCACCCACGAGATAGCAAATATCACAAGCGCGATAGCATCCAGCCGAGTAAAACCTGCTGTACTCAGCACCTGCACAATAGATGAAATCAATACGGTTTTTTCCGGTTAAAACGGTGCGCTTTTAGGAGTGCGTGGAAAAGGAATCGCATCGCGTATATTTTCCATGCCGGTGATGTAGTTGATCAGCCTTTCAAAGCCAAGACCAAAGCCGGCATGTGGCACGGTGCCGTAGCGCCGCAGATCTCGATACCACCAGAGCTCCTCTGAAATACCCTGAGCGTTGAGCTTGGCATCCAGTACATCAAGCCGTTCTTCGCGCTGACTACCACCAATAATTTCACCTATACCGGGTGCCAGCACGTCCATTGCCGCAACGGTTTTACCGTCTTCGTTTTCACGCATGTAAAAGGCTTTGATTTCTTTCGGGTAGTTGCGTAACACAATCGGTTTACCGACATGCTCTTCGGTCAGGTAGCGTTCGTGCTCTGACTGCAGATCGTGCCCCCACTCTACCGGAAACTCAAACTGCTTGTTGCAGCTCTTGAGTATGGTCACTGCATCGGTGTATTCCATCTGTTCAAAATCAGTTTGCAGCATTTTTTCTAGTCGTTCGATACAGCCTTTATCAACACGCTGGTTAAAAAACGCCATGTCGTCCTCGCGTTCATCCAGTACAGTTTTGAACAGGTACTTGAGAAAGTCTTCTGCAAGGGCTGCGTTTTCATCGAGTCCGGCAAAGGCGATTTCAGGCTCGATCATCCAGAACTCTGCCAGATGACGACTGGTATTGGAGTTTTCAGCTCGGAACGTCGGGCCGAAGGTGTACACCTTTGACAAAGCCATCGCGAAGCACTCAACATTAAGCTGGCCTGAAACAGTCAAAAATGATTCACCGCCGAAGAAGTCCTGTTCAAAATCAGGCTTGCCATCCTTACCGGTTGGCAGATTGGCAAGATCGAGCGTGCTCACCCGAAACAACTCGCCCGCGCCTTCGCAGTCACTGCCGGTAATGACGGGTGTATTGATCCATTGGAAGCCACGATCGTAGTAATAGTTGTGTACCGCATTGGCAAGCGTGGTTCTGACGCGGGTGATCGCACCAAAGGCGTTGGTGCGTGGTCGCAGGTGCGCTACCGTTCTGAGGTGCTCAAAAGTATGGCGCTTTTTTGCTATCGGGTAGGTTTCAGGATCATCGACCCAACCGTGTACAACCACATCGGTCGCCTGCATCTCAAACGCCTGGCCACCGCCCTGCGACTCGGCGACGGTGCCAGTCACCTCAACCGAGCAGCCGGATGTCAACTTGAGTACAGTGTCCTGATAGTTATCGAGGCTCTCGGGCACCACCGCTTGCACACCGTCAAAGCTGCTGCCGTCGTAGACATTCAGAAAGGAAATGCCGGCTTTTGAATCCCGCCGGGTACGCACCCAGCCCTGTACCGTGACTGTCTCACCAACAGCGCATTTACCGCCGAGAATCTGTTTTGTGGTAACCACCTGGGCCATTGCTATCTACCGTGCATAGAAACTGATTAGCTAACTATAGATGGTTGTCAGCTCAGCGGGCAATGACTTGCCGGTTTCGGTTTGGTATTGGACTGGACGGGTGATTTGCAATAAGCCGCTGGTGCATGCGTGCTGCAGAGGCGGAAGGAGTGAGTTACACAGAAAACATCGATTCCAGATCGTGCTTCGAGTATGCCTTGAAAGCCAGCATGGTGTCAGTGGTTTCTATGCCGTCGATTTCTACAAAACGGTTGGTGACCATATCGGCCAAAGCATCGTTGTCTGGTACGCGGGCAATTGCCACCAGGTCGTAGTTACCGCTGACCGAATAAACTTCTGATATTCCATCTACCGCTGTGAGCTTCTGCGCGACGTCGTTAACCCTGAGCCTGTCGGCGGTGATGAGAATTATTGATGTGACCAAGGATTTTCTCCGCTATTAGCCCGGCCGTTATCCCGTTTGCTTGTGCCCAAACGGCGCGGGTGTCGAAGCGGCAGTATACCACCGCTTATTCAATGACACCTGGAGCAGGCAGAGAGAACAGATCCGGCAAGTGCGATTCCCGGTGGGGTACTAACCCCACGTGATCAAATTAATGACATGCTCGATGCCCGGCACTGCGCGGATTTCCTGCTCGGCCGCATCTGCCTCGTGAGAGGAGTCAGCTTTGCCTATCATGGTAGCGATACCGTCATAGACGGTAACGCGGATGTTTGGCCCACTGACCGAGATGATCGAGTCGCTGGCGGCGCGGCTGTGATCGGCGGCTTTCTCGTAAGCGGTGTCAGGAACTCTTGCGTTCGCTGCACCGACCGACATGGCACCTGAGATACCCAGTGCCAGAACTGCTTTGGTTTTGCTGATGTCCATACTGTTCTCCAAATATTTATTGTTGTACAGCCGCGATGGCCTCGGTAGTAAGAACAGGCTGCCGGCAGTTCGTTCCGGTTCAAGTATGTTTTTGAACTCACAAATTTGTAACATTCGTGTGATATTTGAGAGACTTAGCGCCTGAAACATGTGTACAACAGGTGAATATGAACGTCTTATCGAGACACCGTAGAGAAACGACTTACGAGCCAGTGATACCACCCGCTCAGCGTTCCCCCGGCACAGATCCGGAACTGCACTACTAATGCATCCGACCCTGATATTGAGTCAGAAGCGTGGTCACTCACTCGGGTACGGATGGACCAGCAAATTAAACTTGTTTGTTCAGAGTTTATTGTATATAAGTACAGTACTGGATAAAGACTCACCATAAAACCTATGCTTACTGACAGACAACAGGAAATACTCGGGCTGATTTGCCAGGGTATTCGCGAAGACGGCATGCCCCCCACCCGGGCCGAGATCGCCTATATGCTGGGTTTCAAGTCAGCCAATGCGGCGGAGTCCCACCTGCGGGCGCTTGAGCGCAAAGGCATGATAGAAATCCTGCCCGGCGCGTCACGCGGTATTGTCATATTGCCCGCCGCGGCCGAGCATGTTGAAGCCTGTCGCGTCATTACCGATGCCGGTGAGGCTATTCCGCTCCCTGTTATTGGCAGCGTTGCTGCCGGTGAACCGATTCTCGCTGTATCGAACGTAGAGGATCACCATCTGATTGACCCGTCGCTGTTCACACCCAAAGCAGACTATCTGCTAAGAGTTAAAGGCATGAGTATGTGCAACGTCGGTATACTGGATGGTGATCTTCTCGTTGTACACCACGCAAAGGAAGCTCGTAACAAGCAGATTGTTGTTGCCCGGGTAGAAGATGAAGTCACGGTTAAACGTTTCCATCGCGTGCGCAATAAAGTCACCCTGTTCCCTGAAAACGATGACTTTGATCCCATAGAAGTAGATCTTAAAGAACAGGAGTTCTCGATTGAAGGTATTTATGTTGGCGTGCTTCGGCACAACATCTCAAATATAAAGAATTGATAGTAAAAAAACTAACAATAAAAAAGAACCGGGCAGTAAGTAGATAAAACCAGTAACTCAAATAGCAAAACCGTAAAAGCAAAGCTGAAAATAAATTTATCAATATCACTTTACAAAGAAGTAGTGAAATAAACCAAGGCAAAAACCCGTCATCACTACGGCGCTGGCAGCACAACCGCTGCCACAAAGGTTTTTCAATGAAACATGACTGTCGAAGCGTTGTTAAAGCACCCGGCCCTGTGGAAAGGTCGGCAACAACATGAAAAAAGAGAAACATTCTCAACCGGCCACCCTGAACTAGACGCAGCACTCCCCTCAGGTGGCTGGCCGGTTGGCGCTCTGACCGAGTTAATGGTTGCCCACGAGGGAGTTGGTGAATTCACCCTGTTGCTCCCAGCCCTGGCTGCACTGACACAACAACAGCAGTGGATTGCTCTCGTGGCACCACCCTACACCCCTTATGCCCCGGCACTCGTCAACGCAGGTATTGCGCTGGAAAGATTGTTAGTGATCGACTGCAATGACGCTAAAGATGCCTATTGGACAACAGAGCAACTGCTACGCAGCGCTGTATTTTCATCGGTAGTGTTATGGGCTGATAAAAGCTCGGACGAACGGCGTCAGCGCCGGCTACAGCTTGCCGCAGAACAAGGCAGATCATGGGCAGTATGCTACCGGTCACACAGAGCGGCGCGCACTTCATCACCGGCAGGATTGAGAATCGTTTTACAGCACAGTAATCAGCACTTAAAAGCCGACATCATAAAAAACCGTGGCGGCAGACTCAGCACCTTACAACTGAAACGGAACAATGTTGCACCGAATAACGTCGGCAATATTGCACCAATAAAGCGTAATGCAGCCGCCGCTGCCAGAGACAAACTGAAAGACAACCCGAAAGACAACCCAATTCAGGACCACCCACACAGTGAGGGCAATAACCACAACATCCATTAGTTCCTGACTCAAAAAAATAATAAAGCCTGATAAACAACAAAGGACATAAAAATGATAAAAATCCTGTTTTTAGATACCAGCGCGCTGTTGAGCTTTTTTATATCGGATCAGGGCACACCGGTAATGCGGTGGTTGCTCTCATCAGATAACAAATCCCACGATGACACCCGCTACATCATCAATAACCGGGTTGTCAGCGAGTTTGAACAACGCCTGCAAAAGCTGGCTGAGGAAAATATTATTAAAAGCAGCACTGCCGATAATATTCTGACCCTGTTTAACACTCACTACAAAAATAGAAAATTCAAAATAGTGGGTAAAGATGCGTCTGTTAAGGAAACCCTGGATGGCATGTATCAATTCCTCGGGCGCTTGTCGAAGCCGATACTGGTGACCTCTTGTGAACAGCAAGCTGCCGGAAATGCGGAATACAAAATCATCAATCCGTCAACACAGAACCTACAACAGATTGAATTGCTGTTACATCAAAGGCTGTTAAAAGAAAAACCCACAACATCGCTTAGCGTCAGTGAGTTTTGCCAGCGGCTTTTCAGGAAAACCCGTATGACATTCGCACTGTGAATTTAATCCGAATCAATCACCGTGAAGCATTTGCCATGGACAATTTCTATGCAACTTATGCCCTGTAAAATACCTCCTTGAAACAACTCAATGAATCAGTCGCCTAACAAAAAGCAACCCGGAGAAACACAAACCGGAGAAAAACAAACCAGGGAAAAACAAACCAGGGAAAAACAGCCCGAGGAAAAACCAACTAGCGAAAAGCAACCTCGAAGAAAACAGCTATGGGCCAGCCTCTATCTGCCAAACCTGCAACTTGAGTCGGTCAACCCGGAGCAGTCTGCTCCGATTGCTATCATCGAACGAGTGAGTAACCGGCAGCTGATCAACAGCTGCACCACCGGTGCGACGGCTTTTGGCATTAATCGCAGTATGACGCTCAACAGTGCCTACGCACTGTGCCCGGCGCTCACTGCAGTTGAATACAGTGACGAGAAGCAACAACAACTGCTTCAGCAGTTGGGTGAATGGGCAACACAGTTTTCTTCAGTTGTCAGTTTACACCCGCCAAATCATCTGCTGATAGAAATAGCCGGCAGTAAACGGTTATTTGAAAGCTATCAGATCCTGATTAAGCTGATCTACAGTGAGCTGTTAAAGCTTGGGTTCAACGCACAGACCGGTGTTGCCCCAAACCCTCTCGCCGCAAACCTTCTGGCATGCGCTGCCTGTCGGACTGCCGTTACACAGCAGGAAAAGCTGGCAGAGCAGCTTAAAGATCTACCCGTTACACTGCTTGATGTTGATGCAAAGATTAAAGCCGGGCTGAAGCAATCCGGTATGCATAAAATTGGTGCTTTGCTGAATATTTCTCCGGCTTCACTCACGCGACGTTTTGGACCGGGCTTTAACCGGTATCTTGACTGCCTTCTCGGCAGACACCCCTACCCGGTTAAACCGATCCGCAGCAGTGAGTTTTTTGAGCGTGCACTGGATTTGCCAGTAGAAGTTGATGATACCAACGCCTTGCAGTTTGCAACCCAACGCATGTGTAATGAGCTCAGCGCGTTTCTTATAACACGCGACTGTGGTGTTAACAGCTATACATTCACACTGCGCCATGAACAGCTGCAACATACGTGTATAACAATACGATTTCTACAGGCAACCAGTCAGGTGCAGCATCTACACCAGGTGCTCTCGGAACGATTATCACAAACCGAATTACCTGCTCCGGTTTGTGGTTTACATATGCTGGCAGACACCTTCAGCAGCATTGAACGCGATGGCGCTGATTTTTTTCACAAAAGCCAGCGACAACAAAAAAGCCTCAGTGAAGTGATCGATAAACTCTGCGGACGGCTTGGTCAGGATGCTTTACATACTCTGCTGACCGTCGAAGATCACAGGCCTGAAAAAGCCTGGAAAAAATCATTCCCTGATTGCCCGCAGGATTACAGCCCTGACTGGCCACAAAGACCGTTATGGATACTGGATAAACCAAAGCTGTGCAATTGCCGTTTACAACGAATCAGCAGTATCGAAAGAATTGAAACTGGCTGGTGGGACGACACAGACATACGCAGAGATTATTTTATCGCCGATGACAGCCAGGGCACCCGCTATTGGGTATTTAAAATCAGAGGCGAATCCAATGAGCTCTATATACACGGAGTATTTGCATAACAGCCCGACTTGATTTGATCACCACAATAGCCAGCACCCTGACCCGGCTGGGTCACTCCGTTAACAACTGATTGTCAATCGACTACCGCTCGCAGTAACAGGAACACCGGTCGCGGTTACCAGCCCATCGAAATCCACGCTCATATTTCCGGAGCTGATTGTTGAATCAGTGGTAATAGATCTTGCATTCCAACTGCAGCCAGCACCGGACGATGGCCTGAACAGGTTAGTGTTACGAGGTGTAATATCAGCGGTCTGATCTATTGTTAGAGATCGCAGAGTGATTGCATAGCTATCAGCTGTTTCTACAATAGATTCATCAAAATTGTTGATTGGTGTTGCCCATTCAATATTTGTATTGTACCGATCGTCACCGCTTAACGTGGGCTGTAAGCTTCCAGAGGCAGATGCATTACCAATTGCCGGAAAACTTAAAGTTCGAGGATACCGCCAGCCGAATTCATCATCGCGCAAAATCCCGAATACATTGCCAACCACTGAACCGAAGCTCATCCAGCTATGTCCGGCACCTTCAATTGCAATTCTGGAAAACCCGACTTTTCCACTGTTAAAGCTGCGTGCCACAGGCTCTGCCTGAGTGGCCCAGTCAATTGTGCCGTCTGCTTTACCGTGATCAACCATCAGATAGGCAAATCTGTCGCCTTTGCGCTGCTCTATCTGTTGAAAATGATTCATCCAGTCGTACACTCCGTTCGGGTTGCTTCCACCTTCGCCGTACTCAGTGATTCCGTCGGCAAACTCGCCCTCGTTCACTATTGGAAGATTGCTTGCTCTCTCACCCCACACTCTGGAGTAGTTTTCCTGAAACAAAGGGCTTGCACCATAATTCATCATTGGCTGACTGGCGTATACCCCTGCAAATACATTCGGATATCTCAAACCCATGGAGACCACTCCGGATGCACCCATTGAGTGACCGAAAGCATGCACCCGATCGGCATCAATGTTTAAGTCACTTTCATTCACCAGATAGTTGATCGCAGCTAGAACGCGTTGTTCGGTAAAGTTCTCTATTACCCCGGATCGCGGTATATCGCCGTCGATATTGTAGTTATGCTCTGCAGAATGCCCATACCACCAACTATGCCAGGTGTTCTCTCTAAAACCGGGCTCATGCGGAAACACCTGTATTACCGGCCATTGAAACTCTGTTTCCGGCAGGTATTTTTGCGGCTCGCCAAAAGCATGCAGATAAAGTCGTAGTGAGTACTCACGTGAGCCATCGTAGTTAAAAGGCAGTGCAACCGAATAACTGAATGCATAGCCGTTTAAGGTCGGATTCCATCGTGAGTAATCCATGTAGTGCGTATACAGGCGACCCTTGCCATCATTGAGAGAATCTGCCAATACGGGCGCCGGTGTATCAACCCTTTCTTCTACAGGGTAAATGGTTGCTAACTCACCGGGTACCACATCAAGATCCTCTACGCCGGACCGTACCCGGGTAATTGCATAGTAAGCGGCACCTTGCTGATCACTCTGAGTTGTATGCACAAAAAGACCAACATCATCGCTAAGCGGTAACGCAAGATCTTCTATCACGAAATGATCAGGTGACGCTTCGCTGCCAAACCGATCGACAGAAGTGTTTTCATCCAGCGGACCCCAACGCCCTGTCAGTCTGCTGGCAAGTTGCAGATTGTCAGGTGTGATCGGGCTGGTATGGCGATACACATGGTAGCCATCAGTCGGGGATGTCTCAGGCCATGTGATAAACGTCTGGCCGCTTCGGTTGATTATTGTCAACTGTGATCCGTCACCAGCTGCGGCACCGGTGATTGTCTCACCAGTGCCAGCAGTTTCGCTCGATAGATTGGATCCACCGCCGCAGGATACGAGCGTAGAAGTAATCAACATACACAATAAAATTTCTTTCAAACCACTACCTCGAAGACACACCGATGTCGTTATAACCTTTCTATCTTGAAAACCTGGCGCTTAAGTCCGGTTTTGCAAAACCCGTTAAACACTAACCTTTAGTACTGCAGCTATTTTAACTGCAGTTTCTCGCATTTCTGAATAAATTCAGATTTTATGACTACCACTGTCTGACACGGACACCTGCTCTGAAAACGAGTTCTTTGCGGGCCACTTGACCCGCTTCAAAACCACATATCACCAGACATGATGTTACGTGTTACCCGGCGCACACCAATGTCATTGTAAAAATCGAGTAATTTGCGCCCAACACCTGATTTGTGCCTGACACTGGCAGATCAACAAATGCTTGTGGCCTATCGCAAGAGCCGGAATATATCACACCCATTCGCACTTAAACTTGACACTGGAGCGCGGTTGACGCGATACAGTGTAACCGTGCTACCTGCCCCCTTACTTAACACAGCACTGTTCACACAATGCTGTCGGCCATGCCTATATAAAATTTTCAGAATTCTCTGCACTGGTTGACTTCTGGCTGACTTCTGGCTGACTTCTGGCTGAATAGTATTTTTGCAGAGAACTTCGCCTTTGACCTGCTTGCAAACCAACAACTCCATCACATTCAAGGTATTAGCCGCTGTTCCGATATCCACTTGAAAGTCTGCTGTTTTACAGGGCTTAATTCAGGGTGGAGAACTAATGACACTAACAGTAAAAAATGTCACTTTGTTGGTGGCAATCAGCGCGGGTCTGAGTGCCTGTGATGCATTGCAGATCACAGGTGGTCCACTCGAAATTGGTGCAGCCCTGTCAAGCAATCTGCTGGATCGCGGTGGTTTTGAACGTGGCTTTGGCAATTGGCGTGCTTGCAGTGACCCGCAACTGGTGAGCCTGAAAAGTAACGAGACTCGAACAGAAAGCTCTGCAGTACTTGACGCCGGTGGATGCTTGTACCAGATGGTGCCTGCACAGGTGAATGACAACATGCTTGTCAATTGCAGTGCCAGTAAAACCACCACTAACTGGGCCAGCATGACATTCGGTTATCTTGATGAAGACTACCAGCCACTGAAAACCGTTGAGGCAGAGATTCCCGACACGAACTTCACCAATGTGAATGCAACTTTGCGCGCACCGCAGAATACTGCATACGCAGAAGTACTGATTTACGCTCAGGATGGTGCTGAAATAGATAACTGCGAGCTGACTAATCTGGCGCAGGGACAATCCTCCGAAGCATTGATTAACAGCTACTTTGAAGAAGGCTTAAATGGCTGGCAGGCATGTAGCCACGGTACAGTCACCGCAGAAAACAATACAGTCTCAATCAACAACAGTTGTATCAGTCAGCAATTCACCGCCTCTGAAGGTCTGGCACTGGAGCTGACTTGTAACGGCATCAAGACAGGCAATGAACACGCAGCGGTGGCGCTGGGATACCTCGATGAAAACTTTCAGGGCATTGAGTTGACAGAAGCAGCATTCAGCACTGAAGAGGATGAATCGCCAACAGTAGCTTTGACCGCACCGCCGTCAACTGTTTATGTTGAGGCATTAATCTATACGCAGGGTCAGGTTGATCTAAACACCTGCTCCCTGCAAGCTCAACAAAGCGACCCTGCACTGTAGCAGGGGCCGTTCAGCCAACAGCACAACATAGCAGCCGCTGCAAAAATTAACTTTTGCCGGCTGCCTGCTGTTTTGACAGTACTGATTCACGGTGAGCAATGTAGGTGGTTGATATCACCAGCATCGCACCACCGCCAATCACATAAAAATCAAGCGCATCGCCAAATAACAGAATACCCAGCAAAGTCGCCCATACCAACTGCAGGTACGTCACCGGTTGTACAGCAGCGATAGGTGCACAGCGAAACGCATGAGTCAGGCAAAAGTGTCCAAGTGTTGCAAAGCCTGCCGTACCGAACAGCAAACCATACTCACGTAAAGATACAGACTGCCAGCTATGGGCCGCGGGAATCATCAATACCAGCGTACAGACCAGTGACAGCACCGCGACAATAACCGTGTTGCTATCGGTTTCAGTGAGCTTTTTTGGTAACTGCTCACCCCTTTGCCACATGTCAATTGAGTAAACAAGCTTTTATCAGTAACAGTTGTACTGCAACATGAGTTGTGCCCAGCGTCAACACCACATCGATTCGAGAAGAACTTGCGAGCGCCGAAGAGCAGCTTG
>CALLLW010000009.1 GCA_938007995.1 uncultured Granulosicoccaceae bacterium | reverse complement strand
CACTCAAGACAGAAATACGGGCATGGTCGAGTGCTACCAATGACAAACAGCGTGGAGTGGACTGGCATATGAAAATCGACGATGCCCGATCAAAACTGAAATCCGTCTATCCGAAAATTAAATAATGCCAAAGCACTAGGCTAAGAACGAACAGCAGAATGAATAAACGTTGATCACGAACTAAAAGACGATGCGAAGCGAGTTTTCTGAGCGTTTGATTTGTTTTTTGAAATCATCCGGAGTCGGGTCTAAGCGCCATGGATGGCGCGTGAGCGCTAGCGGCACAAGGATGTGCCATTAGCGCGGCCCGACTTCGGATGATTTCAAAAAATGGCGCAGCCACCAGAAGGGCAAAGCAGTGCGAAAAAGCGTTTTTGGTTACTTTTGCCGCTTTTGCAAAAGTGACTCGTAGAGCCAGGGACTGGCATCGAAAAACGCCATGGATGGCAAGTCGCTTTAGTTGAGCGCAGCGAATGAATAAAACACAGCACCCGGCAAAAGAACAAACGTTAAGCGCAGCGAATCTTAATCGCGATACATGTGAAAAAAAGCCATCGGGTGACCACCCAACCCTATCCCCTCTGCTGAACAACCAGACTAGCAATAACCGAATCAGGAGGAGCATTATCCATAAAATAGTTAACGATGCCTTCAGACATGGCCTTGGCCATCTTGCGCTGATAGAGCCAGCTGCGTAGTTTGCGCTCTTCTCTCGGGTTGGAGATAAACGCGGTTTCTACCAGCAGCGACGGTACATCGGGCGCGCGCAATACAGCAAAACCACCCTGCTCTACAGTTGGCTTGTGCAGTGTGCTGACTTTTGACAGATGCTTGAGAATAACATCACCGCACTCGATGCTTGATTCAAGAACAGCATTTTGCGCAAGGTCAATCAGAGTTCTATGCAAGTGCTCTTCGGTTTCAGCTACAGCAATTTCACCGAACAATTTATCCGCCTGATTTTCAGTGCGCGCCAACAACTCAGCCGCACGGGAGCTAGGCTTTTTGGTAGACAGCGCATACACCGACGTGCCGTGCGCAGATTTATCAGGAAAAGCGTCGGCATGCACTGAAACCAGCAAATCAGCTCGATTCTGTCGCGCCCTGTGTACTCGGTCCGTCAGAGACAGATAGTGATCTGTCTCTCGTATCAGTACCGGTCGAAAGCCTTTAGCGCGTTTGAGTCTTTTAAACAGCTCTCTGGATATTTTCAGCGTGACATCTTTTTCTTTGGTACCACGGTAACCGATCGCACCCGGATCTTTACCACCGTGACCCGCGTCGATTGCAATCACAATATCGCGCAGATCAGTGGCATCCACCGGATCATCTTTTTCTTCTGCAGTGACAGGCGCCATACCAAGGTCAACGACGATGCGCTTTTTATCCGTACCCTTGAACTGGTACAAACGGCTGCTGACATTGCCCGGTGCACTGTTCATATCAAGCACGATCCGCAAGTCATCGTAGTTGCGCTTGCCATAACGGATACGCCTGACAGTGCCGCGCGCTTTTAGCTCTCTCGACAGCAGTGTCGAGATACGACTGGACGGCAGATCAACAACAATACGATGCGGGTTCTGCAACGTGAAAACGTTGTGCCGCTCCGGCAGACGATCCAGATCGAGATGCAGCTTCATGCGGCCACGGTCTTCGTGAAATCGCACGCCAGTCACTTGCACCTGAGTGCTTTGCGCTTGCGCAGCTGATCCTGCAGCCAAAGGCAATGCCCACAGAGACTGTCCGGCAAGCTGTAAAAATTGGCGACGGTTGTGGATCACAGTTGAATAAATGGCCAAGTATAGTGTTACATATTTATTACAGACCACTTTTGGTCAGTCTGCAAGAGTTCCCTTAAAAGTTAACAATATAGGACACAAATTTAAAGCACTATTACAGGTATAACTACCGGTAGTAACCAGCGCGTAACACTTGTGACGATGGCAATCCTGTCAAACCCGGCGGGCCCGGAAGCCTGGAGCTACGCCAGGCCAAGTCTGATCAGGTCAGGTTAAAGCCGAGTTGACTCGAATCAACCTCGATTCGCTGTCTCGATGCTCAAGCTGCACCTGAACCGTTGCCAGATCCGCTACCGCTGCTACACGTTCCGGCCACTCGATCAGTAAAATGTTCTCTGCTTCGAGCAAATCTCTGAAGCCAATAAAGTCCAGTTCTTCAGGATCCTCCAGCCGATACAGATCCAGATGGCACACTTCACCAACTTGCGTAGAGTAGGTTTCGATCAACGTGTAAGTGGGACTCTTTACCGCGCCGTCGTAATTGCACGCCTGCATGAAGCCACGAGTAAAGGTGGTCTTACCCGCACCCAGCTCACCACTTAAAGTCACCACACAACCGGGTAGTTGTGTTGATGCCTGAAGCTCCCTTAATAACTGCGCACCGGCTGAGCGGGTCTCTGCGTCGCCTTTGAGAATTTTCTCGTAGTTTACTTGCATGGATTGGTTGCTAATAAAGAGTGTGTTTTATGCAGCTCGCCAGCTTTAACTGCCAGCTTTAACGGCCAGCTAAAACGGTAAAAGCACGTACCCCAAAGCACACAGATCACTCAATTTTAGGTCGTAGAAAAATATTCGCCAGTCGATCACCAATACTGACACCAATGCCGCCGGACAGCTGATCAAGCAATCCATCACGCGGTGTAAAGTTAACCAGCTTTTCGGCATCGAAGATGTCCCGTGCCACCAGCATTTCACTGCCGATCCCATCGACCAAACCATTCTCAAGCGCTTGCTCGCCAGTCCAGACCAGCCCGCTGAACACTTCGTTATCTTCTTTTAACGCATCACCACGACCTTCTCGCACTGCGGCTTTGAATTGCTCGTGTATGTTGTCGAGCAGCGTTTCCATATGCGCTACCTCATCCGCCTTTAGTGGCGCAAATGGGTCAAGAAAGGCCTTGTTATCACCCGATGTAATCAGCCGCCGCTCTACGCCGAGTTTATCCAGTGTATCTACAAAACCAAAACCACCACTGCGCACACCGATACTGCCAACCAGACTCGATTTGTCAGCGTATATTTTGTCTGCAGCAGCGGCTATGTAGTAGCCACCGGAAGCGCCGATATCACCGATAACTGCATAAAGCGGGGTATCTTCATGCTCGTCGCGCAAACGCCGCACCTCATCAAACACCCTGCCCGATTGCACCGGGCTGCCTCCGGGGCTGTTGATACGCAGAATAACGCCGGCAGTGTTTTCATTGGCAAAGGCTGCCTTGACCCCCGCAACTATACGGCTCGCATTGGCCTCGCTGTCAGCAGCAATAGCGCCATTAACATCAACCACCGCTGTGTGCCTGACAGATTGATCAAAGGAAAAATCGAACAGTCCTTTACCACTGGCCAGCAGTAAGCCAAGTCCAATATACGCAAAGGTCAGCAACTTAAAAAACACACTCCAGCGCCTTGAGCGACGTTGTTCTTTGAGTGATTCCGTTGCAACCTTTTCAATAACACTGCGTTCCCATCCAGGTTCACGACCAGAATCACGACCGCGCTCACGCCTTAAATCACGACCTGGCTCTACTGAATACCGCCTGCTTCGCTCCGGCTGATGCCACTCATCACGTTCACCGGATAAACGACTTCCAGAATCCCATCGATCATTGCTACTCATATACTAATGCTCTCAGCGGCACCACTTGTGTTCGTGTCCAAATCCGGATCCACCCCGGACAGGTTGAAATGAAACTTTGTAATCCAGCAAGCCAGTTTGGATCAATTGGCCAGCATCTCGTGCCAGGCGGCATCAACCGGCACGTGATACTCGCAACGTCTGTCACCGTTGCTAAGGTCAGGAAATGTCAGCGCGCGGGCATGTAAAAACATTCGTTGAACCGGCATCTGACGTAAAGATTTATTCAGCTTCTCATTGCCATATCGCTCATCACCCAGCACCGGGTGACCAATTGATGCCGCATGCACCCGTATTTGGTGGGTACGTCCTGTTTCTATTTCAACATCTACCAGACTAAAACGCTTGCCAGACTTGCGGCATTTAAAATGAGAGGTTGCAGATTTTCCTTCAACGGGATCAACCACTACCTGGTTCTCGTTGGGTGTCGGGTGAGTTTTACGCAACTTCGCAGTTACTGTGCATGGCTCTGTAAACCTGCCACACAACAGAGCTGCATACTGTTTTTTCACCCGGCCCTCGATCAACACCTGATGGAAGTGCGCGGCAGCTGTTCGGTTACGAGCCAACACCATCACACCACTGGTAGCACGGTCCAGCCGATGCACCAAACTGATCGATGGATCTGCAAAGATTTCTTTCACCGCATCGACAATACCAAAATCGATTCCGGTGCCTGCATGCGCTGCCAGACCAACCGGCTTGTTGATCACAATCCAGTTCTGATCTTCATCAAGCACTGCGTCGGTCACTGCTGAGATCACTGATTTCGGCACTCTTACTGCTTTGTGTTCTGGTACCGAGACCGGTGGAATCCGAACAATGTCGCCTTCGGTGAGCCGGAATGATGGCTTGATTCGGCCTTTGTTAACACGCACCTGCCCGGTTCTGAGAATTCGGTAAACCAGACTTCTTGGCACTGTTTTGAGGATGGCGATCAGGAAGTTGTCAATTCGTTGACCATTATGGTCTGCACTGACCTCTACATTGCGAACCGGTGACCTCGTCTGCCCGCCAGCATCGTTGCTACGGAGGGACTCCGACTCGGGCAGCTCAGCGTTCACGGGAGTTTTGTGGTGAGATGGCGATTCGCTCAAGGGTAAGCGTTGGTCATTGAGGTCAGTGTGGCTGGAAAACCCGACGTCAGGCAGTGAAAAATCGGCTGCCAGATTGAAGGTATGACTCTTGACTGCTATATTACACCAAGCTGGGTGCTAAAGATTCAAATCCAGAAAATATCCCGGCTCGAATATTTGTACCAATCTGGTTTCTGTACGCAGCTTTATCAGCACCAGACCCAATGAATTTTACTACCCGGGCGTGATGCCCGGTTAGACCTTCCGCCTCAGTTGCGCACTAAATCTGCTCATGGAAGGATCCAGTCCCGGCAAAAACCGGCGACAAATCCGACAGTCTGTTTTCCTTGCGACAGCGCAAGACAGAGACACTGACAGACCCTTGCAGCGAGGCGGCCTGAAAGACCAAACAGGTTCGACACGACTTTATTCTATAAACACTGCTGACAGCAGCAACAAATCCTCACAAAGGACTTTCTCAATAACGTATCAAAACGCGAGATTAAAACTGGTCAGCAGTTTATGTTGAACGTGTCGCCCCGTAAACCGGACGATAACATCAATGAAACGTATGCTTGTAAACGCTACGCAGCCCGAAGAGCTTCGAGTTGCCATAGTGGATGGGCAAAAACTCGATAACCTCGATATAGAGCACAAAACCAAGGAGCAGAAAAAATCCAATATCTACAAGGCTAAAATCACACGGATCGAACCCAGCCTTGAAGCAGCATTTGTAGACTATGGCGCCGACCGCCATGGCTTCCTGCCTTTTAAAGAAGTTGCCAAAGAGTTCATTGCCGAATCTGCGCGCAAAGACGGCGGCAGACCCAACGTCAAAGCCGGTATCAAAGAGGGCCAGGAAATCCTGGTGCAAATTGAGAAAGAGGAACGCGGCAACAAAGGTGCTGCGCTGACCACTTTTGCAAGCCTCGCTGGACGCTTTCTTGTCTTGATGCCCAACAACCCCCGCGCTGGTGGTGTTTCGCGCCGCATCGAAGGTGATGAACGCTCAGAGCTGAAAGCAGCAATGAATGACCTCGTCATTCCAGACGGCATGGGAATAATTGTTCGTACTGCCGGCGTTGGCCGTACCACTGAAGAACTGCAGTGGGATCTCGACTACCAGGTAAAAATCTGGGAAGCCATTCAGGAAGCTGGCGCCAAGGCCCAGCCATCCAACCTGATCTATCAGGAAAGCAACGTTATCGTGCGGGCACTGCGCGATTACTTTCGCAGTGACATTGGTGAGATTCTGGTCGATGAGCCGGAAGTCTACGACCAGGCGCACACATTCATGTCTCAGTACATGCCGCAGAACCTGCGTAAGCTGAAACACTACGGCGAAGATGTGCCGTTATTTAATCGCTATCAGATTGAAGGTCAGATCGAATCAGCTTTTCAGCGCGAAGTCAGACTGCCCTCTGGTGGTGCGATTGTTATTGATCACACCGAAGCGCTGATTTCCATAGACATCAACTCGGCACGTGCAACCAAGGGTGCTGATATCGAGGAAACCGCTACCAACACCAACCTTGAGGCCTGTGACGAAATCGGCCGGCAACTAAGGCTTCGTGACCTTGGTGGCCTGGTGGTGATTGACTTCATCGACATGCTCGCACAAAAAAATCAACGCAGCGTTGAGAACCGTTTACGTGATGTGGCCAAAAAAGACCGCGCCAGAGTGCAGATCGGCCGTATCTCTCGCTTTGGTTTGATGGAGATGTCACGCCAGCGCCTGCGCCCGTCACTGGGAGAAGGCAGCGAGATCGTCTGCCCGCGCTGTGTTGGCCAGGGCACCATCAGAACCGTTGAATCACTGGCTCTGCAACTGGTCAGACTTTTTGAAGAGGAATCTCTTAAAGAGAACACCGGGCGGGTTCTGATCAAAATGCCCGTACCGGTTGCCACCTACCTGCTCAACGAGAAGCGCGAAGCCATTCGTGAGATAGAAGAACGCAACAAGACACAGGCCTTGCTGGTACCTGATACCAACCTCGATACGCCGCACTATGAGATAGAGCGCGTAAAATCGAGTGAAACCGATCACCAGTCCAACACGCTGAAAAGCCATGAACTGATCACCAAATCCACCACCACCTACACGCCGGCTGCCGACAAGGCAGAGGTGCTTGAATCAGAAGTAGCAGCGGTGCAAACGGTGGCTCCACTCTCACCTATTCCACAACCCGCACCACCAGTGAAACCCGGCTTAATCAGTCGTATTGCATCAATGTTTACCGGCAGCAGCGCTGACACTGCAACTGAAGAAAGGAAGCCTGCGTCCGGCAACAAAACTCAACGTAACAACAACCGGCCCCAAAACCCGAGGCGCGCTCGTAATAACCGCAACAACCAGCAAACCGATAAGCGTCGCAACAATAACCAGGCTAATAATCAGAGCAACGCCCAGGGCAGTAATCAGAATAACAACCAGGGCAATAAAAAGAACGCCAACAATAACGAATCAAGATCCAATAACAGATCCGGTCAACAGCGCAATCAGCGCCGTGATCAAAATAGCAACCAGAGCGCCAAGCCAACTCAAAACAATGCCCGAAATGGTGCCCAAAATAGCAGCCAAAATAGCGCTGCAGCAGAGACTGCAAACACTACTGCACCATCAGACAATCACAATCAGAACAACCAACAGTCCGGTAATCGCAATAGCAGAGGCAGGAATCGCAACAGAAATAACCAACGTGATACGGCGAATAACAACGTAGCCGGTGATACCACTGAGGAAAGCAGGAACAGTGATCAAAAGGCGCAGCAGCCAAACGATCAACGCCCGGACAACAACAACAACCGTCCGGCAAATCGAGGACCAAACACTCGCACACCGAGAGCAGTGCAGGACAAATCCACAGCACCAGCTAACGCGCAAGCCACAGAAAAGCATAGCGAGCAATCGACTGATAAAGAAAACAACAAACCGGTGGCAGCAGACGGCAAGGCAGTTACAGCCGTGGAAAAAACTGTTGACCACAGCACGACCGCAGCCACTGCCAGCGCCACAAACGCTTCAGACTCTCGCAATAGCAACAGCGGCAATACCTCTCGTGTGCCTTCCGGGGAAACCGCCAACAAAGAAAGCCATAACACAAGCAGTGCGAACACAAGCAGCACAGCTCGCAATGGCAGCGCTGGCACTGAAAACAATGGCACTGAAAGCCGCGACACCAGATCAGCAGCACAAGCCGGATCCGGTGCTGATGCAAGCAAACGCACACCTGCATCAATAGAAAGCAAGGTAAGCAGTGCCAGCAACGAACAATCTGCTGGTGAGAAGTCGTCAGACAACTCAACCACTGACACAACAAATCAGCACAATCAAACCCAGGAAGCACAACCCGGAAACGAACAAGGCAGCAAGCGCAGCCAGCCGTCCGGCAACCGTCCACCGCGCAGCCGTTACAATCGGCGCGGACGCAGAAACAATAAACAAGACCAGAATAGCGAGCAGAGCCAAACCAACAGTGATAACAACAGCGCGAGTGGCAGTGACACACCCTTATCACCACCTTCGATGACTGTGGTGGCGAACAATGCCGAGACAGCCGCAGGCAAGCCCAATGCTGGAAGACAAGAATCAGGAAGGCCTGCCGCCAAACCGGTTGAAGTCAGCAATAACAACCAGCGACCCAGCCAGGGATCTAGTCAAGCATCTGGCCCGTCGCATATCGAACCGAAGCCTGCTACAACTTCGCAGAAAACAGCGCACCGTAATAACAACGGACCCGGACTTGCACCTACGGTCAAAGAGCATTCGCACAATAAATCTGCAGGCAAACCAACGCCGGTACCGTCACAGCAGCAAGGTGCGGATAAAAAAACATCCCCTGCCAACAATCAGGGTGATTCTAAAGAAAGGACTGGCGGAAACGTAAGCAGCATTAAAAAAAGTCGCGGATTGCAGCAGGTTGAAACGTCAGCAAAACAGAAAGCTTCGGCACCAACAGAGGCAAGGCAAAACATCTCTCCGGTACAA
Source organism: uncultured Granulosicoccaceae bacterium (assembly GCA_938007995.1). GTDB lineage: Bacteria > Pseudomonadota > Gammaproteobacteria > Granulosicoccales > Granulosicoccaceae. The sequence continues at coordinate 7,714 of CALLLW010000009.1, read as the reverse complement.
CCGAGCCAGCTAAAAAGCAGCGTCCGCTCGCTGGCATCAAAAGATCCAGACAGCAAAGACGGCAGCTCTATCCCCAAGCCACAGCCAAAGCTGCAGAAAGTAGAGACCAAGGATAAAGATACCGATCACAGTTAGTGGCAAACGGTTACTCACGGTAGTTATCAAAGCCCGCATTTAGCGGGCTTTTTTTGTTGCCATGAGCTCCAACAACACAACCAGTATTTTGTCTGGATCGCTTGCGAGCTACGTGGAAGTTTAAGTTAAATCGCAAAACAATCTCTTTAACAAACGATAAAGTGTTTACCGCTCTGGCAAGTGTGTTTTTACAAACAGTCTAACGAAATTCTTACGGCACAATAAAAAAACAGAAATATGTAAGAAACACCAGTGCGCTCTCATACAATCTCCGACAAGCTCCGGAAGATGAGGTAGCACAAATATAGGCCAACTCCAAAATGCTCATTCTCGAGACTACAACTTAAGACATACCTGCCATTCAAAAGCCTGAGTGCACACAACAACTCCCTCAATGTGAAAACACTTCAACTGAAGCGTACTTACATAAAATCCGTTCGATTGACTACATAACTGTTGCAAACACGACGCATTCCACGTGCAATGTGGCAGAAAAACATCATATTTATAAATTTATTTAAACTCTGTGAACTTTTTATAGTCGTAGTTTTGCAACATGATGCTCGAGATGACATTCATCGCAGGACAAGCATCCTTACAAAAATCGTAGCTATGAAGATGCGCTACATTCAATATTAGAGTCTTGGGGGACCAAAATGGAATACAACAAGCAAAGCAAGATTGAAACGTACGCTACACCAAACATTGCCAAAAACGTTACTGCAAGGGCAGTCAAAGTTGCACTGCTCACCAGTGCTGCTGCACTGATTAGCAATCCGCTTCTGGCTAACGACATTAATCCACACCCTTTTTATCAGGTAACCAATAACCAGGATCCTGGTGAACTTATTGGCAGACGCGATGGCCTTCTCGAGCCGCTAACATTCAGAACTCCGGCAGGACAAACTCAGGTTGAGCTCAGCGGTTATGTGCGGGGCAGTTTTAGCTATGACACAGAAGACGACCTCGGCGACTCCTTCGTCGTATCATCCATTCCCACATCAGGCTCGGGTGGCGACGGTCACTTTAGAGCACACGCAAGACAATCACGCTTTCGTATCCGGTCAACCACAGACCTTGAAAACGGCAACACCGTAAAAACGCATCTTGAAGGAGACTTCTTCGGCGCTGGTGGCAATGAATCTTTTTCAAACTCTACGGCACTTCGACTTCGCCTTGCTTATATAACAGCAGGTAGATGGACGTTTGGACAAAACTGGACCAACTTCATGGACTTTGTCGCCTATCCAACCACGGTCGACTTTTTCGGACCTGCCGGTAAAGCATTCAAACGTCAGGGCCAGGTTCGATACACCATGGATAACGGACTCTCATTTTCACTTGAGAATCCGGAAACAGATGGCTTTGGATCTGAGGGCAGGCTAGGTGAATCCAGAGGCGGTGTTGGACGCGATGCTTTGCCCGATATCACTGCGGCATGGCGCGGTGGTCCAGGTGGTACCGGCGGTAGTTATGAGTTCGCAGCCATCGTGCGATCACTCGGTGTAGGCGGAGAAGCAGATACAACCGTCGGTGGTGGTGGTGTTCTGGCTGCAGGAGCCTGGGATTTTGGCATTGGCACTGTAGCGGCCAGCATTGTTACCGGTAGTGGTATCGGCAGCTATATCATCAACGGTTTTGGAAATGATGTATTCGTTGAAGACGATGGTGATGTTGATGGCATCACATCAACCGGTATTTCTGTTTCATACAAACATAACTGGTCAAGCACTGCGAGTTCATTGATTGCATTCGGTGGTTTTGATAACGGCAACGGCGACAGCAATAACGGCATCGACAACCTTCAAACACTGCACCTGAATTACATCTGGGATGCACCCTCCGGGATGAACTACGGTGTAGAGGCGATTGTTGGTAACAATGAAACGACCGATGGTAATTCCGGCACCGCCACACGCTTTGCCTTTGGAGCACAGTTCAACTTCTAAAAATAAATGAAGGTCACGCGCCCTCGGCACTTCATCCAGTGCAGTCTTGCAAAAAGCCCGGCAATAAGTCGGGCTTTTTTTATGCAACAAATAACGCACTAATCCCTGCCGTGAGTCACAAATAATCTCTGCGTCGAGCGCAGCGCAATGGCAAACCAGTGGTACATTTGATAGATTCAAATAAAACCAGCTTACGCTCGATTGCTCCCCGATGAAAAACCATCCCTCCCCCACCGGCAATACTGCGATCGATAAAGCAATTGATCTGCATCAAAGCGGCCAGCTACAAAAAGCTGACAAAGCCTATCAACGCATTCTCAACAAAAAGCCTGCACATATTGATGCACTGCATATGCGTGGTGTGCTCAAAACAGAACAAGGTAACTACGAACTGGCGGAGCATTTACTAAAAAAGGCATTAAAGCTAGGCAGTGATGATCCATGGATTCGTTTTCATTATGCTCAAATGCTGGCAACAAAGAATCATCATGATGAAGCAATAGTTCAATACAAAAAAGCCATCAAATCCGGCGCCACCGAAGCAGATGTTTACTTCACTTATGCAAACTCACTGCTTGAGTGCAATCATCTGCCAGAGGCCATTGAAAACTATCATCAAGCGCTGCAACTACAACCGCATGACGTTGAATGCCAGCTCAACCTGGCCAATGCCTGTGAAGCCACCGGTGACTACAAAACCGCGCTTCAGTATCTGCAAGCTCTGGCTACCAGCCACAACAACAATCACTATAAGCTGCAATATGCCGAGTTACTACTCACTGCCGGTCAGGCGCGCAAAGCTTACGCCACGCTATGTACCATTAATGCACTGGGAAACACCAAAGAAATAGATCACGCGCTCTCAACTGCAAGAGCAATGCAAAAGAAAGTTCGTCACGATGCGACTGCTTATCTTCTTGAGCTAGTCAAACCACACAGAGAAAAATTAACTCAAAACCAGCTTGATCTTACCGTCGGGCTTTTAAACGATCTGGGGCACTACCAGCAATCACAGGAAATTCTAAAAACCCAAAGCGAAAGCCATGACCGCTCGGCCTGGTCATGGTTTCAACAAGGCATCTGCGAACAGGTGGCGGGCAACTTTCCAGCGGCATCAGAGTGTCACTACCACGCACTTCAGCTCGACAACACCCTCGGCGCTGCCGCTTATAGTCTTGCGACCAACGGCAGTATCAACATTGAGGCCTCTACGCTTCAACATTGGCTGACTGTAAAAGATGACCCTGAAATCAAGCCAGAGCAACAGGCGCAATTTGCATTCGCCGCTGCCCGGGTACTGGATCAGCAACAACACTATGACGATGCATTTACCTGCTACAGTGAAGCCAACCAACTCACGGCCAGTGAGTTACCCTTTGATGCAGACCGATGGGATAGTTACACAGACAGTATCATTGAAACGTTTTGCAAAGATTACTTTGATCGCTGGCGACAGTATCTGGCCTCTGCACATCAGCCAACAGACCCTGGAAATCAGCAATTGGTTTTTATTGTTGGTATGCCGCGTTCCGGATCAACAATGCTGGAACAAACACTGAAAAACCGTGCAGGTGTTACCGGCCTTGGTGAACATCATGCAATGCGATCTATTGTTGCCGACATACCTGAAGTCACCGGTTTTATTAACAGCGCCCCACACTGTGCCAATGATCTGATGCCACATCACATTGATGACTTTCGTCAGGCTTATCTCACCACCGTAATAGAAAAAACAGGCATCGGACTGCCACAGAGTACAGGCTCTCAGTCTTCAGTCGAGTTTGTTGTTGATAAAATGCTTGGCAACTTTGTCAGGCTTGGCATTGTAGCGCTAATGTTTCCTAACGCACGCATATTGCACAGTGCTCGAAACCCGATGGCTACAGGGGTTTCCTGCTTCACCAATGCATTTAACAACGGCTTGCGCTTTACTTATGATCTTTATGCAATGGGCAGAGCATGGCAATCTTATAATCGACTGATGCAGCACTGGCATAAAGTACTGCCAATACCCATTATGGACGTACACTACGAGAGTATGGTTTCAGATACTGAAAACTACTTTCAGTCTGTTTTAGATTTTCTGCAGATTGGTCACATCCAGAAAAACACACAGCAAACTGCACGTGGATCAGACAACATAGCAACTGCGAGCTTCTGGCAGGCAAGACAGGCTATCTCCAATAAATCACTGAACTCATGGCAACGCTTCGACAAACATCTGAATCCGTTACGTGAGGGATTGGAGCATCAGCACAATGCCTGATGAAGTGCTGTACAGATACCGTGAGATACCGAGACCCGCAGTCACATCAATACTGATTTTGATTTTTTGTTTTTCATGCAGCCAACCCGTTGTGCCAGAGCCGGATTTAACTGACAGAAACACGTACAACACAACATCACTTTTAAAACATTCGGATCAAACAGCCGCTATGGTAACGGCAGATGCAAAGCTACCGGTGACTATGGTGATTGTGGGCGAAGCGCGTGATCAACCATTTTTTAATGAACAAATGCAACAGGTGTCAGAGCTATATCAACAATGCGGTATCGACTTGCAAACAACGGTACGCGAACTACCCAATGAAATACCAAAAGCAATCAACGTTGCAGATCGCTACCGGCTAACAACGCAATACGCAGCAAGCAAACCCACGGTATTTGTTATCGAATCCAATGCTGAACGTGATGTTGCCTTCAGCTACCTGCCATCGATCAATCGGGATATCTCCGGAACAGCGTGGGTCACAAACCGAGTCAGCGAACCCTGCTTTGCATGGGTTGTAGCGCATGAAATCGGCCATCTTGTTTTAAACGATGCAACCCATCACCCGAACCCCGGAAATATCATGAACGCCAGATGCTCAGCCGGCAATAACTTTAATCGTTCTACACTCGTGCCACAATGGAGTAATCAGCAGTGTGCATTAATGAACCAGAGGCCGACCAGAAGCCAATAACTACAACCCCTAACTCGCTACAATAGCTCTACCAAACCGTTTATATCTGCCATCACCAGATTAGCATGTGCGGCAAGATCTGCCTCAGTGGCAGGGCCGGTTAGCACGCCAACAGTCAGCCCAACGCCTGCTGCAATACCTGCATTGATATCATGCAAGCTATCGCCTACCATCATCAGTTCCTTCGGGCTGATACCGGCAGCATTACTAAATGCGTGTAACATACCAGCGCCGGGCTTACCACCGTAGCCAGAGTCGTATCCATAAACAAAGTTAAAGTAGCGCTCTACTCCACTGTCTTTTAGCTGCGCAAGCGCTGACGCCTCTGAATCATTAGTTGCCACACCCAGTTTTAGCCCTGAAGATTTTAGCTGATCAAGCGTACTTTCAAGATTGTTCACGGGAACGATAGGCAAGCCGTTCAAATGCCGGTTACAGACTGCGGTCACAGCATCGATATCAGAGCCTTGAAGATGTTGACACAAAGCGCCCGCAGAATCTTCTGCTGTACCACTGACTATCAAAGATTCTGCAGTGAAAGTTCTCCGTTCCCTGTTATAGCCGATTGCACTGGCAAGCTGATCAGCCAGCACCTCATTGCCGCTGGCAAGATCACCAATTATACGATCACACCAGACAGACCAGACCGCATGGAAATCGAACAAAGTGCCGTCTTTGTCGAAAACAATGCCTTTGATATCTCTGCCTATGATCATTTGCCAAACCGATCCTGTGGATAATGTTCTCAGTATCCTATCGCGCACCCGTCTTTACGCGGATCCGATCCGCCCGTTAGAACGCCCTGCTCCCAGTCAATGGACACAGCCTGTGATCCACCCAGTGGTGAACTGGCAGGTACCATGTTATGACCTTTTGCAGTTAACGCAGCAACCACGGTGTCAGGCAGTGAACTTTCGTACTCCACGGTATCTGCACCGGGCACAGGAAACACGCGCGGCATGTCCTGCGCCTGCTGAATATCTTTACCGAAATCCATCAAGCGGGTGATGAACTGCATATGGCCATAAGACTGATAGTGCCCACCCATCACACCATATGGCATGTGTGCCCTACCGCCTTTAGCGAGCATACCCGGAATAATCGTATGCATCGGCCGCTTCCCCGGGCCGATACAATTCGGATGACCGGGCTCAACCACAAAGCTCTCACCACGATTGTGCAACATAACACCTGAATCGGGCGCCATCTGGACGCTACCAAAACTGTGAAAAATCGAGTTAATAAAGCTGCAGCAGTTGCGGTCTTTATCAACCACACTGATAGTCACAGTGCTCTGATGAGGTTTGGCATTAAACTCTGGTAGTTGCGATAAAGCGCGCGCCGGATCAATTGAATTTCGCAGTTCATCTGCATGCTGTTCGGATAACATCCACTCGACCGGTACATCAGCATGCTGCATATCAGCCACGTACAGGTTACGGTCCCGGTAGGCAAGGCGCCCTGCTTCGATCTCAAGATGGATTCTTTCAGCAGACACTGGATCGACATTAGAAACATCAAATCCCTTCACCATGTTTAATAGCTGCAGAGCAATGATTCCCTGACCGCTGGGCGGTATCTGAAAAACATCAGATCCCTTATAGTTAACACTTAGCGGCTCAGCATACTCACCGCAGACCGCAGCAAAATCATCCATGGTGTGCAAGCCACCGAGGCCTTGTAAATAGTTGACGATATCCTCTGCTACTGCACCATGGTAAAAACTGTCACGACCGTTTGCTGCGATTTTTTTTAGCGTCTCTGCAAGCTTCGGCTGATGATGCTTTTCACCCACAGCAAGCGTTTTACCATTACGTAAAAACACCGCAGCGGCATTAGCGTCGTTCTGTAGTAGCTCCAACTGTTTTGCGTGGTCATAGCTGACCCGGGGTGATATCGGATAACCGTCGATGGCATAGTTAATCGCATACTGCAAAATCTCATCAAGCGATTTTTCTCCATGATCTTCGTTCAGTCTGCACCACGCATCAACCGCTCCAGGCACTGTCACTGAGTGAGGTGATTGTCTCTCAATAGAGGTGATGCCCTGCGCCAGAAACCAATCCACACTGGCAGCAGCTGGCGTTCTGCCAGAACCGTTATATGACACCATGGAGTCGATGTTTCCAGCGGGTGCGTAAAAGCAGAAGCAATCCCCGCCAATACCGGTTGAGTGTGGCTCGACAACACACTGCACAGCACAGGCACCAATCGCAGCATCAAGCGCATTGCCGCCCTGTTTCAGGATATCAATCGCCGTGATTGTTGCAAGCGGGTGCGATGTTGCTGCCATACCATTCGCAGCCAGTACCGGAGAGCGCCCCGGAAATTCAAGATTTCGCATAGTGACCTACTGTGACAGGAAAGGCTTGTTATTGTCTTTGGAATAATAACAGATATCACTTGCGAGTCTGTAGCTCACCGGTGTTGTAGTGGTATTGGTCAGGCTATCAAGCTAATGAAAGTAGACCGGCTTTGTTATTAGCGATCTTTTTCGCGTTGTGGCCAGCTTCGTGGCCAGCGCCTTAATAAAAAAGGATAAGTGGCGCCTTTTTGCCGCCACTTATCTGTTTGTTGAACAAGCCCGTAATAAGAGATGCTTTATATAAGCAGATAAATAGAAAGAAGTGAGCAGTAGCAGCAGTTTGTTAGAAACCTGCGGGCGAG
>CALLLW010000008.1 GCA_938007995.1 uncultured Granulosicoccaceae bacterium | reverse complement strand
TCAATATTGCAGAAAATGAACTTAGCGCAATGACAAGACAATGTTTAAAGGATCGCCGCATACCAGACCTGGAAACACTCAAGACAGAAATACGGGCATGGTCGAGTGCTACCAATGACAAACAGCGTGGAGTGGACTGGCATATGAAAATCGACGATGCCCGATCAAAACTGAAATCCGTCTATCCGAAAATTAAATAATGCCAGAGCACTAGTAGGCTTTGCAATTGATCAATATTTAATCGATAACGTTGAGAGTAATCCCAAAGTTGCAGCTGACTTCCACTTACATTGGAGCCGGCCAGGTCGTGTGGTGCAATCGATGCTCAGCCGGGTGTTTATTGATCGTATCTTTCGACAGCAAGACATTTAGGCTTGATATCCTTGTTCTGTAAACAGACAAGCCCTGTAGTAACAGGGCTTGAAAGTATTCAGTTGTAAGAACGTACCTTAAGACTATTCGGGATTTTCAGCCCAGTACCAACGTCGGGGGTCGCTGGTGCCGCTATTTTGTTCCAGTACGTTGATGCCTGAGACAATGGCGGTATCAACGCCACCGGTTTCCCCGTTCTTAACGAAAACAGTGGTTACCCCGGGAGCGATACCACCACCTGGTATGTCGACCCAGCGATCTGCTTTATCGGTAGTACCATCAGAGTTTTCATCTTCTGGCGGTGTGCCATCATTGAGACTGACTCTCCAGAAAAAGCTTGTACCGATATCGGGTGTGCATCTATCGCTGTTGCCGCTTGAAGGCACATAGCTGACAAATCGCACGATGCCATCGAGTGTTGTTGCCGCGCCGAGTATTTTCTCACCGTTGCGTTCCATGGTGATACGCCAGCCGTGGTTTTCGCTATCGTTGAGCGCTTCACGGGCGTCATTGATTTCAGTGTCATTGCCCTGACCGATCAGGTTGTCAGTCGCGTCGTAGATATCAGCTTCAGTGATAGGCACATAGCTTTCGCTACCTTCGCTTTCTCTGATACCGTAGTTGCCGGAATCTTTGAGCGGGTATCGTATCTGGTAGTAACGATCTTCGATGATAGTATCGAGGGGATGTGCGTGATAGCCGGATCCGATGCCGATATTCAGAATGATTTCACCGTTGTACTTAGTCAGTACCAGATCAGGCTCATGGAAGAATCTTCTGGCCCCGGCTTGAGTTTGCTCGCCGAGTTGCGCGATCACACCACCGTCAACCAGATCTCTGCCAGTGGCGCCGTTGTTGATATCAAAGCGCCACAACTGGCCGCCCATATCTCCGACGTAGAATTGAGAGGTCAGTCCTTCACCGTCCGGATCAAGGATGGTGATGTTAGAGGGGATGCTGTACTGCATATCAGGAAATGATTTAACCGGCAGTGTATCGATGGAAGTGGGTTGCCCACTCCAGATAAGGGTGCCGTCTTCAGCATCAGCAATAAACACAGCGCGTCCGACAGAGTCAGGCGAGTAGGTGGCTTTATCGTCCTGAGATTCATCGTATCCGCCGGCAAAGATCAATACCTTTTTCACCTCATTGCCGACTTTAATTGTGGCCACAGTAGGTTCAGACCAAGTCTGTCCAAGCTCAGCGTAGGCAATAGGATCTACCTTGGGTATGTTAAACAGAAACTGCGGGTTATCTCTGTCAGTGACATCGAGTGCGTAGTAGCTGGAACCACCGCGGCGCATACCGGCGTAGAGGTAAGCGTGATCACCAGTGGCATCGACGATCCCGTTTTGATTTTGATCATTGATCCAGGAGGTGATGTTGCCATCCATGCCATAGACTTTATCGACGAATCGGCTGTTCTCAAACAGGATATCAAGATTGGGGATCAGCTCCTTGGGCATGAAGGCGAACTCCTCGGTGCCGGTGCGCGCATTGATCGCGTGCAGGAAGCCTTCATTGGTGCCCATAAAAACGACGGAGTCGGGATCGTCTGAAGTGCCGCCATAGGTGATGATATGTGGGCTGGAATGCAGCGGGTCACCCATATAGTGGCGCGTATCGGAGGTCAGGTTATCGCCGTCTTCGTCTTTGACGTCTTTGCCCCGTACCCACTCAATGATATTACTGACGCGTTCTTTCTCGGTTTCAGCAACTCTGCCGCCCATTACCTGAACTTCTGCAAGCGACAGCACCCCTACAGTGTGTTCCAGTTGTATCCTTACGTACCTGCCGACTCTGTTTGCAGAAACGGTGTAGGGTCTGGCGGCCTGACTGATTTCACCAGCATGAAAATGACGCCAGATGTCCGGATTGGCTTTGATTTCATCGTGGCTTGTATTACCGAATGGCGTTTCTGAAATATATACATTGACGTCTCTGAGTCTGCTAGTGCAACAGTCTGTGCGACCAAAGATATTGATGTCTTTGATAGAAAGTTGGTTCTGCAGATCCACTTCCCACCACAGTCCGTTTGCCCCGGAAGCGGTATGGGTGACTGATCTGCGGTTGTATGTTCCGTCGGTGTTGGAATCAATGGCTCGGCCCGGTACACCACCGAACCCGGTACTGCTCTGTCTGACTATACCGGCAGGTGCGAGGTTGGTGATTTCTTCTGCATCGAGGCTCGCCAGATTCTCGATGTTATCAGTAGATAATTGATTAGATGAGTGTGTGAGGCTGTCCTCAGTGCCGTTATAGGTATACGCGTTTCTGAAGTTGTGGCTAGGCAGCCGTGCAGCAGCACCACCGGCGGTGATGGAGTGGCCGTCGGTATTGGTTGACCAGTAGCTTCTGGAGTCAGGATCGAATTGTCCGGTGGTGCTGTCCACTGCTCTTTGTGGCGGTTCACTGGCATCGAACAGCGCGTTGGAGAGCAGATCATAGCGCTTCATGTTGCCGGGCCACTGCGGAGAGTTGGCCGGTTCAAACAGCGCCAGGTAAGTGTCTTTTCGATGAGATAAACGCGAGAACTGATCGACTGTAACACCGGGTGCAACAAAGGTGTTTTCAACTCTTTGCACGCCCTCGATAATTTCAACCAGTGCGTCGACCAGCTCGTCGGTAGAGTTTGCAGTGAAGTAGCCACCGGCGCCTTCTTCGCCGACGTTGCCACTTGCAACCCGCTCGAGCCACGGTGAATCGAGATTGAAACCAACAGTGTGAGTGGTAACGCCTTGAGCTCCTGGCAGTACGCTGTCGGCGAAACTCTGTGATGCCATATGGTCGGCTACCTCGATGATGCATTCCCCGCGGTTTCTACTGAATCCGCTCGCTTGACACTGGCCAAACCGACTGAAGGTCTGTCTGAACACGGCGTCACCGGTGGGAAAGCCATCTGTCACAAGCAGAAGATGATTGGACTGACACTCATTGGTAATGGGTGATTTATAGACAGCATTACCTGTAATCTCTTCTGCGGCACAGGCAGCATTTGTTGGATCTTCATCGCATATAGCGGGTCTGTTACGCACTGTGCCGCCGGTATAGGAATCAGGATGCGAAACATTAGTCACTCGCCCATCTTCACGCTGGTAGCCGGTGTTTGTGCCATCAAAAACAATATCCGATCTGCACAATACTCGTGACCAGTAGTTTCTGTAACTGTCGCACGGCACGTGTAAACGCTTTTTACCAAAAACAACCGGGCCGCCACCAAAATAGGCCTCGGCTTCAAGTATGGCTCCCAGAGTAGGTGTGTAGTCTTGCACTTCCATGCTTGTGATTGTGTCGAGAATTTCCTGACGTGCGGTAGTTACGCTGCCCTGGTAACCTTCAGCGCTGGCACACGGAACTCCATCGCAGAGAGTTGATTCAAGATCTCTCACCGGGTAGATGACTCGGCTGCCACTGTCACGATTGCTGAAGCGCATTACGCCAATGTTCACATTACCTATTCTGTTCAGCACCTGAGTCATCGCATCGTTCATGCGCTGTAGTCTCGTGGTGGGTCCGTTATCCTTCGCAAGCATCGAAGCTGATGCGTCAAGTACCAACAGTATGTTTGGTTGAGCGTCAGCAGAGTTAACCGGGCTGAAATATATTTCAGTGTCATCAGCCCATACCGGATGGAAACCGAACAGGCAGAAAAAGACCGACAGCAAAAACGGTCGGCAACGTCCAGGCTTTTTAGCAAGACACGTCATTTACAGTGCTCCGTAGAGGATGAAAGTTGTAAACAGCATCAAGAGATCGTGGTTATGCAACTGGAGTAACTGCGATTGGCAGAAAATTCCGTTGTTATATGTCTCTAATAATGGCGTGTATCGGCTGTGTGTATCAGTCTCTGAAGGTATCGTGTCGTTTGTTCAAATTTCGTTATAAATTGTCTTACAGGGAGGTATTCATGTGCTTGCGTTACAACTTTCCTATTGCAAGCGCTTCTCGACAATAATTATCAGTCCCTGTGGGAATGCAGCGATCAGTTACGGGTTTTGGCTGAAAGGTGCAACGTCTCAGAGCCGGGTCACAGAGCCAGATCACGAGCCAGGTCTGAACTGCGTTATAACAATAACGTGAGATGCATCACCTTTAGGGCGATATGTGATTTATTTTTAAAGATGCGATGGATGGTGTTCGCGTTACAGTCTGTGATGACTGTCGGTCAGCTGTATGTGCTGATCATCAACCTGACAAAAAAACCAACCAGCAGCAGAAAGATAACCGTCAGCACAATGCCAGCGACAATAAAATGAACGGGCTTGCCTTGTGCAAAATCTCTGTCGCGGTTTTTTGCCGATTGCACACCGAAAGCCGCAGCCAGAGCGCTCTGCATAACACGCAAAAAGCCGGTGCCTTTGTTGGTAGGTTTGTTCAATGGTGCGTGGGCGGTAACGATTTAATCGGCTTTGTCAGGCCGCGATTCAGATCGCGAGCCTACAATCGAAAATTTATCTTTCATTTTTAGCAGGCTTGGCACAGCGCGGCCGAGTTTGAGCAGGCGTTCCACCTCGGCTGGAGACAGCTTTTGCAAATCGTGAGACCAGCTCGATACCAGCTCCATCAGATCGCACATTTGTTGCATCCGGTCGTGTGCATGTTCTTCTGCTGCATCCGCCGGTTCTTCCATCAATGTTTGTCTTAACAGCGTGAGCGTTGGATCGAGCTCACGCTTGCGTCTTTCTTCCACCAGAGTCATCGCGATCTCGGTGATGTCTTCCGGTGTGGAAAAGTACTCTCGTCGATCGCCCGGCAGATGCTGTAAACGGACCAGCCGCCAGGATTGCAGTTCTTTCAGGCCCATGCTGGTGTTGCTGCGCGAGATACCCAGGGTCTCGGTAATCTGGTCGGCGTTGAGCGGATCCGGTGACAGAAACAGTAATGCGTAGATCTGGCCGACCGTACGATTGATGCCCCAGCGGCTGCCCATCTCACCAAAATGCAGAACGAATGCCTGAACTGAAGCGGTGAGTGTCATTGGGGAGCCTGTATCTGGTTCAGCTGGTAGGGGTCAAGTCGGTGTAGTATACGCTGAAACAACGAAGGGTTTTCCAGGCAGCGTGTGACGCAGATAGTGTGGCAGCTAGCAAGGGCTTGATTTAATTGGCTTTACCCCGAAAGTAAATTGTAGAGGGCTCAAAAATCGAAGAGTCCGGGAGAAATTTTGTGAAAAAACTGCTGGCGGCAATAACTCTTGGTCTGGGATTAAGTTGTACATCCACAGCCTCTGCGGAAAGCTTTTTAACTCGCTATTTCGACAATGAATTGCTCTTTACAGCAGTTTCAGTGGCCGCTGAAACACTGGTTGAAGACTGGCTCGGGGATGACAATGCCTCGGCGTCTATTGATGCAGCCGATGGTTCTTCCGCCGAGCATGATCCACTGGAAAAATACAATCGGATGATGTTCAACTTCAATGCAAGGCTCGACAAAGCAGCGTTACAACCATTGGCAGAAACCTATGTTGAATACACACCGCAGATCCTACGTGCCGGTGTACGTAATTTTTTCAGTAATGTGGGTGATGTTGGTGTGGCAGCCAACTCTGCATTACAGGGCAAGGTGGGGCAAGCTTTAAGTGATTCATCGCGTCTTGCACTTAACTCGCTTGTCGGACTGGGTGGTGTCATAGATGTTGCCTCTGAATTAGAAATCGAGAAGAACAACGAAGACTTCGGTCAGACGCTTGGTGTCTGGGGTGTGCCTGAAGGCCCTTACATTGTTCTGCCGGTGCTTGGCCCAAGAACTATGCGCAGTGCGTTAGGTACTGTGTTTGATACTTATTTACAGATGGAAACTCTTGGATCAATCGGTGAGTTATCCGGGGTTGATACCGTGTCTGAATTAATGGCACTTAATGTGGTTAATCAGCGCACCAAACTGCTTGGCAAAGAAGCGCTTCTTGAGCAGGCGGCACTGGATCCTTATGTCTATACCCGTGAAGCCTACCTTGCGTATCGCCGATGCCAGGTGGCTGATTGTGACAAGATTGACTACAAACCCGCTGACCCGGAAACGCCATCATCAGAAGCAACAGAGCTGGGCATGCTTGACGAGTTGGATCTGCTTGATGAACTCGATAATCAGTAAGTAGTCGATAGACGAGTGCTACACTTGCATTGCGCATAGTACTGTCTGAACTGCCTTATCGAGATCCTGACTTCAAAACCAGTTCAAGTGGTTGCTGCGGTGTTTATGCGCGCAAGTAAGGTGCTGGTGTGCCGCAAGCGTGCGGGCTTGTCCAATGCCGGTCTGTGGGAGTTCCCGGGTGGCAAATGCAAGCATGATGAGTCTTTAGAGCAGGCATTAGTTAGAGAGCTGGAAGAAGAGCTGCAGGTAAAAACAACGATTAATCATCTTCAGGGTAAATCGCTTGGCTGCTCTCAATACGCTTCCGATGAACTGACGATAGATCTCTGCTGTTACATTGTTTCTGAGTGGCAGGGAGAGTTTGCTTTAACCGACCACGATAAAATACGTTGGTGCAGCGTGTCCGAGCTTCGGTCAGTAGCACTCAGTGATGCTGATGTGCCGTTTATCGATCGAATTGAAAGCTATATGGCATAAGTATGCCGCCGCACTGATCATCATACATTGAGTGTTATGACGGCTCGCTTATATCTTCAATGCCAAGAAACCCGGAAGTCTGTCGTTTCCATAAACTCGCGTATAAACCGTCAAGTGTCAGTAATTCCTGATGCGATCCCTGTTCAATAATTTTCCCGTTATCCATCACGATTAGCCGATCCATCGCAGCAATAGTTGAAAGCCGGTGCGCAATCGCAATAACGGTTTTATTCTGCATGAGCTGTGTGAAGCTCTGTTGAATTGCTGCTTCTACTTCTGAATCGAGAGCGGATGTGGCTTCATCAAGGACCAGAATCGGTGCATTTTTAAGTAATACCCGTGCGATTGCTATACGTTGACGCTGACCCCCGGATAGCTTAACACCACGCTCTCCTACCTGTGCGTCATAACCTGTATTGCCGGCAGGGTCGCTTAAACTGATGATAAAGTCATGCGCTTCGGCCTTGGCGGCAGCTTCAAGTAGCTGTTGTTCGGTTGCATCGGGCTTGCCGTATACGATGTTCTCACGCACCGTGCGGTGTAGCAGTGAAGTGTCTTGCGTGACCATACCGATCTGCTGACGCAGACTGTTTTGGGTGACCTGATTGATGTTCTGTCCGTCAATGAAAATACTGCCGCCTTCTACATCATGAAAACGCATTAACAAATTAACCAATGTTGATTTGCCAGCGCCTGAGCGGCCTACCACGCCGACTTTTTCACCGGGTTTAATGACAAGGTTCAGGTTGTTGAGGATTTGCTCATCGCCGCCATAGTTAAACTGTACTGAATCGAAGCGGATTTCTCCTTTGCTTACTTTAAGGTTTTGAGCCACTGGTGCATCAGTGACAGAAAGCGGTTTGGCCAGGGTGTTTTTACCATCAATGGTAGTGCCGATATGCTCAAACAATGCACTCAGCTCCCACATGATCCAGTGCGACATTCCATGCAGGCGCAGTGCAAGGCTGATGGCTATAGCAATAGCACCAATTGATATGGCATCTTGTATCCACAGGCTGATAGAAAGAGCAGCCAGGCTAAAAATCAGTAAATAATTCAGCAGGCTCAGGCAGATTTCAATCCCTGCAGATAGTCGCATTTGCGCATAGACAGTCTGTAAGAACTCGTCCATGGCATTCTTTGCGTAGTCCGTTTCTCTTTCTGTATGTGCAAACAATTTGACCGTTGCAATATTGGTATAGCTGTCGACTACTCTGCCGGTCATTAATGATCTGGCGTCTGCCTGTTGTGTCGAGATTCTTTTCAGTTTTGGAATAAAGTAGAACTGAGTGGCTATGTAGAGGCACAGCCAGATAAACAGCGGTATCATCAACACAAGGCTCGACTGCATAATAATAAGCAGCATCGATGCAAAGTACACCACCACATAAACAAAAACATCAAGCAGCTTCATCACGGCTTCACGTACAGACAGCGAGGTCTGCATGACTTTGGTGGCAATGCGTCCAGCGTAGTCATTCTGATAAAAAGACAGGCTCTGCTTGAGCAGGTAGCGGTGGGCATTCCACCGAATAGCCATTGGATAATTGCCAAGCAGTGATTGATGGGTAAGCAGTGAGTGGAATATTGAGACCAGCGGTAAGGCGACTAGAAGCACCAGTGCCATCAGCCAAAGCGTTTTGCTTTCTTCCGCGAGGAAGGTTTCCGGATTTTTAGTGCCGAGCCAATCAACCAGCTGACCCAGAAAGCCAAATAACATAACCTCCAGTGCAGCCATCGTGGCGGTCAGGAGAGCAACCAGCAACAGCGGCAATTCCATACCACGACTATAATGGCGGAAAAACGCCAAAAGGCCGGACGGTGGTGTCGATGGATCTTCAGCCGGATAAGCTGTGGTCAGTTTTTCAAAATAGGAAAGCATGCAGAAGCAAAGCGCCAGCGCTGTGTCAGACGTATTTAAGCGTCGTAGGGAATTCGGGGTGTTTTGCTAGCTTAGAGATATGTGATGAGCATTGCCAGTAGATTGCCAGTAGATTGCCTGGGGAATTGATCTCCTGGAGATGGTTGATGAAATAACCGGCAACGTAATCGTGGGAGCAGGTTGAACGCAGAGAAATATGGTCCGGGCTTGCAGTTGGATTCGCATACAAGGCGGGTGCTGAACTACACTCTGGTTTATATTGTTTTTAACCACTACCTGCTTACCAAGGTGCAATAGTGACTCAGGGTTCAAAAAAGTCAGAACAACCGGTGCGTTTCTTCGACAGTCGCGAAAAATATCTGCTGTTTGTAACAACCACAGATGAAAAATGGTCGATAGCGCAGCGCATTAACGAAGAACTGGATAAGCTGAATCCGAAACCACCGGCGCTGAAATTATTTGATGCAGGCATGGGCGATGCAACTGTGTTGTCTCACGTACTGCGTGCCATGCATGATAGTTATCCGGAAATACCATTTCTTGTTGCTGCCAAAGAAATCAGTATCGAGGATGTGCGGCTGGGTCTTGAGAAAATGGCAGATCGCTTTGCAGAGCATCCGCAAATGGTGCTGGTGATCACCAATATGCGTTACGCTGAAGCGGCCAGATTGTATCCGCAAAAGCCCGAAGAACAGCCGAATTTAAAGCGCTGGGATATCGCGCTTGAGGGTACAACTGCCAAGCATTTCGACAGCCAGCTCAGGGATCTGACAGACATCGTGCACGAGGGCTGGCAGACTAAACCAAGCCCCAAGACCGGTAATCCCCTGTATGTTAATCCGGCGATGATCGTGCTTTATCGACAGGATCAAAAGTTTGTGCTCGACTCGGTCATTCCTGCAGCAGAGCCTTTCGATACCGGTTACGACATGATTATCTGCGCGCAACCCTATCGATCACGAACCGTGGCTGAGAAAAAAGTTAAAACGGTACTCGCGCCAATGGCTAATTCACTTGCAGTCGACGGGCGAATGATTGTTGTGCAATCCACCGGCTACGACCCGGGTATGGAAATTATCAGAAAGATCTGGCCCGATGAAACGCCGTTCCCGACACCTCGCCATGACATCATCGAAGCACTGCGAAAAGAGCTTGGTGATGACTCTGATCTTCATTGTTGTATGACAGCGGAGGAGAATGCCTTATTCAAATACCGCTTACATTCGCTGCCGGAAGAGATGACTAATATCGGTACGTCAGCGCTGCTGGCAGCGTGGAATGCTGCTGTCTATGTGGCGCAGATGTCTGATGCTCAAATTGATCAGGCCATGCTGGATAATTCGTATATTGAGGCTACACGTGAAGTGGTCAGGCGGCATGGCGGATTGTGGTTTTTAAACGAATCATTTGTTGTTGCCCGGGAGCAGTAAGCAGCCCGGTCTTGCAGGCGTGATTAATCTGCCAGTAAGTTTGACAGTTCACCCAGTGAAGTAACTCTGTAGCTGGTGAACTGCGGCCACTGTTCTGCGGCATCAACATCAAGATGAACGGTATGCACACCGGCTCGATGGCCGGCTTCCAGATCAAACCGGTAATCGCCCACCATGACTGTAGTGTCTGTGTTTGCCTGCCAGGCTTTAAGGTGCAGGTGAATGCCGGCCGGGTCTGGTTTGGGTCTGCAACTCTCACGGCCAAGCACTGCGGCTGGTTCAAAAAATTCGTCGAGCCCAGCGGCCTTTAGAGTTGCTGCGGCTATCTCTACGCCGTTACGGGTTAATATTCCAGTCGTGCAATTGTTACTCGCAAGCTGCTCCAGTAATTCATAGGCACCGGGTTGCGGTTTCGACCCGGCGGCTATCTCCATCTCAATATCAAACAACACTTTAAGCGTTTTGTCTGCCTGTGTCTTAGGCATCTCGTCAATCGCTTCGAGAATCGGCTGACCATCGACAATGCCAAGTGTTTTACGGATCGCATCGAAGTCATGGACGGCCAGTGTTAATGTGCCATCCATGTCGAAGATCCAATGGGTGCAGTGATCCAGCGTTTTAGTAGTCATGCCATGCTCTTGGTTTTACTGTGTATCGTATACGAAGTTGATTCGGTATAGTTAATCAATCAAGGAGATACACCATCATGATCAATAAACGATCAGTTGCATGACGCTCAATTCCGGGACAGTTAATGTCGGCATTATTGGTACAGGCAGAATCGCGGACTCCGAGCTTGTGCCTGCGCTTAATCAGGTTGTGGATGCCAGATTCTGGAGCGTATTGAGTCGAGATAAACAACGAGCTAGCGCTTTTGCCACAAAACATAACGCGCAGTCAAAACACAATGCATATGAATCGCTCGCCGCTTTTCTTGCCGATCCATCGCTCGATGCAGTGATCATAGCAACACCGGATGGCTTGCATGCAAAGCAAGCTGTGGCCTGTGCCAGAGCTGGTAAGCATGTGTTACTGGAAAAACCTATCGCAACCACTGTTGAGGCAGCTAAAGAGATCTGTAACGCGTGCCTTGAGGAGCGGGTAAAGCTTGCAATTGCGTACCACATGCGATGGCATCATGGTCATCGGCAAGTCGCCAGCATGTTGCACAGTGGCAGGTTCGGCAAACCTCACTACGCACGAGCCATGTGGACCTGGAAAGCACAGGACAACAGTAACTGGCGAGCACATAGTGAGCACGGTCGATGGTGGGGGCTGGCAGGGGTTGGGACACACTGTGTGGATTTTCTACGCTGGATGTTGCTGCCTGCCTGCGGTGAGGTGCTCTCAACCACTGCGCTAATTGACAAGAGTCACTACGGCGGACCGCACGACGAAACTGCCAGTGTATCAATGCAGTTTGCCAGTGGCGTGGTGGCAGATATTGTCACTTCAGTGATGTTTAAGGCGACTTCCCGTTTTGAAATCTGTTGTTCCAATGCAGTAATTGTGGGTGAAGGGACACTGGCCACTAACGGCGGTGGCATTATCACAATTAACGATGAGCCACTGGACTTTAAGCTGGTGAATCCCTACGTAGGCGAGATTCAGAATTTTGTTAATGCAATCGCCGGTAACACACGGGTTGAAGTCTCTGGAGCTGAAGGGCTGCGTAACATAGAAATATTATTGGAAGCTGATAGTTAAGCAAAAACAGGGTTAAATGAGAGCAGTCAATTTAGTAGGAGCGATAAGCACAAAGCGCATCGACCGGAAGTTGTCGGGTGGTGTGAGATGTAGCGTGTATTGTTTAGCATCGATTGTGGATGCGCCTCCGGCTTATGCCACCCTACGAGTTTATGTGCAGCGTTGAAGAGCTTTCTTTGAAATCGTTAACGTAGGGGCTTTTAAGCATAAAACGCATCGACCGGAAGTTGTCGGGTAGCATCAGATGTGGCGTGTATTGTTTAGCATCGATTGCGGATGCGCCTCCGGCTTATGCCACTCTACGAGTGTATGTCCAGCGTTAAAGAACTTTCATTGAAATCGTTAACGTAGGGGCGATAAGCACAAAGCGCATCGACCGGAAGTTGTCAGGCGGCATCAGATGCTGTGTGTATTGTTTAGCATCGATTGTGGATGCGCCTCCGGCTTATGCCACTCTACGAGTGTATGTCCAGCGTTAAAGAACCTTCATTGAAATCGTTAACGTAGGGGCGATAAGCATAAAGCGCATCGACCGGAAGTTGTCAGGAGGCATCAGATGCTGTGTGTATTGTTTAGCATCGATTGTGGATGCGCCTCCGGCTTATGCCACCCTACGAGTGTATGTCCAGCGTTGAAGAACTTTCTTTGAAATCGTTAACGTAGGGGTGATAGGCATAAAGCGCATCGACCGGAAGTTGTCAGGAGGCATCAGATGCTGTGTGTATTGTTTAGCATCAATTGTGGATGCGCCTCCGGCTTATGCCACCCTACGAGTTTATGTGCAGCGTTAAAGAACTTTCTTTGAAATCGTTAACGTAGGGGCGGTAAGCATAAAGCGCATCGACCGGAAGTTGTCAGGAGGCATCAGATGCGGCGTGTATTGTTTAGCATCGTTTGTGAATGCGCTACTGGCTTACGGCACTTTACCTGGTTGCATGGACAAACCATTAAATGGCTTGCGAAAGTACGGCTGCATAATCTGTCAGCAATGCTTCGCTATTAACATCAGTGGCAATAGCTTTGTTGCTATGCCCGGTTGCTTTGATTGATGTTTTACCCGGCGCTTCGCCATCAGTAATAACGTCAAGCGTACCGTGTTCAAGCGTATACCATTCAGGATTACATAAAAAAGAAATTGCGAGTTGATCGTGCGGGCAGCAGCCATCAAAATTGTGGTGTTCTTTGTAGAATTGACTGTAGAACTTTGCCGCGTCCATTAAAAAACCACCAACTGCAGGTGCTTGTGATGCAAGCTGCTCAAGGTAGTTTGCATCGAAGGTTATCCGATAAGTTACATCCAGTCCGTGTACGGTCAACGGCCAGTCTGCGGTGAGAACCTGCTGTGCTGCATGTGGGTCATTCCAGATATTTGCTTCAGCGTACTGTGTGACATTGCCATCACAGTGAAAGGCACCACCCATCACCACAACGCTATCTACCTTATTGACAATTGTCGGGTCTAATTCAAGTGCAATGGCGAGGTTGGTCAGCGGGCCTACCGCCACGAGCGTAACTTTATTCGGGAATTTGTTGAGTAACTCGACTATCGTTTCTGCAGCGGTGGTTGTTACGGGCTGTAGGGATGGCGTTGGCAGCTCTATCTCTCCAAAGCCATTGAGTCCGTGTACAAAATCAGCAACAGGATTTGAGTCTATTTTAAGCGGTGTCAGTGCCCCTTGTGCGACAGGTACAGGTCGCTGGTTCAATTCGCACAATCGCAATGCATTTTGCGTGGCAAGTTCGGTGGCGACGTTGCCATAAATTGTAGTGAGTGCCAGTACGTCAATCTGTGGGTGGTTCAATGCGTAGCAAATAGCCAGTGCGTCATCTATGCCGGGGTCGGTATCGAGTATGATTTTTTTCATAGCTTGATCTCACCATTCTGTATAAGCATGCCTAGTTTTAGCAAAGCTGAGACTGATATGCAGTCAGTGATTTCATCAGTCATTGCCATGTTGATGGCCTGCTGTAGCGGTATTCGTTTGATCATAATGTCTTCTGTTTCTTCGTGCTCTGCCTCACCCTCGGTGAGTTCAGTTGCCAGATAGATATAGCCGGACTCGTCTGTGACAGAGTTGGAAGGATGCACTTTCATCAGTGTTTGCCAGGCACTGGCTGTCAAGCCTGTCTCTTCCTTGAGTTCGCGTTTTGCACCATCCAGCGGATTATCAGCGTGCGGCGAGCCGCCCATTGGTATCTCCCACGAATATTCTTCGAGTGCATAACGGTATTGACCGACCAGCCATGTGTGTTGATGCTGATCGACTGGAATGATGCCAATCGCCAGGTTTTTAAAGTGCACAACACCATAAATGCCATCGCCGCCGGAAGGGTTGATGACTTTGTTTTCCCGTACGGTAATCCATGGATTATCATAGACTTCTTCTGTTGTAAGTGTGTTCCAGGGATTGTGGCCGGGCCTGTCCAGGGTCATGGTTTCTTTGGTCTCGATGGGTAAGTATTCTATTGGTGGTGGATATGTTGTAGTCGGCAGTATAAGTTTGACATTGCCTGAGCTTTATATTGCCTGAGCCGTATATTACCTGAGCCTTACATTGCGAGGTCCTCTGGCTGAATATTCACTCACTTCAGCGACAATGGCCTACTGAGTGAAGTGTTACTTTTTGGCGTAGCGTAACGGCAACCGTCGCTATCAATATAGGTTTTTCTTTTGCATATCACCTGGTTTGGTCTTTACTGTGGCTTGATGCTGAGCGTTTCGGCGTTTTCTATAGATATTATTCTACCGGCATTTCCCGGTCTCAGTGATGGAATTGGTGCAAGCTCTCAACAAGTGCAGCTGGTGGTGCCTGTTTACCTTTTTGCGCTCGGTCTGGCTCACCCGTTTTTTGGCGCGCTTTCCGATCGTTATGGCAGGAAGCCTGGTATTTATGTTGGCCTGGGGGTTTATTGTCTTGGCGCTATCGCCTGTCTGTTATCGACATCATTACTAACGCTGCTTGCCGGCAGATTCCTGCAGGGGATGGGAGCTGCGGCCGGCGCTGTGGTTTGTCGGGCGATGATAAGAGATTGTTTTTCCGGATCAGAGCTGGCGCAAAATATGGCGATTGCCAGTATGTTTTTTGCGATTGGTCCGGTACTCGCGCCGTTGATCGGATTTTTAATTTATGACTCGGTCGGGTGGCGTGGTATTTTTGTATTTTTAGTGCTGTTTGCTGTGGCGATGATTGTCGCTACTTACCTGCAAAAAGAAACACTGTTACCACAGTACAGACGCCGTGCCGGGGCACGGCAGATAATTGCAGATTTTATGGTTGTGTATAAGCATCCTCAATCGCGATACTTTATAGCGGTTGGCGTCGCAAGTACGTGCTTAATAGTGACATTTCTTGAGCATGCGCAGGTTCTGTATGAACGCCTTGGTGCTGACAGCAAAAGATTCGCCTATCTGTTTGCTTTTTCATCTGCGGGAATAGTGATCGGACAGATTTTTAATCATAGGCTGATTCGTTCGTTTGGAGTGATCAATGCAGCGCGAGTTGGCGCCTGTGTGGTATCGCTTACCGCGTTGTTTATTATGATTGCGGTATTCAGCGGTTTGTTAACTGATGTCATGATGACATTTCTAATGCTTGCGTTTCATACATCTTATTTAATTATTCATGCAAATCTGGCCAGCCTGACTCTTGATCCGCACCCTGAGCGGGCTGGTGTTGCTGCTGCAGTTTTCGGTTTTACCGGTTATATGATTGGCTCGTTGCTGGCAGGTTTGGTGACGCTGGTCGCCGGGGAAACGCTAAGCCGCTGGTCAGTCTGTTTTTTTATAACTGCTCTGGTAATCGTTGTGGCCACTTTTTACTGGCGGAGCACAGAAACGGCAGCTCCCACCAGTTAGCAAAAAAGTACGAGAAACGCTGTTAGTCAATCGGATCAGTCGATAAAACAAAGTTGTCGAAATTCATGGTTTGATCGGTTGACGGTGCCCAGCTCGCGTCATTGCCGCCAAAGAATGTGCTGAAGTAAAACAAGTTAATGCCTATCGTATTGGTTTTACGATACTCAAGGTTTTTCAGAGACAATACCTTGGTGCCGTCGAACCATGCTTCAAGGATGCCATTCTTCTGGCCTGGTGTGTTTAACACCACCCTATGCTGAACGCGATGCCAGACGCCGGGCGTGGCACTGACATCCCAGAATTCATCATCGCCATAAAAGTTGCGCTGTGATGCATGGTAAACATAGTTTTCAAGGATACCGTCTTCGCGCCACATGCCACGAGCGCTCCATCCATCATAGCCGCTCGGATAACCACCGCCGGTATTGCATCCGGTGTTGGGTGCCTGATTGATATCAGATCCGCATAGCCCGGGTAGTTTGCCGCCCTTAACAAAATCAAAGCCTTCTGCAAAACGGATGTCATAGGCAACATACAATTCTTCGTAGGTTTCAGGCAGTTTCATACCGAACTGTACGTCAGATAAAAATGCACTCGCACCACCGGCACCGTATCGGCCAGCAGGGTAGGTCACCTGCATAGCATTGCCGCGACTGCCATCGGTATCAACGATGCTGACACGGCCCTGATCAAATCCGAGATGCCAGTTCGGAGCTTGCCAGTCATTGTTCAGTTGATCTGCCTGATAGAGGCCGATGTCAGCTGTATTGAAATCCTGTTGATAGACAACACCAATTGCCTGTTCAGTGGTATTGCCGTCTGGTGCGAACTGCGGAACAGAGCCAGGTGCAACGTAGCCTGCAATGACTTTGCAGCTGTTGTGGAACTCGAATCCCCAGCCGTCACCATCAATATCGGAAGAACGGCTGGAGCATATCTGGGTTGTGCCGCGATAAAGGCCGTTGATAATGTCCAGAAATTCCGCATCGTCAGCGGCAGCTCGAGTCTCTGCAGCGAGTGCAGGCGCTGATGGCGCATCAGCGTTTTCGTTTGCAGCGACAACAGACTGAGTGGTCACTTCGATCCGGCAGCTTTGATTATCTTCCCAGCCCCATCCGTCTCCGTCCGGGTCGGTATTGGCGTCAACGCAGAGGGGGTGTCGGGATGCGCGTTGTTCTGAGTCGCTGGTGGCAATTTCTACTGTAGAGCTCGCACTGTTGTTTGAAGTAACGCAGCTTTGGTTGTTCTCCCAGCCCCAGCCATCGCCGTCTGAGTCGCTGTCGGACAAAAGACAAATCGGCGCGTTGGCACTGGACGGAGTTGCATGCAGCATGGCGATTGCTGCGATTGTTATTGTTGCTGCGGTTGAGGCTAGTGACATTCTCTTTGCACCTGATATGTGGCGATGGCCGGCGGAGCAGTTTCACCGATTGTCGGTCTGGAAAGCGCCGCTCTGGTCTGCTTTGAGAATGAGCTTAGGACACAGATTTTAACTTGTGCCGGAATGTAGTCGAGTATGACCGACGGGTAATGCCGGTCATGAATGGTCAAACTGAAGGAAGGGCAGGCGCGTGGGTCTGCCCGGCGGGAGCTATAAGCTAAAGGATGTTCGTGTGGAGGTTAGAACGGTTAAACAACATGCGACCCTTTATTTTGCCTTCCAGTATTCAACCTTTTCCTGTTTTAACGGCCGCTTGCGTTCATCTGGCTCAGCCTGTTTTTTTCCAATGTGAATAAAGCCGGCTACTTTATCCGAGGCGGGATTACCGCCAAGTGCGGCAATAACGTCTGCGTTATAGGCAGGCCATTCGGTTATCCATTGCGCTGCGTAGTCAAGTGACTGAGCGGCGATTAATAGGTGGCAGCACACCGCACCTGCCGATAACTGTTGTTCCCATACCGGTATTTTATGCGGTTCAATAACGCTGCTCAGAACCGCTATTACCGCACCACTACGTTGCATGCGTGTTGACTCAATTTGTTTGATTTCATCACTCAGAGGCGCCGAGCTTGTGGCCTCAGCAGCTTTTAGAATGACCTCGTCGTCGAAGGCTTTTCTGAAGTCGCCCTGTATAACGACGATTTTCCACGGCTGCACGTTGGCATGATCCGGAACACGCAGTCCACAGGCGATGATCGTTTCGATATCATCATCGGTTGGCGCTTGCGGCAGTATTTTTTTGGTGGCTACTGATCGTCTTTTTTGAAGGAATTGAACCACGTCGCTGGTCATGTGTATATGCTTTGCCGAAATTTGAGAATGAGATTGAGTGTGCCTTCTGAGCGTCGTCACATCAAGTTCATCGCTGTTGGGACCGATAAGGCGAGGTTACATGCGGCTGTTGCAATGCCGTCGAGCAGAATATCGTTTGCACTGAGCCATGGCTAACACTCGTTCCACAATGTCCCTGTTTTCTATTCAGCTGCTTGCTGTGATGTTAGTCACGGTTTTGGTTGGGTGGATTCGCCTTGATGTGAATTTTTTACCAGTTCACATGGATGAGTATGGATATCTGTTTGTCGGGCGACAACTTTTATCAGGTAACTCATGGCCAAGCCATAGTTATATATTTGGCGCAGATTTTAATTGGTACTTCTTTGGCTTCTTTGATCGGCTGACTAACGGCCTCGAAGGAGCAAGATTTGCTGCTGCAGCTTTGGGAATATTTTCTTTAGCTGGTTGCTATTGTTTTTATCAGCTGCTGTGGTCGCGTAAATCAGTGGCTGTGATTGGCACTTTGCTACTGGCATTAAGCTCGTCTCATCTATTTGTATCCCGTATTGCAACTTATGACATCGTTAGTTTTAGTATTTTCTGCTGGGGGCTGGTGCTGGCGGCTTTTGCAGTAAGGCGAAACTGTATGCCGGCTGCAGTTTGTGGCGCACTGTTGATTGCTCTGGCAGTCTTATCAAAATATATTGTTGTGTTGTACCTGCCATTGATTGCGCTGATCTGGATTGTGATTCGTCCGCTACAGGCTATTACCGCTATGCTGCTGGTGGCGTTCACCTTGGTCTTTTATTGTGTAGTTCACTTTAATGCTCTTTTTGAGCTCTACCAGATTCAGATTGCCGGTGTCCACTCGGCAAATACCACCGGGCTTGATATCTTAACGCGTGTTTTCTTACAAGCGGGCTTGCCGTTGCTGGTAAGTTTTTTCGCTGTTGTCTATGGTGTTTTTCTTCGTAATAAAAATACTTTAAGAATGCCTTTGTTGTTTTTACTGATTGCTATGGCCCTGCCATTGCCTTTGTATCATCTAGTTAGTGAAAATTTAATTTCACTGTACAAGCATCTGGTATTTGCTTTGTTTTTTCTATGCCCTGCGGTTGCATGGTTGGCTGTTGAGGTGGTTGATCGGTTCAAGTGCTCTCATCCGGTAAAAACGGCTTCAGCAGTGTTTGTGGTTTTTTTGGTATATGTAACTACGAATCAGACAATGCTGGCTAAAATGCATGCAGGCTTTCCAGATACCAGTCAGCTGTTGCCTGTTATCAATCACAATATAGACGCTAACGTTACGATATTAAGCGAAGATCCCTATCTCTTTAGATACCTATCAGCAGAATCAAATGGACGCTCGCCGCAGGTGCTGCAATCCGGCATCAAAGAGACAAGCTGGCTGGATAATGACAACAATGGCAGTTATACCAGTCAGGATGTAAAAGATGCACTGTGGGACGGAAAGTATGAGTTGGTGCTTTTAACAGATCAGGTGCATCCGGATTTCAATGATGAGTATCGGAAAATTCTGTTGTTAAGAAATTACCAGCTGCTGCATGATATGCCGTATCAACTGACGGATGTCATGACTCAAAATACACACGGCAGAATTTCTTTTTATCGAAGGTCATAATTCTGGCAGTCGGTCAGGTGCTCGCGGCAAGAAAAAATCGTCGTGGTGCAAAGGACGTCTCATAATGTTGATGACTGTGGTCTAGAAACATCATCGGTCTGGTGCAGGAGGCCGCTCCGGGGCCGATACCAGGTGCTCGCAAAACACCGCCTGGAGTACTGCCATGGCTGTACATTGGACACCCAGTTTTTACATGTTTGCATTGCTCAGTATTGTTTGTAGCAGTGCTGCACAGGTGTGCCAAAAATCGGTAGCGATTCAGTCGGGCGCCGGTGTCAGCACATGGCGCAATCCGTTGTTGATACTGAGCGTAGGACTGCTAGCGCTCGGCCTTGTCGCATGGCTGATTGTTCTGGCGAATACCGATGTCAGTATTGCCTATCCGCTATTAAGTGCCAACTATCTCCTGGTGTTGCTCGCTGCGCGGTTTATCTTTAAAGAGCCTGTACCAATACACAGATGGATCGGATCGGCAGTAATGGTTGTCGGCATTATGGTTCTGATGTTGCCATGAGATATACGCACAAACACGTTGCCTGTTTGATACTGGCTGTTGTCGGTGGAGCGCTTGGTCAATTGTTCTTAAAGCGCTCAATGCTTGTCGATTGCGCAGTGACAAAATGCGGCTTGCCGGAACTGATTCTGAATACAGAATTTCTGATGTTCCTGATAATCGGTGTCAGCTTATATTTAATATCGTGTTTTTGCTGGATTGTTGCACTGCAACGTTTTGAGCTTGGTTTTGCTTATCCGGTTTTGTCCCTTGGATATATTCTTGTTTATCTTGGCGCAGCAATACCACCGTTTTCGGAGTCATTAAGCGTATCAAAAACACTGGGTGTGCTGCTAATAGTTACAGGGGTAGTAATATCTTCTCAGGGGTCTGCGTCACAATTTGCCAGGGACGATGTATGAGTTCTACAGGCCCTCTTGTCACTGTGGTTGTACCTGTATTTAATGAACAGGCGCGTATTGCAGCATCGCTTTACAAGATCAAGGATTTTCTTAGTGAACAACCCTATTGTTCCAATGTGCTTGTTATTGATGATGGTAGTCAGGACTTATCTACCGAGATCGTCAAAGTTGTAGATATCTATGGTGCTGAAATAAAAGGGCAATCTGTCGGTACGTTACTGGAAAATGTGGAAAACGAGGGTAAAGGGTATTCAATCGCACGTGGGCTTATGCGTGCAGACGGTGATTACATCGTGTTCACTGATGCCGATCTGTCTACTCCGATCGAAGCAATGCGGCAGGTTCTGGCCAAGTTTTCAGAAGGATATGACGTTGTCATCGGATCCAGAAATTTACAGGCATCGGTCATAGAGAACCGTCCGTTAAGCAGACAGATCACCAGCAGGGTCTTTAACTTTATATCGAGATTGATGGGTTTGACGAAAGTCAGGGATAGTCAGTGTGGTTTTAAAGCATACCGCCGTGATGTGGCTCGTGTTATCGCTGAGAAACAAAAAATCCACGGCTTTGGTTTTGATGTTGAGCATTTACACATAGCCGGTAAGCTTGGCTACAGGGTAGCAGAAATACCAGTGCGCTGGCGTCACGATGACAATTCCACGCTATCACTAGCAGGTGATTCGGCAAAAATGCTTTTTGAACTTCTGAAGATTAGGTGGCTGCATCGAAACCTCCGCTGATCTTGTGACCTGATTAGGCCTTCTGATAACTTTGAAATAGCACTTCCCTTGAAAAGCGTTACTTGCGGCCGTTAATCGGTCCGCGTTAAAGCCGCTCTCTTATACATTCACTGTAGTTGAGTACAGTGCATGTAAGATATAAGGAATCTTGATGGGAAAATTGTTAGCACTATCTGCCGTTACGGCGCTTGCATTATCTTCCACTAACGCAATCGGTGCCGCGTTCGATGAATGTCCTGCACTCGCGTTTCTTACTCAGGGGACTGTACCTACTACTTATAGTGTTGATCTGGTGACCGGTGACTTCCGTGTGGTGGCTGGTGATATGCAAACGAAATCACCAGTCAACGGACTCGGATTTAATCCGGAGGACAGATACATCTACGGCTGGAGCTATGAACACAACGTGCCAGTGAGGGTACATGATGACTTTAGTATCGAGCCACTGGCGGTAAACAACATTGCAGGTGTCGGGTTCTATGTGGGTGACGTGACACCGAGCGGCAGTAAGTACTATGTTTATCGACGAGGCTCAGCATATGGTCTTTATGTGATCGATCTTGATCCTGCATCCAGCCAATATTTAATAATGAAGAAGGTTGTTGACGGTGCGACTCTCAATCTACAGATAGCTGACTTTGCAATAAATCCACGGGATGGCATGGCCTACGCCGTGGATAATGCGGGTGTTTTGCATCAGCTGGATCTTGAGTCCGGTAGCTCTGCAGTGATGGCTGAATCAGGTGTCAGGGGAACTTACGGTGCGGCATATTTTGATCCGGATGGAAATCTTTATGTAAGCAATAATTCTGATGGTTACATATACAGGCTAGCTGTTGATGTTGGTGATTTCAGCATGTCCAGATTTGCCAGTGGCCCGTCGTCGAATATCAACGATGGCTCTCGATGCGCTCTTGCCCCGGTATCACCAATTGTTGGTCTGCCTGTGGATTTTGGTGATGCGCCGGACAGCTATGGTACTTATCTGGATTCCAACGGAGCGCGGCATGCGCTATCAAATTCAGTGCTGTACTTTGGTGAAGGGGTTGACGGCGAAAGCGATGCGTCTGCGTACCCGTTGTCGGATGACGAGAATGATCTGATTGATGATGAAGACGGAGTGCAGTTCGCCACAGCGATAACCGAGGCAGAGAGAACCGTTGCTATAGTCAACAGTAGCGGTGATGGCTTTGTCAGTGCCTGGATTGATCTGGACCACAATGGTCTGTTCGATGCGAATGAGCAGGTTTTATTTGATGAGCCAGTATCTGCAGGCAAGCAATCGTTGTATATGGATATCCCGATAGGTGTGCGCGAAGGTGATTCCTGGTCACGGTTTCGGCTTAGCTCAGTAACCGGCTTATCACCTACCGGCGGTGCACCGGATGGAGAAGTTGAAGACTTCCCGGTAACGCTGCACGGTGCCGAAACAGTTACAAACTACTACCCGTCTCAGGGTGGCTGGTCAACGGTTGCGTTCGAAGACAATTGGCCGATTGAAGGTGACTACGATATGAACGACCTCGTGGTTTATCTGCGCACAGCGGTGTCCAGTAACGCCGTCGGTGTAACTAATGTAGCGGTCGCCGGCGAAGTGGCAGCAGTAGGTGCGGCTTATCACAATGGTTTTGCGATCAGGTTGCCAGGAGTCAGCACTGATTTAGTCGACCGGGATAACGTCTCATTGTTTATCAACAACAGAAAAATCAGCCATTTTTCAGTTATAGAGGAAGGGCGTGACGAAGCCATATTGATGGTGACCTATAACGTATGGGATTTTGTTGGTACCGGCGACTTCTGTAATTTCTATCGTACCGAGCCGGATTGTGGCTCTGATATTCAGATGTCGTTTAAAGCCAATATTCCTTTGCTGCAGCCAGTACAGGCAGATCTGCGCGGGGTGTTTGATCCTTTTCTGTTTGCAACACCTGGCGCATGGCATGGAGGTCACTTTGTCACCGCCCCTGGTAGAGGTTATGAGATTCATCTTAAAAACCAGTCACCAACCGAGGCTTTTAACTACGCACTGTTTGATGAGCCCGGTGACGATGACTCTGACCCTGCAGCCGGAGAGTATTTCCAGACTGACAGCGGTATGTCGTGGGCGCTTGAAATAGGTACTCGCTGGCAGCACCCGATTGAGTATCGCGATATCAGTCATGCCTATCCGCAGTTTGCAGACTTTGTGAAGTCCGGTGGCATCGTTAATCCGAGTTGGTATCTGGTTGACAACGCTGATCAGTCGCTGCTTTTCACTCACTAGGAGATTTCTATGAAACATACAACACTTGCTTTATCTGTTGGAATACTGCTCAGTGCGTGTGGGGGTAGTTCATCAGTCGACAATGCTCCGTCTCAAAATATTCCTGCGGTAGGTGCTGCTCAGGCTCAGCCATCGTTGGTACAACCGGATACTGCGGTGCCAGTCGAGTCAACGACTGTGGCCGATACCAGCTCGTTGGTTGTTGCCAGTGACTTCGACTTCAGCACGGCTCGTACAGTCGACGTAGATTTTGATCTTGAGCAAGCGCGTGGTCAGGCTGCATCGGTATCCATTTGTACTGATTTTGACCCTCAGGGTGATGTGTTTGATGTCAATTATGATTCCTGTACGGTGCGGGGTCCGATGCTAAATGGCGTGTTTCAACATTCCATGGAGGTCACTAACGATATCAGTTCAGTGGCGGGCGTTGTCTGGTTTCAGGACCAATCAATCGAGCCCATGATGCAGGTATTCCCTGTTGTGGCAGGTTCCACGCAGTCATCGAAAGACCGCTCGGTATTAAGTAACTCAGGGAATCGCAGTATCGTCTGGCGTTAGAACTCCGGTTGTATGCGTGCATGCCCGATCAATCCGTTTCATCGGATTGATCGGGTTTTTTCGTTTTACAAGTGCACAACAGGTAGAATAACTTCCCCGGTACTGGCAGCAGTTCAGTGTCCGGCTTCTCTAACAATGCATCCTGAAACGTGCAAACTGGTATAGGCCAATGGCGAAGTTCCTGACAGTAGATCAGATCGATGACTCCTGGGTGGCTACTGACATCGCAACCTTGTTGTTTGTGTTGCGTGGCGATGAGGTCTTGCTGATTCGTAAGAAGCGCGGGCTCGGCGCAGGTAAGATCAATGGCCCCGGCGGCAAGCTGGAACCCGGGGAAACGCCGCGCCAGTGTGCTTTGCGTGAAGTGCGTGAGGAACTTTGTATATCAGTGCTTGAGACTACTGCTTGTGGTGAGCTCAGGTTCCAGTTCACCGATGACTACTCCATTCATGTGCATGTGTTTATCAGCACTGTCTATGAAGGAGAGCCAACAGAAACAGATGAGGCCATTCCTCTATGGTTCAGGCGTGAGGATATTCCCTATACTGAGATGTGGGCGGATGATCGTATCTGGCTGCCAAGAGTATTGGATGGTGCTGTTGTGTCTGGCAAGTTCATCTTTTCAAAAGACGTTATGCTTGCTCATGAAGTGCACTTTGACTGAGTATCGGGATTGAGTATCGGAGTAAGCATCAGAGTCATACACAGATAGTACCCAAAAAATTAACCAGTTTGTAACCTCTGCAAAGATATCGCGTGGCTAACTGAATTGTATGAACATTTATCCTTAAGTGACATTTCAGTTTGAGATGGTCTCGGGTACGATAGCGGGCTAGAGTAGTAGATTATCCACCGCTTAAATTCGTAACCGCTCACTTTGGCTTTCCCGGCCCGGCGTTCAGACACGCTGGAAAGGCCGTCAAAGTAATACACAACGGAATCGCCATGCGCAAACTTTTACCAGTCATCGTTTTGGGCTTTTTATTGTCAACCAGTACCAGCGCCGCAGGGCTGGATTTGTCGTTGAGTAATGAATCTGCCAACATAGAATACTTGTCTCCGGTGCGAACTTTCACACGTGGTAAGCGTGGTGGTCAGCTCGAATCAACCGGTCTGGTGTCGCTCGGCTTCTTTTATAACGAACTCGACGATGTTGTAGCGCACGGCAAGCTGATTGCAGTTGGCACGCAAACCAATACGCGTGTCCCCTACCAGCTTGAGTTCGGCGTAAAAGCCTACGTGGGAGAGGTGAAGCAAAATGATACCGAAGTGGGTGCTCTGGCGGTTGGCGGTGGTATCAAGATTCAGAATCCAGCCAGATATAATCCTATCGATCTTAAGATCGAGGCATTCTTCACACCGGGGATCACAACCTTCGGTGATACAGACTCCCTGCTTGAAATTGCGGCGCGATTAAGCCTTGAGATCGTGCCTGCAGCACAGGCGTTTGTGGGCTATCGCCTGTTCGAGGTTGAGGACGATTCGCACGTTACCCTTGAACTGGATGATAACGTTCATATGGGCATCAGGTTGCAGTTCTAGCAGCTCTGCTGGTAGCTGCAGCCCTGGTCGCAGCTCTGATCGCAATCTGGGCCGCAGCCCTGTAAAATCGTCTGGCTCGGGTGATTGTCTCGGGCCGACTGCTGTTACTCCTCTGTAGAAACTCGCACTGCATAGCCTCAGCTGGCACGTTACACTTGACGTGTGTCCTTATGGCTTAATGTGATGAGCAAAGAAAAATCTCTCCTGCCACATACCATTGCACTGTTGGATGTGATGGCGAAGTTGCGTGATCCCGACAGTGGTTGTCCGTGGGATATTGAGCAGTCATTTGAAACGATTGCACCCTATACCATTGAAGAAGCCTATGAAGTCGCAGACGCAATTGAACGTAAAGATACTCAGGCCCTGAGAGAGGAGTTGGGTGATCTGCTGCTGCAGGTGGTTTTTCATGCGCAAATGGCAAAAGATCAGGACCTTTTTGAGTTTGAAGATGTGGCACAGGTCATCAGTCAGAAGATGATTGATCGTCATCCGCATGTCTTTGGTGATACGACGTTTGAAACCGTTGAGCAGCAGAAAGCTCATTGGGAGTCTCTCAAGCAACAGGAGCGAGAGCAGAAATCCAGTCATTCTGTCTCGGCTATAGACGGAGTTGCACTTGCACTGCCGGCATTGACGCGGGCTGAAAAAATACAAAAGCGTGCCGCAAGAGTTGGTTTTGACTGGGACGAGCTAACACCGGTACTCGAAAAGCTTGACGAGGAACTCAATGAGTTATGGCAGGCGGCGTCCAGTCAGGACGAAGAGGCGATTGCAGATGAACTGGGTGACTTACTGTTCTCAGTCACCAATGTTGCCAGGCACATGAAAGTTGACCCGGAGCTGGCACTCAAAAAAGCAACAGCTAAGTTTGAAGCAAGATTTCGCTATATTGAAAAAGCGATTCAGTCTGATGGTGGTGAGTTGTCAGAGGCCTGTGCTGAGACAATGGATAGGTACTGGCGTCGGGCAAAGGTTGAAGTATCCTGATAAGCGAGTCTGTCGATTGGTCAGGCAGGTATGACTTCATGATGCTGTTAAACGTTGAGCGGTTCAACAAACCCAAGGCCAGGTTGTGAGTACCGGTTGGCGGCTGGTGTTATTAGCGGCTTCAATTTTTCTTGGTGTTGTCTATCCCCCTTTGGCTGCATTTTTCAGACCCTTGCTGTTGCCAATAATATTTTTGTTGTTTCTGACTGCTGTGCTTCAGGTGAGCTTTGCTGATGTCATCCGGGTGGCTGCAAAAGAGCGAGCTGGCTGGATCATTTTGATCTGGCAGTTGTTAGTGCTTCCGGCAATTTTTTTTGTATTGTTAAAACCGTTGTTATCCCCTCAATTACACTTTTTTGCTGTTATCGCCCTATGCGGCGGTTCGATTACTGCCACCACTGCACTGGCACACTTGTTTAAGCTGAATAGCGCTTTGTCACTGGTTGCCTGCCTGCTCGGTGCCATACTGATGCCGATTCCACTTTATCTGTTCTTACAGTTAACACTCGGTGTCGATGCTGCAATTGATTTGAACACCTATTGTTTGCGGATTTTTGTTTTTATATTTTTACCGATAACGCTTGCCTGGGTCCTTAGGCGCAACATCACAGTGCAGACCGATCAATGGCTGCAGCAGATCATGCCGTCAGTTTCGCTGGTGCTGCTGGTGTTATTCGGTTTTGCCGTTATGGATGGTGTCGGTGCTTTGATGATTAATGAGCCTGCGCGTCTATTGTCTTATATTTTGCTGGCGTTCGGTCTCAGCATCAGTGTGCAGATTATCTCTTTTGCCGCACTGTATTTTCTTGGTCTGCGTGATGCGACAACCGCAGCGTTAGTATGCGCCTATAGAAATGTAGGTGTGGTCGCAGCGATTGCCGGCTCATCACTCGGTGAAGATTTCTTTCTGTTTCTGGGGGTCTGGCAACTACCGATGTATATCCTGCCGCTGCTGCTGCGTCGGTTTTATGAAAAAGGTGGTATAGGAATTTCAGCTGCGTGATTTGACCAGTGACCGTAGTTGCTCCATGTACTGCTGTTGGTCAGGTTCAGTCTGATCACGCTGTGCCTCCCACAGTACTTTGCCAAGAGGCTCCATCATGTGGTGTTCCATCTCGTGGCTGTCGCGGTATCTGAGAATCAGCTTACGTGTTAAGTCTTTTATACCTGCCGGACGATCCGTTGCCACCTGTTCTCGTAGTGCGATGTGCATACCCATATGCAGAAAGGGATTGGTGGTGCCGTGTTCTGGATAAAACTCCGAGCTGACAGCGGCGTCTGCATTATTCAGCAGCGGATGATATTCCGGGTGATCACGAATGACGTCGGCGATCAGTTCTTCAAGAGGTTCCAGCGTCTCGCCACGGTTGGCTTTCTGCCAGGTATCAAGGTACTGCTGTCGCAATCGGGTGCGATCCTGTGAAAAAATCATGGTCAGCGTTGATCAGATGAACAAAGGTTTTTTAAAGCCAGAAGGAGCCCGAATAGTACAAAGGCACCGGGTGGAAGAATAGCAACCAGCAGACCTTTGAAGTTTTCACCCAGGTTGATCAATGGTGGTATCGGGTCGGTACCCAGTAGCAGGTGCAAGTCTGCCATAACTGTACCGTGTCCGATCAGTTCCCTGACTGCTCCCAGCACTATAAGCACTGCAGCAAAGCCGGCACCTGTAGCCAACCCGTCAATCGCAGAGTCGATTACCGGGTTCCTTGATGCAAAGGATTCTGCGCGAGCGAGTATTGCACAGTTGGTGATGATTAACGGTATAAAAATCCCAAGGCGCAGGTAGATATCGTGCGCATAGGCATTCATTAGTAAGCCGACCAGCGTGACTATGCCGCTGATGATGATGACGTAGACCGGAATCCGAATCTCCGGAAGCAAATAGCTCTTTGTAGCAGAGACAAAAACATTCGACAGCAGCACCGTGACGGCGGTGGCAATGCCAAGCCCCAGTCCGTTGATTGCGCTATTGGAAACCGCCAGCAACGGGCACAGGCCGAGTAGTTGCACGGTCGCCGGGTTGTTATGCCATAAGCCGTTTAGCAGCAGTGTCTTCCAGGGATTGGGTTTTACTGTGCTGGTTTTGATGCTTGTAGCAGCATCTGTGCTGGCGGCAGCTATGGTGTTACCTGTTTCTTCCATCGTTATTGATAAAATTGTTGTCTGACTGATTGATAAAAAATCAGTGTGTTTTTCACTTCATGAATAACAGCACGAGGTGTGATGGTAGCACCGGTGAACTGATCAAAATCTCCGTTTTGCTTTTTAACGGTCCATCGCGATTCGGTTGGAGCAGCGAGGC
Organism: uncultured Granulosicoccaceae bacterium; assembly: GCA_938007995.1. Taxonomy (GTDB): domain Bacteria; phylum Pseudomonadota; class Gammaproteobacteria; order Granulosicoccales; family Granulosicoccaceae. The sequence continues at coordinate 160,520 of CALLLW010000008.1, read as the reverse complement.
TCTTACCATCAAAGCTTTTTATCCAGTCGGATTTTTGGGCTTCAATGGCATCGCCCAGCCCGGGTGTCTCGGCATGTTTTGTAATTCGCACCCCGCTGACTGTATCGTCTGCAAGTATACCGACCAACATCTCGATGCTGCCTGAATATCCGTTTTCTGCGACTGCGCTGATGATCACCGCCACCGGTACCGTGTTTTTGCTAATAACGTAAATGGTACGGTTTTTATTTGATGTGCTGTCAGGGAGTTCAATTTTCTGTTTATCCAGTGGCAGATCATAGCGGTCGTCTGGCAGCACTTCAGCCAGACTGTTCTGTATACGGACCACCTGATTGGTGTGAATCCTGTCTTTGGTCAAATGTTGCGTGAAAGCCAGTGCAGTCGCAACCACGACTGCAAAGCACGCCAGAACAACACCGTGTTTATTCGATTCGATGAATCTTTTATTGCTATGCATCGGTAGATCGATTCAGCCAGATATCAAGCCGGTCAATGGTGGGTACTGCACAATTAGCCAACAAAACTGCAAACGCCACACTGTCAGGATAGGCGCCATAAACACGGATAATATAAATCAACAGGCCGGTTACCGCGCCATAGATCAGTCGGCCCCTGGCGCTCGCAGCAGCTGAAACCGGATCCGTGCTGATGAAAAACGCACACAGCATAGTTGCACCACCAAAAAGATTAACGGGTACTGACAATGGCTGTGAGCTGAAAAGTTTGTGGAACAACAGAGCAGCCAGCAGCGTGACCAGCACGCTGACTGGTATGTGCCAGTTGATTGTTTTTTTGTGTAGCAGCCATAGGCCACCAGCAAGATAGGCGAGATTGGTCCACTCGCTATAGCTTGCGCCAAAGAAACCGACAGTCTGTTGATTGATTGCAGACAGTGACGCTTTTTCCAGAGCCATTGTGCGGTGCTGATCTAATGCGGTAGCTCCGGTTAGTGCATCCCATTGTGGGATTGCTGGCACTCCACCGTGGAATACAGCGTGAAGAGATTCTATGAAAGAAATTGATAGTCCGGTGGGTTGTTGTAACCACACGCTCAGTTCCGTTGGAAAGCTGATCAACACCATGGCATAGCCAACCATAGCCGGGTTAAACAGATTGTTACCGATGCCACCGAAACAGTGCTTTGCCAGCAGCATTGCGAAACCGGAGGCCAGTACTGGAATCCACCATGGAATTAACGGCGGTAAACAGAGTGCAATCAATACAGCGGTCACTACTGCCGAATAATCGGCAAGCGCTGTTGCCGGAGATCGCTTGCGCAGATGTTGAGACAGTGCCTCAAATAAGGCGGCACTGAAAACAGCAAGAGCGATATTAATTAGCACTCCCCAGCCAAACAAATAACAATAAACCAGTGTGCCGGGTATAAGCGCAAACAGCACCAGCTGCATTGTTCTGGCAACGGAAGACGGGTTGTGGATGTTGAGTGCGGTATCCATTACAAGGATCGATTATTCCGACTCTTATCAGTCGCAGGTGTTTTGCTTTTTTTTCTGTTGAGCGCTTTTGCGATAAGCGCTTTTTTTTCAGCATCAGAATTTTTTCCGTCACTGAGCTGTGCAGTTTTTGAATCCAGTTGTTTTCTTTGTCTGGTTGCCTGTGAATTCAGTCTGTTGAGGCGCTTCTCGTAACGCGATTTAGCAAGCTCGGCTTTTTGATACGCGTTTTTTTCATCTTCCAGTTGAGACTTTGCAGCATTGAATAGTGCGGCAAGTGGAATATGGCTGGGGCACACTGCATCACAGCAGGCACACTCAATACAGTTGTGCAGAGTAAGATCCTGTAGCTGATCTGTGTTAATCGGTGAGGTGTGCCAGTAAAGTTGCTGCGGCATTAAATTCTCTGGACAAATCTCTTCGCAGGCACCGCATCTGATGCAGGGTAATATCTGTTGAGCGGGTTTTTCAGTCGTCAGAATGCTATTGGTCGTCTTGTTGATGCAATGGTTTTTGTTAACAGTAACCCCCATCATTTTACCGCCGCAAATCACTTTTTCTGGCAGTGGTTGATCAAACATGGGCTGCAGTGTCAAAAGCGATGTACCAATACGTGCCTCGATATTTCTGACTGAGTTATTTTGTACAATACTCAAAATGCGAGTCGTCAATGGCCTGCAAAAATCGACAGCCTGGTGCATCGCGTAGCAGGTGGCAACGTTAAAGCATATTGCCTTGTTGTCTTTGAGTGTTCCGCTTTTACCGGTGCACAAATAGAACAGGGACTGCTCTGCACCGCTTGGATAGATCGATGGTATCTGCACCAGTTCTATATTAACCGGCAGGTGTTTTTGTAATTGTTCGATTGCTTTTGTTTTGTTGTCTTCTATGCCAATAATGCAATTTTTTGCACCTGTGGCATGCAGCGCGATGTGGATGCCTTTAACGATCTCAGCTGCGCGCTCCTGTATCAGCGCTTCATCACAGTAGATTGCGGGGTCGCACTCAGCGGCGTTGATTAAAAGCGTGTCTGGCGTAATAGACTTGATCTTCTGATGAACAGGAAAGCCCGCGCCACCCATTCCGATCAGGCCCATTTTGCAGAAGTACGCCTGATAATCGCTGCTGCTGTTGAGAACCGGCTTTGCAAATTGAAAGCGCGTGTCTTGCCGGTCAGATTTTATACTGACAACCTGCTTGTCTATTGAAGTGATTACACCGGAAACTGACGCATGCGATGTGATGACGTTATTATCTGGTTTTGTCAGCGGCTGGCCGGTGAGTACCTGCTGGCCTGGTGAAACCGTTATCTCTGCTTCATTGCCACAGTCAATATTCACAGCATCCGGTAATGGTGGTGTTTCTATGTTGCCGAAGTCGCGCGTTTCAAACTGCAGTCCACCGCGAATCCGATTTTGTTTTTTATAGAAAATCATCGAAAATGTTATACCGCAACCAGATCGATGCAATCCACCGGGCAGGGTGGAATACACAACTCGCAGCCGGTGCAATGATCTTCTATAACGGTGTGCATTAGCTTTGCTGCACCAACAATTGCATCGACCGGGCAGGCTTTGATACACAGGGTGCAGCCGATGCATTCCTGTTCTCGAATGACCGCAACCAATGGTGGTGGCTCGATACCAAACTCTGGATTTAACGGGATGATATCGCGGTTTAATAAATTGGCTATTGATGCAACCGTTGCATCACCACCGGGTGGGCATTGATTGATGTCTGCGGTGCCGTCTGCAATTGCACTGGCGTAGGGTTTGCAGCCTGGGTAGCCGCATTGTGCGCACTGTGTTTGTGGCAACAGCTGATCGATTTGATCTACCAGTGACTGATCATCTGATTGCAGGGTGCGAGCAGCAGCGCCAAGCGCCAGCCCGAGTATCAGAGCGAGCGCCGTAACAACGAATATGCCAACCAGTATGCCGGTCATCCAGTCATGCCACTGAAGCCCATGAAGGCCAGTGACATAAAGCCCGCACTGATCAATGCAATGGCACTGCCTTTAAATGGCCGGGGAACGTCTGCTGCATCAATGCGCTCTCGCATGGCTGAAAATAGTATCAGCACCAGGGTAAAACCCAGAGAGGCACCAAAACCGTAAAATGCAGCACTAAGAAAAGAATCGTTGGTGCGGATACTGAGCAACGCGACACCAAGCACTGCACAGTTGGTGGTGATCAGTGGCAGAAATAGTCCAAGTACCGCGTGTAATAGCGGGCTGGTTTTCCTGATGAACAGTTCGGTGAGTTGTACCAGACCCGCAATAATAACGATAAAAACAATCAGCCGCAGATACTCAAGACTGAGTGGCTCGAGTACCCAGAGGTTAAACGAATAACTACAGACCGATGCCAGCGTTAAAACAAATGTTGTTGCCAGCCCCATGCAAAGTGCTGTGTCGAGTTTGCGTGACACGCCCATAAACGGACACAGGCCGAGGAAATTCACCAGTACAAAGTTGTTGACCAGTATAGTGCCGGCCAGTATCAGTAAAATTTCCTGCACGTTCTACTTCACCCGCATGCCGGCTTGTGCGCCATTGTCTGGTGAAAGAATAAACAGATCTGAACCGCCCGGTCCGGCCGCGAGTACCATGCCCTCAGACACGCCGAAACGCATCTTGCGAGGTGCGAGGTTGGCTACCATGACTGTTTGTCTGCCAATCAGTGTCGATGGATCGTAGGCTGATTTAATTCCGGCAAATACATTGCGCTGCTCACCACCGAGATCCAGTGTCAGTTGCAGTAGCTTGTCGGCACCTTCGACAAGGTCTGCGGCAACTATAGTGGCAACTCGTAAATCGACTCTGGCAAAATCGTCAAAGCTGATTTGGTTACTGATGGGGTCGTCGGCAAGTGGCCCGCTTACCGGAGCTGCAGCTACATTTGATGCCTTTAGATCTTCTTTTGATGCTTCGACAATTGCGTCGATTGATTTTGACTCAAGCCTGGTGATCATTGGCTTGAACTTATTGATCTTATGATTCAGTAACGGTTGCTCTAAATCACTCCAGCTAAATTCATCGCAGTTTAAAAAGGCTTCTGTTTGTTTGGCGATATCCGGTACCACCGGTTTTAGGTAAATGACCAGATTTTTAAACAGATTTATGCCGAGCGTACAGATCTCCTGCACCTGCTGATGCTGGTCTTCCTGTTTAATCAGATTCCATGGCTGTTGATCTGCAATAAACTGATTGGCTTTATCTGCCTGTTCAATGATCTCTCTTATAGCACGGCTGAATTCCCGGTTCTCGTAAGCTTCGGCAATAGATGCTGCCGCAGTGGAGGATTCCTGAAACAGTGTGTTGTCAGGCAGTTGTGCAGAAAGGGTGGCATCAAAGTTTTTATAGATGAAACCGGCACAGCGACTGGCGATGTTAACTATTTTACCCACCAGATCGGAATTGACTCTGGCAACGAAGTCTTCAAGATTGAGATCGAGGTTTTCAACTTTATGGTTCAGCTTGGCCGCGTAGTAGTAGCGCAGGTAGTCCGGCTGCAGATGATCAAGGTAGGTACGTGCCTTGATAAAAGTGCCGCGTGACTTTGACATCTTGGCGCCATCTACCATTAAAAAACCATGGCAGTGCACCGCTGTGGGTTTTCTGTAGCCCGCGCCCTCAAGCATGGCGGGCCAGCACAGCGTATGAAAGCGTGCGATATCAATGCCGATAAAGTGCACCAGCTCTGCGGTTGAATCTTTACCCCAGTATTTGTTGAGTGCCTCAGTGTCACCGTTGAGTAAATTCAGATGACTTGCCATGTAACCGATGGGTGCATCCATCCAGACGTAAAAATATTTACCCGGTGCGTTTGGAATTTCAAAACCCCAGTAGGGTTCATTGCGTGAAATATCCCAGTCTTTTAATCCGCCTTCAAACCACTCCTGAATCTTGTTGCGCATCTCTGGCTGGATATGATCACCGCTGGTCCATTCGCGCAGCATCGTATCGAAGTTATCGATTTTGAAAAAATACTGTTCTGAATCTTTGGTGACCGGTGTGGCACCGGATACAACCGATTTCGGGTTCAGCAGTTCAGTGGCATCGTAAGTTGTGCCACAACTCTCACAGGCATCGCCGTATTGATCTTCGGTTTTACACTTCGGGCAGGTACCAGTGACAAATCGGTCCGGCAGATACATTGATGCTTCCGGGTCGAATAGCTGTTCGATGGTTTTTACAGCGATGTGTCCACCATCAAAAAGACGTTTGTAGATGGTTTCAACGCACTGTTTGTTTTCGTCTGAATGAGTGGTGTGGAAATTATCGAAGCTGAGTTGAAAGTCGATAAAGTCCTGTTCATGCTCGCGCTTCATGGCGGCAATCAGCGCTTCGGGTGTGGTGTTGTTGTTGCGTGCGCTCATCATGATGGGTGTGCCGTGCGCGTCGTCGGCCCAGACCCAGGTGACGTTGTGACCTCGCAGTCGTTGAAAGCGCGTCCAGATATCCGTTTGGATGTACTCAACCATATGGCCAATATGAATTGAGCCGTTGGCGTATGGTAGCGCGCTGGTAATCAGAATGTCGCGTTTGTCTGATGCGGTCATGAGCAGGGCCGGAAGGTCGCAGGTCTGGAAACGTTTAAGTATAAGCGCTTTGGGCAAATGCTTCAGGGTGGTTTGCCGTAAGCTGCAGTGCGTCACTGGCACGCCGCTGCAGTACGCGGTGGTGTATCATTGTCACATTGATACTTACCTAAAGGGGGCCTGATGTGGCAAACGTAGACAAGGCAGCGGTTGAGCAGGTGTTGTCGGCACACAAGGACAAATACACCGGGCGTACTCTGGGTGAAGACAAAGTGATCCGTGAGGTCGTGGTCGATAAGGGTGAGGTCTCTGTGAAGTTACAGATGAGCTACCCGTGTCAGGGCTATCTGCCGGAGCTGGTTGATCAGCTCACTGATCTCGCCAAGTCGGTGGACGGTGTAACCGATATGTACGTCGAAGCCACCGTTAAGGTGACTGCGCACTCTGTGCAGCACGGCGTCAAGCGCATGGAGAATGTCAAGAACATCATCGCTGTGGCATCGGGTAAAGGCGGTGTCGGTAAGTCGACCACTTCAGTCAATCTTGCTCTGGCATTGTCTGCTGAAGGTGCGCAGGTAGGCCTGCTCGATGCAGATATCTATGGCCCGAGTCAGCCGCGTATGATCGGTTTGACCGGCAAGCCTGAATCAACTGACGGCAAATCCATTGAGCCGATGTGTAACTACGGCATCGAGACCATGTCGATCGGCTATCTGATTGACGAAGAATCGCCGATGATCTGGCGCGGTCCAATGGTGACCCAGGCACTGGAGCAGTTGCTTAACGATACCAACTGGAACGACCTGGATTATCTGGTAATAGATCTGCCGCCCGGCACCGGTGACACGCAGCTTACCTTGTCGCAGAAGGTGCCGGTGAGTGGCGCGATCATTGTCACCACGCCACAGGATATTGCGCTGCTTGATGCCCGCAAAGGCCTGAAGATGTTTGAAAAGGTCGAAGTGCCAATACTTGGCATTGTTGAAAACATGAGTACGCATATCTGCAGTCAGTGTGGCCATGAAGAGCACATCTTCGGCAAAGGCGGTGGTGAGACCATGGCCAAAGACTATGACATCACTCTATTAGGTTCGGTGCCTCTGGATATTTCTATCCGCGAGCAGGTCGATGGTGGCAAGCCGACGGTAGTCAGTGATCCTGAGGGTTCGATCTCGCATAGCTACCGGGAGATTGCGCGCAAGGCCGCCGCATCACTTGCCGGTCGTGCCAAGGACTACAGCGCTAAGTTCCCGAATATCGTTATTCAGTCAACCTGAGTTAAACAGCATGGCAATAAAGTCTGATCGCTGGATTCGTGAGCAGTCACAGAGTCAAGGCATGATCGAGCCGTTTGAGGCAGGTCAGGTGCGTGAGTCAGATGGCGGGCGGATAATTTCGTATGGCACATCGAGCTATGGCTACGATGTTCGCTGTTCTGATGAGTTTAAGATTTTCACCAACATCAATCACGCGATTGTTGATCCGAAAAACTTCGACACAGACAGCTTCGTTGATGTGCAAAGTGATGTCTGCATTATCCCGCCCAACTCGTTTGCACTGGCACGCACGGTTGAATATTTCCGCATACCGCGCAGTGTGCTGACTGTGTGTCTTGGTAAATCAACCTACGCGCGTTGCGGGATTATTGTTAACGTTACGCCGCTTGAGCCTGAGTGGGAAGGTCATGTGACGCTGGAGTTCTCCAACACCACGCCGTTGCCGGCGAAGATATATGCCAACGAAGGGGTGGCGCAGATGTTGTTCTTTGAATCAGACGATATTTGTGAAACAAGCTACGCCGATCGTGCCGGCAAGTATCAGGGGCAGCGTGGCGTTACGCTGCCGAAAACATAAAGTCCGGATGCATCAGTCTGGTGCAACGTTGTTCAAGGTCGATTGAAGCGGTCCGAATAATATGGAAGAATCAAGCGCAAAGAGAATCTCCCGGTTCCAGCCATGATTGACGCCGACGGCTTCAGACCTAACGTAGGAATTGTCCTCAGCAATAGCCAGGGGATGGTGTTCTGGGCGCGTCGTGCTGGCAAGGATTCCTGGCAGTTCCCGCAAGGTGGTATCAAGCGGGAAGAAACGCCGGAGCAAGCGATGTACCGCGAGTTGTATGAAGAAACCGGTCTCAGCCATGGTGATGTCAAAATCATGGGCTGCACCCGTAACTGGCTGCGCTACCGCTTGCCATCGCGATACATACGCAAACATCAAAGCCCGTTGTGCATCGGCCAGAAGCAAATCTGGTACATGCTGCGCCTGGTTGGCGATGAATCCAACGTGCAGCTCGATCGAAGTGACCACCCGGAGTTCGACCGCTGGCGCTGGGTTGACTACTGGCTGCCGATGCAGAAAGTGATCTTTTTCAAGCGCGATGTGTACCGTGGTGCACTGGAGGAGCTTGAGCCCTACCTGAATGCTGACCAGAACGCCGACATGGCGGCCGACGGCGCTGAATAAAACCCTTCGTTGCCGCTAACACTTCCAGCGACAAACCATCTCGCGTGTGCCCGGCTGCCCGGGATAGAAGACTTTTCTTTTTTGTCGAAGATAGCTATTGCCCATCCAGAAGCAAGTGCGTTGAGCGAGCGTGGCATCTTTACACCGCTAATGACCCCGGCCCGGCGGGGTGTGAAGCAGGCAGACGACCTACGGCAGTTGTAGTTTGGCGTGGTTGCGCTATGATATATTATATCATTTTCTACCTGTAGCCTCTTTGTATAAAAGTCCGTCTGGCCAGTTCCCGTTTGGAGATAAATTCAATGTTCTGCCCGAGTCTGCTAAGTCGATCCGTCACTGTTGCAATCACGTTGATTTGCGCACCGGGAATTACTCACGCACAAACTGCCAGAGATCTGGACAGCCACGAACACGGCGCGGCAAACCTTAACGTGGTCATTGATGGCAATTCTGTATTTTTAGAGTTTGAAAGTCCGTGGAATAATCTCGTGGGCTTTGAGCACAGCCCGTCTACTGATGGCCAGCGTGAAGCTGTTGAAAGTGCTATGCAGACACTGGCAGCGCCGGAGGCAATGTTTGCGTTCAATGATGATGCCGGTTGCACTGTTAGCTCGGCAGCGGTGGAAAGCTCTCTGGATGCAGATGGCGATCATGATCACGCCGACCACGATGACCATGCTCATGATGAGCACAAGGAGCATGATGATCAACATGCACACGATGATCATAAAGAGCACGATGATGAACACGCGCACGATGGTCATAAAGAGCACGATGACGAACACGCACACGGTGATCACAAAGAGCATGGCGATGAACACGCGCACAATGAAGACGATGAGCATGATCAACATGACCATGCAGCAGAGACTCACTCAGAAGCAGTCGCTATGTACGCTTATGAATGTACCAATCCGGATAAAATAGAATCACTGGAAGTGAAGTTGTTTGATCTTTATTCAGGCTTCGAAGAAATTACCTATCAGGCTGCGGGTCCGTCCGGTCAGACTGGCTCGGAGTTAACTGCTTCCAATACAACACTCGATTTGTCTGGGGTGCGTTGATTTATGGCTAAGGCAGACAACATCATTGATTTAGATGATGTCCGGTTTGCCTATCCGGCACAGCAAGACCTTACCCTCAATATTAAGCATCTCAGTTTGGCTGCGGGTGAGAGAGTCTTTTTGTACGGACCGTCGGGCTCGGGCAAAAGCACATTACTCAGCGTCATCGCTGCAATACTAAAACCCGATGCCGGATCCGTTCAGGTCAACGGAACCGACGTGCATGCTTTGAATGGTGCGGCTTCTGATCAGTTTCGCGCTGATAACATTGGCCTGGTATTTCAGCAGTTCAATCTGCTGCCATTTATGAGTGTTGTAGATAACGTTACTCTGCCTTGTCGTTTCTCTTCCACAAGGCGAGATGCGGTGCTGTCTTCCGCTAGTACATTGCGCGCCGAGGCGGAGCGATTATTAACTGCCATGCAGTTGCCGGAGGCATTGTTCAAATCACGTAAATCAATACAGCTTAGTGTCGGGCAGCAACAGAGGGTGGCTGTTGCCCGGGCGCTGATCGGGCAACCACCTCTACTTATTGCAGATGAACCGACATCATCACTCGACACACAGGCACGTGTTGCATTTCTTGAGTTACTTTTTGCAGAGCTCGATCGATCGCAATCCGGTCTGTTGTTTGTCAGTCATGATGAATCGCTTAAATCCCTCTTTGACCGTTCAATTTCACTTGCTGAAATCAATCATGCGACTGCCTGAAATCAACATGCTGCTGCAGAAACCGGGCTTGTTCAGCTGACATGTTCGATATTGCAATTCAAAGCTTACGCAACCGGGCGTTAACTGCAACACTTGCAGTGATAGCCATTGCAATGAGTGTTGCGTTGATATTATCGGTCGATAAAATTCGCCGCGATGCTCGCGCGAGTTTTCTGCAGACCGTCTCCGGTACCGATCTTATTGTTGGAGCGCGCAGCGGCTCAGTGCAGTTATTGCTGTACTCGGTGTTCCGTATGGGTAGTGCAACCAACAATGTCAGCTGGGAGAGCATTGAAGATCTAAAATCCCGCAAGGCAGTCGACTGGCTGGTGCCTCTTTCGTTGGGTGATTCGCACCGTGGGTATCGCGTACTGGGTACTTCGCAGGAATATTTTCAGTACTATAAGTATGGCAACAAGCGTGATCTCGAATTTGCTCAAGGCTCCATGTTTGATGACGTATTCGATGCAGTGCTTGGCAGTGAGGTAGCAAAGCAGTTGCAGTACTCACTGGGTCAATCGATTGTGGTTGCACACGGTACCGGCAGTGTCGGGATTGTGGAGCATGAAAATCAGCCGTTCACTGTCAGTGGCATTTTAGCGCCAACCGGCACGCCGGTAGATCAGACTGTGCATGTCAGTCTTGAAGGTATCGAGGCCATGCATGTTGACTGGCAGAGCGGTATGCAGGTGCCGGGTGAAGGCACAGATGCCGACACCATCAGGCAGATGGATCTTTCACCCAATGCAGTAACAGCGGCATTAATCGGACTGAAGTCCAGAGGCAGTGTTTTTCGCGAGCAGCGAGCAGTAAACACATACCGTCAGGAACCATTGTTAGCGATTCTGCCCGGAGTCGCTATGCAGGAACTTTGGGCACTGGTGCGTGTCTTCGAAAATGCACTGTTGGTGGTTTCATCTTTTGTGTTACTTGCCGGCCTGGTGAATCTGGTATCAGTGCTGTTTGCAGGCTTAAATGAACGCCGGCGGGAAATGGCGATCCTTCGTGCCTCCGGTGCAAGACCGGGTCACATTTTCAGGTTACTGTGTGCAGAATCAGCGTTGCTGAGCGCTGTGGGTATTTGTATCGGCGTGTTGGTACATTATCTGGTGGTGGGACTGGTATCAGTGTGGGCGCAGGCGCGCTTTGGTATTGATCTGAGCCCGACGTTACCCGGTATGCGTGATCTACTGATTCTGTTGCTGGTATTTATGTCCGGCGTTGCCGTTGGTTGTTTACCTGCCTGGCGGGCGTATCGTCAGTCAGTCTCTGATGGAATGGCGCAGCGGTTGTGATTTTGATTGCCTGTAACACCAAGTAGGCGCACTTGAAGGCTGGGAATTTGATATGCAGTTAATCTTCTTCTGCTGTTGTCGTACAAGCCAATGGCCACGCAATAGGCAAGGCAACCGGCAATGCAATTGGCAAATTTGCGTTACTGACTGTCGGTCAATGACTGACAGAGTGGTTTAAATATGACTAAAAGAAAAATTCTACGAATCGGCCTGATGGCAGCAGTCGCGACGCTGCTGGTCGGTGCTTACACCGTGGGTCACGCATGGTGGGGAAAACTTGATCGCACTGAAGAAGTGATCACCGATGCCTCTGAACTGAGCTGGGATGATCTGGTACCGGCGGATTTTGAACCGCCTGAAAATCCACTTGCCGAAATGACACGGGAACAGATAGACAAGCTTTTTGACGGCAGCGAAGAATCGAATCAGGAACTTGCACGGCTCGAAGAAGAGATGTCTTACGCACCCACAGTAGCCGCACTGGATGGGCAAAAGGTCAAGATTCCGGGTTATGTCGTACCACTCGAATTTGATGGTCAGACTGAGCTGAGCGAGTTTTTATTGGTGCCGTATTACGGGGCTTGTATTCATACGCCACCGCCACCCGCAAACCAGGTACTACACGCCAAACCTGAGTCTATTATCAAGGTCGAAAATACCTATGATCCGGTGTACGCGATAGGGGTTATCAGAACCCAAACGACCACCACTGAGCTTGCAGAGACCGGTTACACACTGGAGATCGAGCAGGTGGTGCCTTACGAAGCTCCAGAGTAGTCAGGTCCTTTTATTCGGCAAGCTCTTTATTCTGGATTAGCGCCTGGCGAGTTGTTGTGTTTGCAGTAGCGGTACAATTTCAAGTGCCGCTTTGTCCGGGATAATCCGACCGACATGCTTCCAGACAATCTCACCATTACCGTCTATTAAGAAGGTCGTTGGTGTAAACCGGACACCCGGAAAAGCATCGCTTGTTTCACCGTTCTGATCAATGGCTACCGGGTAGCTGATCTGGTTGGTTTTAATGTAGCGATCAACTTCCTGTGGGTCGGCATATGGCATCGCCACAGAAATCACTTCAAATGCTTCCTGAGCATACTGCTCGTACAGGCTTGAAAGTACCGGTACGTTGCGCTTACTGATCGGGCAATCCGGCGCCCAGAACGTCACTAAACGGGCTTTTCCTTCGGGTGCTGCCAAATTTATGGCATCTCCGGAGGTTGTTTTCAGACGGGTGACTGGTGCTGCCTTCAGGCTGTTGGTATCTGCCAGATAAGAAAAGGATGCTGTGGCGATCATTGCTGCCAGCAGATAGGGAATTCGGAGTTTCAAAACGGTCAATCCTGTTTGAGCGCGCAGATTATAAGTCTCAGGAGTGAAACACTGCATTGCGATCAATTAACGCTTTTGAACAAGGTTACCCGCTTTCAGCTACCCGCCGACACGCCTGATCACCTCCGAACGATTTAAAAACCTCCTGTTTGATCCGACTGTTGAGAAAGTTTCTCTAAAGTTTGCGCCAGCTCTTGCCGTCGACGGTAGGAGAGGCACGATTTTGTGCGCCAACCTTACGAATAGAAGAGCCTCGCACCACAGTAACAGGTGCTCTCGGACCAAAGAGAATGAGCGGAGAAACTCGATGAAGAAGACCCTGGCCAGTGCGGCAGTAGCACTGTTGTTAGCTTGTGGTGCTGCTGATGCAAACACACTCGAATATTTGCGCGACTTCAATCCGCGCGAAGATTTCAATAAACAAAATTTCTACCTGGGTATCCAGGCTGCCAATGGCGATATCGACGGCGTCGGTGAAGACGGCGACGACGTGAGCACGCTGGCGGGTACGCTGGGTTTCTTTTTCAAGTGGGGGATTTCTCTGGAAGCCCGCATCGGTTTGGGATCAGACCAGCCATCCAGTTTGTTTCAGGATCCGGTATCTCGCTATGCAGCGGGCATGCTGCGTTATCACTATACCTGGAACGATAACGTTATGGCCTATGCGAGCGCCGGTGCCGGTGTTCGCTTACACAGCAGCGATGTTGAGGCTGACAACACAGCAGGGCTTGCCGCTGCTTTTGGTGTCAATCTGTTTGGTACCAAGCGTACTGCACTGAACGTTGAGTACACATTCCTCGGTGGTAATGATTCTGCAAGCTCTGTGGGAATTGGCTTTCATCATTACTTTGGCAAGTACTGATCCTGCTTGTTTGCAACGGTAATTAGCTTGTGAGAGTTCGAAGAGAACAACAATGAAAAAAACAATAGCGCTAATAATGATTGCTGCCTTATGGATTGGCGGCTGTTCGAGTCGAACGTCTGACGATGAGAGCACAGTAACTACTTCTGACGGCGGCCTGACATTTGGTGCCGCCACCGATGAAGATGAAAGTTTTGATACTTTGCCTGTGGCAGATGCATCGAATATTCGGGTGTTCAGCAGTCCGCCTGCCTTGCTCACCGGTGATGCCACACCTGCAATTATTAGTGCGGTTGTTACTGACGATCAGAACCGCGCGATTGCCGGTCATCAGGTTAGTTTTGCCAGTGATGCCGGAGTGTTGCAGAATATTCAGGAAGTGACTAACGAGGCTGGTGAGGCAACTGCAGAGCTGAGTCTTGCGGGTGACTTTTTAAACAAAACTATCACTGTTACTGCTACCGTGGATGATATTTCCAGCCAGGCGCTGGTTGTAGCGCAGGGTTCGGCAATCACTATGATCGCACCTGAAGATCTGGTTGCAGGTGACACCGCTAATCTTGAATTTACATTGCTGTCTGGTGCGGGTACGCCAATCCCGAATGAGATCATTCAGTTCAGCTCTCAGGCCGGCAATACATTCAGCCAGAATACAGTGGTTACCAGCGCGTTGGGTGTTGCAAATGTATCGATGACTACTTCAGCCGGTGCGGACGTAATACGCGCGATTGCACTTGACGGCACATCGCTTGGTAATTTTGAACTTGCAGTTGCCGAAAACGTACAAGCGATTGTAACTCCGGTTCGACTGCGTCTGATAAGCAACGAGTCTGTGATTGAGACAGGCGGTAATGATATTGCTCGTATCACTGCACTGGTTACAGATGAAAACAACCGTGTACTGAGTGAAAGAGAAGTGGTGTTTTCATCAACCGGTGGTATCTTGCAGAACATCTCCAGCCTGACCAATGAAGCTGGCCAGGCAACTGCCGAGCTGAGCCTTGCCGGTGACTACCGCAATCAGGACATCATTATCACGGCAACAACCGATGATGAGTCCGGTGAAGTTTCTGTTTCGACAGAAGGCACCGGGATCAGCATTGCCGGCCCGACTGCATTGGTCAGTGGTGATGTTGCAGAGCTTGAAATTACACTGGTGGCAGGCAATCAACAGCCAGTGCCAAATGAAGTATTGTCTATCCGTTCTGTATCAGGAAACACTATAACACCTGCAACTGCTGTGACTGATTCAGATGGTAAAGTACTGGTGAGCGTAGGCAGCGAAATGGGGTCTGACACCATCATCGTTACAGCTCTGGAAAGTACAGTAGCAACCGAGCATGATTTACAGGTTGCAGCAGACATACTGACCGTGACACCAGGCTCTTACGACGACCTTCCGGTAAGTTCATTCTCTCCGTTTTCAGTTCGCTGGACCAGTAACGGTTTACCAATAGCAGGTCAGCTGATGCGATTTTCAACCACTGCCGGTGTGGTACGAATTGCCGGCTCCGGATCGTCCGGTTCAAGCAGCATTGTGGTGCAAACTGACGCTGACGGTGTTGCATCGGTACAGCTTTCTTCCAACAGTGCGGGTCCTGCTACTATTTCTTATGCTGATGCACAGGACGCAGATCCTGCTTCGCAATTTGAAGTTGAGTTTGTCGCAACTCAGCCATCTATCGTCACGCTGAATGCAACTCCTGCAAGTGTTGCTACCGGTAACTCAAGTACTGTCACAGCGTTTGTAGTGGATGCTTTTGGCAATCCGGTACGTGACACTGTGGTTGAATTCAGCAGCGCAGATTTACGCGGTGGTTCTTTGTCACCGGTATCAGCATTAACCGATAAAGACGGCAACGCGGCAATCACATTCAATGCCGGTCCACTGCCCACTGAATTGAACGGTATCACTATCACTGCAGAAGCGAGCGACTTTCCGGCTGCATCGTCTGCCAGTGTTGCGATGACAGTAACTGAAAGACAACTCAACGTAATTATCGGTCTGTCAGGCTCAATCAACGAGATTCAGTCCGATACCCGTTACAGTGTTACTGGTGTTGTTCAGGTCACTGACGGTGCAGGCCGCCCGGTGCCGGATGCAACTATACAAATGGGGCTGACACCAACTATCTACCGCTATGGTCAGATGGTACAGATTGATCTTGACTTTGATGGTGATCCTGATGAATGGCGTCTTTCTACCACTACAAGTTGTTTTTCAGAAGATTTGAATGGCAACCGGATCCTCGATCTCGGCGAAGACTCCAACAACAACGGTATTCTTGATCCACGTGATCCGGCGCTTGTTGATGTTGACCCGGTAAACCTGCCAACCGTGATCGGTGGTCAGATAACTACTGATGCAAGTGGCGCCGGTTTCTTCACAGTCGTGTATCCGCAAAGCAATGCACTGTATTTTGATGTACTGGTCACCGCCCGGGTTGAAGCGCTTGGTGTTGAGGGTGTTGCGCATTACTCTACAGAGTTGTTTATGTCAGCTTCTGATATACAAAACCTTGATGTACGGCCACCAAATCCGGTCAGTCCTTATGGAGTGGGGCCGGCTCCATCGCAGCCTGGTTGCGTAAACCTTGCTACTAATCCCTAAGACATATCATAGACAGGCCATAGAAAGGCGAAGATATTGATCCTTAAGAATGATTAGTAAAAATGGCTTAACATCCCATTAAATGTTGTGCAAAAAAACCCCGCTGCTGCGGGGTTTTTATTGGCCAGGTTTTATCATTGCAGTGCGTAATGTATACAAGCGTTGGTAAGTTGACCAGATAAGTCTTGAACTACTCATAAGTTTTGAATTACTTACCGGGCTTCCACATTACGTAGCCACCTTTGGCAATACTCTCTTCAAGAAGATCGATCAATGGGATGGCTCTGTTGTGCAGGCTGACAGGCTTGTCTTCTGTTTCCTCTGTACTGCTATCGTCTTCAGGCATAACGTTGAGTGCGGTCTTTAGTTTCTCCAGTGCTGCCGGTACATCTTCGGCATTCAGAGCCCCCTCGTTGTTGTCGCTTTGCCCCATCATCTTCAGCAAGCTGCTCGCAACATTGCCAAACATAAGAACGCTGCCTGTACGTTCACCGCTAAATTCAATCAGCATTAATACTGTCCTGTAGTTTTGTGTCAGTTTTGACTGGCGATAGAAGCCACTGAAAATCAATTGTGATGATAGCCTGAACATCTTGCTATGCACTGAGTATACAACGATTAGACTGGTTCCAGCTGTATGGAGTCAATAATACTGTTGGTGCTAATGATACTCTGTAACCATTAGTTTACAAGATGTGTAAGGGTGGCGTTAAAAAATTAAAAATTGGATTTGTCTGTCCAAGTTCTGTAGAGTTCAACTGGCTGGAGCTGCAGCTTAAAACTGCAGTTGGGACAGAATTGTTGTTGTAAACATTGGGGGTGGGGCAACGCTAGTCGTTGCCCCTTTTTTTTGCCTGCGCTTACAGACTTACTACATTAAAGTGTATGCGATTAAGGGCATCCGATTGCATCGGCCAGTCAGGTTACATCAGTCGGTCGGACATTTAATAGAATCTGATCGAGAGCCGGGCCAGGCACTTGATCGGCGGATTCTCTGGCAGGCAACACTGCTATGCCTGACTCTATAACAAGTCCTACTAACACCTTCCATAGCTTACTATTGTTCTGGCTTATTGTTATGGCCTATCGTTCTGGCTTAAATTTGCTCTGCCCAAAGTATCCTTATTTATAACTCGGTAAAGCCCGAGCTTGAAGCGTCTTTGGTATAACCGTTAATTGAATACCCGGTCCAGTACCGTGGTGAATTTTTCTGCTGGCATAAAACCAACAACCCTTGAAGCCCTTTGCTCCACGCCATCTTTATCGTAGAAGATGATTGCGGGTGGTCCGAATATGCCGAACTCTTTCAGTAAGGCTTTATCAGCTTCATCGTTGGCAGTGACATCAGCTTTCAAAAGTACTGCCCGGTTCATTTTGGAAGCAACAACAGGGTCACTGAAAGTAAAGGCTTCCATCTCTTTGCAGCTGATGCACCAGTCAGCGTAGAAATCAAACATCACCGGTGTGTTGCTGGCTCGTGCTGCAACCAGTCTGGCGTTAAGGTCGTCGACGGTTTTAACCGTTTCAAAAGTTGGTTTGGTTTGCTCTGTTGTGCCTCCCTGATTGCCTGCCAGAGATAAACCCTGCATCGGTTTAAATAAGGTACCGGTGCCGGTGGCAACACCAATCATCAGTAATGTGCCGTAGACAAGAGCGGCAAAACCAAAGCCCTTGCTCACACGGCGCCATCCCGGTGCTTCTGAGCTTAAAGAATCAAACACACCCATGAACATAGCAACGGTGATTAGCAACAATGCTGAAAGCAGCATGGTGGCCCATGAAGGAATCACACGGTCCAGCATGTAGATTGCGAGACCAAGCAGCATGACACCGAAAATCGCTTTGGTGACGTCCATCCAGGCACCAGCTTTAGGCAGGTATTTACCGAAAGTGGTACCGATGATCAGCAGCGGTAATCCCATACCCATGGATAGCGCAAACAGTGCTGCACCGCCTAACACAGCATCGCCTGTCTGACCGATGTAAATCAGTGCACCAACTAGTGGTGCCGTGACGCAAGGGCCGACGATCAGCGCAGACAGAAAGCCCATGGTGGCAACGCCTGAAAAGCTGCCACTCTTTTGTTGGTTGCTGACTGACGACAAGCGGTTTTGTATGAACTGCGGCATCTGCAGTTCGTAGTAGCCGAACATTGAGAATGAAAGCGCCACAAACAACAGTGCGAATGTTGTCAGTACATATGGGTGCTGCAATGTTGCCTGAATATTCTCTCCACTCAATCCAACTAGTACACCGGCTATGGTGTAAGTCAGCGCCATCGCTAACACGTAGATCAGTGAAAGGGTAAAGGCCCGCCCGGTACTGATGTTGTTACCGTTACCAACAATGATCGAGGACAGAATCGGTATCATTGGCAGTACGCAGGGAGTAAAGGTAAGCAACAATCCCATACCGAAGAACGTTGCGATGGTTATCCAACGGTTGTTGTTTTTCAGGCTGTTTGCGAGTCGGTCCTGCTCTGCCAAAGGTACAGCTGCATTTGAGTTGGATGCAGCCACTGATGACAATGCTGCGACTTCAGTAAGACCTGACGATGAGCCGGTGTTGCCTGCGGCGGACTGGCCGGAAGTGAACGTGGCCAGAGTTGCGCCACTGGCAGTCAGCTGAATCTCTTTGAATATCGGTGGATAGCAAATGCCGATATCTGCACAGCCCTGATAGCCAACTTTCACTACAGCCTCAGTCTGACCAGCGGCAAGCTGCACCGGAAGTTGTATTTCTGTGCCGCCGCGGAATACTTCAGAATTGCCAAAAAAAGCGTCTTCTTCCCATAAGCCTTCCGGTATTCGGGCAGGTCCGGCTGAGGCGCCAGCGGGTGACAGCACCTCGAACGAGAAGCGCTTTTTATAGAGGTAGTGTCCGTCCAGTATGTTCCACTGGAATGTTGCTACGCCATCGTTCAGGGTTGCCGGACTCATGGTGAAAGCCACTTCCGGATCGAGAACTTCATCACCACCATTAACGCTAAGCATGTCGGCAAGCGTTGCACCGCCGGCAGATTCGCTGTTGATCTGGGAGCTAACAGGTGAGGCCATGGTGGTAGCTGCACTACTGCCACCGAAACTACCAATAGCGTTGTCCTGGCTGAGGTCTATTGGATCCTGCTGTAGTGAAGTAGTACCAGATAGCTGTGCCAGTGTATTTGACGATGTGGCGATGCCTGTAGACAGGCTTGTAGATGAGCCGGCAGCTGGACTTGTAGATGGTCCGGCAACCAACAATGTGTTGTTCTGTGCAGAAGAAGAATTCGACAGTGCTGCAAACTGATCGGCACTTAAGTTTACTGTATGGATTTCACTGTGCGGCGGGTAACAGATGCCCACGTCTGCGCAGCCTTGTGAAGTCACTTTTACTTTAAGATCACCTGCTGCATTGGCAGTGAGTACTTCTGCGCTGTAGTCGAGCCGGTTGCGGTAGGTTTCAACCTCACCAAAGAACTGATCCTGCTTTTTCTTGCCCGCCGGCAACACAAGGTCATTGAACTCTGCCTGATCAGAACTGACCTTTATCTTGCTGCGGTACAGGAAATACCCGGGTGCAATGTCTATCGCGACATTCAGCTTGTTGGTTTGATCGAGTGAGACTTCTGTCTTAAAAGCCTCGGAGGCTTCCAGTAAGGGTTCCTCCTCTCCGCCGCCGATCAGAGACAATGCGTTGGCAGCGAATGCCAAAAAAATGCAGCTAATCAGAGCTATCGATTTAAGTACACGATTATTCATAAGACTAACAGTTGTCATGTGCCGGTTCGACCGTGGGTTAACAGGAATGTTTCTAATCATTCGCCTGACATTCAAAACCGGCGACATTAATGGGACGCAGTGGGTAATACCTGCAAAATACGTGGTAGGGCATCAAAACTCCGATTCGTACCAGCTGCAACGAAAACCGGTATAAAATGATTGCTCCCGGAGGAAATAAACCGTTGGCCGGTGCCAGCTTTTTCACTGCCGACCGGATAATGCTTTTGCTGAAACCGGATAATGCATTGGTTGAGACAATATATAGTGTATCTGGCAGTAAGCTAAGTATTGCGTTTGCAACAGTACCTGCGTCGCGTGATCGTGTAGCATGGGCGAAAAACCAACACCTGCTACTTGCAAGTTCCGGACAGAGCAACATATAGAGTTATATGGTATTTCCAATAATATTCGTTCTTTTCGTCGCCGTGCCGATTCTGGAGATCTATCTGCTGATCAAGGTCGGTAGTGCGATTGGGGCACTGGCGACAATCGCCATTGTAATACTGACCGCCGTGCTGGGCACCTGGATGCTGCGAAGTCAGGGTTTGTCAACGCTTGCCAAAGCACAGAATCGACTGTCAGGCGGGGAAGTGCCCGCATTTGAAATGATGGAAGGTCTGGCGCTGGGCGTTGGCGGTGCGCTGTTGCTGACCCCCGGTTTCATCACAGATGCCATCGGGTTTGTCTGCCTTGTGCCATTCACGCGCAGAATGCTGGTGCAGGGCTTATCGAAGCGTGTTTCGGTAGGGTCTGTGGCCGGTGGTTTTTCAGCGTCAGTCTCTTCAGGCGGGCGGCCTCCGTTCAACAACACGTCGAACCCATCGCAAAAGAACGCGAGCAGAAAGCCGTCCGGTATTGAGGGTGATGTGATTGAAGGTGAGTACACACGAAAAGACTAGATAGAGTCTGTAACCAGCTGCACTGGCCGGGCTCAGGCTGATCCGGCTGTAATTAGCCCGCCTCGCGCAGAGGCTCTATGATCCTGCGAATATGTTCCTGCTTCGCGGTACCATTCAACCGGTATAGCGTCCCTAACTCTGCCAACAGAAATTTGTTGGTGTTGGTGAGTACGAAGTTTTGCTGTAGCCATTGGCAATAATGGAAGGCAAGCTCGTTAGCCTGTCGGTAGCGAAACAACAATTTATCGCTCAGGCCATTGCGGTAGCTGACATCACAAAACAAACGCGCTATTAATGACTGGATGTCTTTGCCGCAGTGTGTTGCCAGTGCAGCAAAGACAAATTTGTCTATTTCTGCCTGTATTTCCAGATCAAGCAGGCTCACCTGTCTGTCGTGATGGGCGTTGTGTACCGTGTAGAGAAAGTGGCTAACCCCCTCCAGCATGATACAGCCACAGTTGAAGATCTCATTCGGCCAGCACTGCTTATAAGTGTGCAGCTGGATGTTGTTGAGCAGGGATGGATTGAGAAACAGGCTGATATCCAGATTGGTATCGCTCTCGCGGTACACCAGCATTTCGGGAGAATGGCCTTTGCAATCAGCAATACCGCTATTGGTTTGTGCGCTGTGGCAAACGAACTCACCAATGCTGTAGGGAGGATTGATATCGTAGTAATTCTCAAGTGTCAGCTGCAGAATCGTTAAAAACTGCACGTGCTCAGGGTCGACAGGCGCAATATAATCGTTGGCGTTTTGCATTCGGCATATCTCCATACTTGCAGCTGTCAGTCGGCGAGGTAATGTGCGGTTGCGGTCTCGTGCCTGCATCATTTCCCGGTCTCGTGCCTGAGGTAGCTGCAGTTTCCTTACCTCCTTCTGGAAATCAGGCTCATATCGCAATTTATTTTGTTTCAGAGCTTGAATTCGTCCGCGAAATCTCTAGTATTAGCACTCGCCAAAGGTGAGTGCTAACTGCGGCAGAGTCTACGATGACCGCTGCGCACTTGCCGGTGAAACCAAATTTCCTAAACCCTTAAAAACTCTCAAAAAACAGAGGAGATCGGACATGAATATTCGTCCACTTCACGACCGTGTGGTCGTGCGACGTATGGAAGAAGAGCGCACGAGTGCTGGTGGTATCGTAATTCCAGACTCAGCTACCGAAAAGCCAATCCGTGGCGAGATCACTGCGATCGGCAACGGCAAGGTCACAGATGGTGGCGACGTAAGAGCGCTGGACGTCAAAGTTGGCGATACCGTTTTGTTCGGTAAGTACTCCGGTACTGAAATTAAAATCGACGGTGAAGAGCTGCTGGTGATGCGCGAAGACGACATCATGGCGGTTATCGAGGGCTAGTCAGCGCTCACTTAAACCTCTAAATAATCAATTACTCACGGAGAACTCATCATGAGTGCTAAAGACGTACAATTTTCGGATGCCGCGCGCAGCAGAATGCTGGCGGGCGTTGATATCCTTGCCAATGCAGTAAAAGTAACTCTCGGCCCTAAAGGTCGCAACGTTGTTCTGGACAAAGCCTTCGGCGCGCCTAACGTCACCAAAGACGGTGTCTCGGTTGCCAAAGAAATCGAGCTTGCAGACAAGTTCGAAAACATGGGCGCACAGATGGTTAAAGAGGTTGCATCGCAAACTTCAGACATCGCCGGTGACGGAACCACTACTGCAACCGTTCTTGCTCAAAGCATCGTTCGTGAGGGTTTGAAAGCGGTTGCCGCCGGTATGAACCCGATGGATCTCAAGCGTGGTCTCGACAAAGCAGTCGTAACCGCAGTAGAGAACCTGGCGACACTTTCACAACCGTGCAACGACACCAAAGCGATTGCTCAGGTCGGTACCATTTCAGCCAACAGTGATGCACACATTGGTGAGATCATCGCTGAAGCAATGGAAAAAGTCGGTAAAGAAGGCGTAATCACTGTTGAAGAAGGTTCAGGCCTTGAGAACGAACTCGACGTGGTTGAAGGTATGCAGTTTGATCGTGGCTACCTGTCTCCGTACTTCATCAACAATCAGGATGCGATGAGTGCCGAGCTTGAAGATCCGTATGTTCTTTTATATGACAAAAAGGTTTCAAACATCCGTGATCTGCTGCCAACGCTTGAAGCCGTTGCTAAAGCAGGCAAGCCACTGCTGATCATTGCAGAAGACGTTGAAGGTGAAGCGCTGGCAACACTGGTCGTTAACAGCATGCGCGGTATCGTAAAAGTTTGTGCAGTTAAAGCGCCAGGCTTTGGTGATCGTCGTAAAGCGATGTTGCAAGACATTGCAATCCTCACCGGCGGCCAGGTTATTTCTGAAGAAGTCGGTCTTTCTCTTGAGAAAGTTACTCTGGAAGATCTGGGTAACGCCAAGAAGGTCAACATCGATAAAGAAAACACCACTATTGTTGATGGTGCCGGTGCAAAGGCGGAAATCGACGGTCGCGTTGAACAGATTCGCACTCAGATCGATCAGGCCACTTCAGACTACGATCGTGAAAAGCTGCAAGAGCGTGTTGCCAAGCTTGCCGGTGGTGTTGCAGTAATCAAGGTGGGTGCTGCTACCGAAGTTGAAATGAAAGAAAAGAAAGATCGCGTTGACGATGCGCTGCACGCAACTCGCGCCGCTGTTGAAGAGGGCGTGGTTGCTGGTGGTGGTGTTGCACTGATTCGGGCAATTGCTTCGCTCGATGGTTTAAGCGGTGATAACGCTGATCAGGACCACGGTGTTGCTATTGCCCGCCGTGCAATGGAAGAGCCGCTGCGTCAAATCGTATCGAATGCTGGTGATGAGCCATCGGTAGTTGTGAATCAGGTTGCCGGTGAGTCAGGCAACTACGGTTACAACGCAGCGACCGGCGAATACGGTGACATGATCGCCATGGGTATTCTTGACCCGACCAAAGTAACTCGTTCTGCCCTGCAGAACGCGGCTTCCATCGCCGGTTTGATGATCACCACTGAAGCAATGGTTGCTGAGCTACCTAAGGAAGCTGCTCCAGCTATGCCTGATATGGGCGGCGGCATGGGCGGCATGGGCGGCATGATGTAGGCCAGCCAGCCTTAAAACTTGCAGTACCAAAGAAGCCCCGCTTTTGCGGGGCTTTTTTCGTTTTGCCGATGTTATTCGCTGATCAATTGTGTTTTTGTCGAGCAAAATCACAATAGTTTGTATTTGGTTCATTGCATTGACGTTATGCAATGTTAATACTGCGTCGCGGCACTGTTAACCAGGTGTGATCTATGAGAGCTTGCGCATCTGCGCTACAGGCGGGTTTAATTCGCGTGGCGTTATTTACATATAATCAATGCAGGCAAGACTGAAAGTGATAATAATAAAAATAAAATCTTCAGTTCTGTCAGCTGCCATGGTCACAACCTTTGTCGGTGCCACGCAGGCGCAGGCTGGCGTGTTTGATCAAATGGCTGCTGTCGCGAACAGTGCACTACCGGCCTATGGGCGGGTACTTTCTCAAAGCTCACACAAAAATCTCGAGCCGGCTCAAATCGAGGCTGCCATTCGCGAAGCAGCGGCTCTGGCCAGTGATCGCGTTGCGACAAAATCGGCAGCAGGCGTACTTTTCGAAGAGCAGGCTTCTCTGTCATCCGATCTCAGACGTGCCCGGAAGTTGGCAACCAGGCTTGGCCATGAAGAATCGTTTGAGCAGCTGACACAGCAAATCAATACCGCAGTGACCGCATCTATACCAGCCACCGGGGAACTGTTTAAAGTGGCGATTGATCGAGTTGAATTCGTGAAGCCGCAACAGCTGCTCACTTCACACGATACCGCTGCCACTGATTATCTACGCAAGCATCTGTCGGTGCAGCTGCAAAGGCAGATGCGTCCCCTGATGTCGGATCTGCTTGAAGATGTCGGTGCCTATGCAACCACTGCCGAACTTGCAAAACATATCGAGTTCGGCAACATGCTGAACACAATCGTTGAAGATTATGTGCTGGAGCTGTGCGTCGATGGCTTTTTTAACCATCTCGAACATGAAGAGGTGGTGATCAGGCAGGATCCTGATTTTCGTAACACAGACTTACTGCAAAAGGTTTTCGGCTAACGCCTGATAGCCAAACCAACAAGCTACTTGTTGCTGGTGTTGGTTTAATCTCTTTGCCGCCACCTATTATGTATGGCGGCACAAACGCACTCATGATAGCAAAATAGTCGCATATGGCCCCTCGTGCTATAGTGCGCGGCATATTATTCCACCAGTAGATGAGCTTCTATGGAGCAGAAAAACAGTTATAACCGTGACGATTTACTCGCCTGCGGCAAAGGCGAAATGTTCGGTGAAAATAACGCCCGACTCCCATCGCCTAATATGTTGATGATGGATCGTGTCACGCTGATCAACAGTGACGGTGGTGCACACGGTAAAGGTGAAATCAAAGCAGAGCTCGACATCACCGAAGATCTCTGGTTTTTTGATTGTCACTTCCACGGTGACCCGGTGATGCCTGGTTGTCTCGGCCTTGACGCCATGTGGCAGCTCGTCGGCTTTTTTCTGGCATGGAAAGGTAACCCTGGTCGCGGTCGTGCGCTTGGTGCAGGAGAAGTAAAATTTTTCGGCCAGGTTCTGCCAACGGCAAAAAAAGTCACTTACCATCTTGAACTTAAAAGAGTGATAGAAAGACGCTTGGTAATGGGCATTGCTGATGGTCGTATGGAAGTGGATGGTCGGGAAATCTACACGGCCAACGATCTTCGCGTTGGTTTGTTTACCTCAACGGCTGACTTTTAGCCAGGTAGGTAAAGCGGGCAGGTAAAGCGGCAGCGGCTTGGGCTATCTGCTGATCGACATCGACTGTGTTGCTGGATACCTGGTGTTTTGACAAAACGAATCGCTCGGAGCTTCTGGTAGAATTCTGACTGCGGCGATACTGCACCAGCATCAACCCGGCGCGGCCGTAGTTGGTGTTCGCTTTCATAGCAGCGACAATATTCACAACAGTACAGGTAGCGAGTTAGCCCGTGAGTTCGGGTTGCCCGTTTGCGAATCAGATAAACACTTGAAACAGGGGAATGGCGTGCGACGAGCGGTATTGACCGGACTGGGCATAGTGTCCTGTCTTGGTAATGACAAGCATCAGGTAAGTGAAGCACTCAAGTCCGGCCGCTCGGGTATTTCCCGCAAGCCTGAATATGCAGAGTTAGGCATGCGCAGCCATATTGCTGGCACGCCTGACATTGACTTCAAAGAACACATTGACCGTAAGCAGCTGCGCTTTATGGGGGGTTCTGCAGCCTATGCCTACATTGCGATGCAGCAGGCCATTGAAGATGCCGGATTAGCACCGGATATGGTTTCCAATGTGCGTACCGGCATCATTGCAGGTTCCGGTGGTGCATCATCCGCTAATCAGGTTGAAGCTGCGGATGTAATGCGTGATAAAGGCGTGAGGCGTGTCGGTCCATATCGAGTAACCCAAACAATGGGCAGTACTGTATCGGCCTGTCTTGCAACACCGTTCAGCATTAAAGGTGTTAACTACTCAATGTCATCTGCCTGTTCCACCAGTGCACACTGTATCGGGCATGCTGCAGAGCAGATTCAACTTAATAAACAGGATATTGTTTTTGCTGGTGGTGGTGAAGAAGAACACTGGACCATGAGCTGCCTGTTTGATGCGATGGGTGCGCTGTCGTCAAAGTATAACGATACCCCCACCGAAGCATCTCGCGCTTACGATGCCGATCGGGATGGTTTTGTCATCGCCGGTGGCGGCGGTATGCTGGTTGTTGAAGAGCTTGAACATGCATTGGCACGTGGTGCAAATATCTATGCAGAGATTATCGGTTACGGTGCAACTTCAGACGGCGCTGATATGGTGGCTCCTTCGGGTGAAGGCGCTGTGCGTTGTATGCAGATGGCCATGCACGGTATCGAGGGTGAAATTGATTACCTCAATGCGCATGGCACCAGCACACCTGCAGGTGATGTCACAGAACTGCGTGCGGTTAACGAAGCATTTGCTGGCAAGACTCCAAAGATCAGCTCGACCAAGTCATTGTCTGGTCATTCCCTTGGTGCTGCAGGTGTGCAGGAGGCGATTTACTGCCTGTTGATGCAGCAGGGTAATTTCATCACAGCATCTGCAAACATCAACACGCTTGATCCGGATGCAGGCAATGCAGACATCGTGCGTGAAACCATCCACGATGCAAAGATAGACACTGTGATGTCAAATAGCTTTGGCTTTGGTGGTACGAATGCGTCACTGGTGATGAAGCGCTACAGCGCGTAGCAGAGGTTTGCGTTATCTCTCGAAGATCATGCTCATATATAGCCGAGCATGAGTGGGTTATAACGTAACAAGCCCGAACTTAATCTACCAAATTGCGGTTAGTCCCACTTCAATGCCGGCTCATCAAGTGCCGCACTTTGTTCTTTGAGCTCAAGTATATGATCATCCCAGTAGCGTGGACTGGCGAGCCATGGAAACGCCTGTTGGAACGCCGGCTCTTCACGTCGTACATCCAGCCATGCAGCGTAGTGAATCATTCTGAGTGTACGCAGTGGTTCTATTAAACCCAGTTCGACCGGATCAAATTCCCTGAACTGTGTATAGCCTTTAAGCAGGTCAGCCAGTCTTGCCTGCTGGTATTGTCTGTCACCGGATAAGAACAACCAGATGTCCTGTACTGCAGGGCCGGTCCTTGCGTCATCAAGGTCGACGATGTGTGGAGTTTCATCGCGCCATAGAATATTACCGGGATGGAAGTCACCGTGAAGCCTGATGGTTTCAGTCTTCTTAAGGCTGTTAATACGATCATCCACTTTCTCGAGCAGATCAATAATCAATGCTTCATAGGCATGGGCAAGATCAACTGGCAACCGGTCATTATCGAGCAGGTAGTTCGCAGATGTGTGGCCCAGCGTTGGTGTGTCGATGACCGATCGATGGCTGAATTCACGCGTTTCACCAATCTTGTGTATGCGCCCGATAAAGCGGCCGATTATTTCCAGTTGCTGTGGGTTATCAAGTTCCGGTGACCGGCCGCCGCGCAAAGGGTACAGTGCAAAATGAAATCCGTGACTCTGGCGTAAAGTATTGCCAGTGTTGTCCGGCATCGGTGTGACTACCGGTATTTCACTGTCTGCAAGTTCGCGGGCGAAGGTATGTTCTTCGCTAAGCTGTGCTTCAGTCCACCGCTCTGGCCGGTAGAACTTTGCAATCAACGGCTGTCCGTCTTCTACGCCTACTCGATACACCCGGTTTTCATAACTGTTGAGCGCAAGTAACCGACCGTCTACCCGTAAGTCTGACTGGTTCTCGATGGCGTCGAGTATGGTTTCCGGAGAGAGTTTCTCAAAACTGTCGTTACGGCTAGCCGCTTGCGCCGGATTTGCATCCTCGTCTGCCACGGTGTTGCCGTTTTTATCTGCTGTTGAATTACCGTTTTGCCCGGGCATTTTAGTAACTGCCTGAGTGCGTGCATCCTGCAGATGGACAAGTGGTAAGGCGGCGGTTCGAAAAACACATTACACAGGCATTCCAGGTGCTGATTGTGCTGCTCACTTGTGTTAAAGTCGCGCGAACGTGCAGGCTATTGTGCTTTAATGTCGCGAAATTCAGCAAAGTCACAATTTCGTAGGTGTCCATGTATTGGCTGCTTCGCTGGGATTGAATGCTGCGCTGAACTTCTTCGACCAAAATGAAACAGAACAACCCGCACGGTGCCGGCGTTATCCGGCAGGCAAATAAGTAGTTGGCGCTGAGGCACGGATTCTCGCTGATATCGCCAGCGCTGTCCAACCAGCAATTGAATTTCAACGCAGTTTGATCCACACCTGACAGGCGGATAATTAATCCATGGACATTCGCAAAGTTAAAAAGCTCATTGAGTTGCTCGAAGAGTCTGCGATCTCCGAGATAGAGATCAAGGAAGGCGAGGAGTCCGTTCGCATCAGTCGTGCACACGGTGCGGCAGCGTATACCGCTCCTGCGCCACCGCCGCCAATTGCGGCGCCTGCACCTGCCGCACCAATGATGCCGGCGGCAGCATCAGGTCAGGCAGATGCCGAGCCCGAGTTCGACGGCACTGTTATCAACTCACCGATGGTCGGGACTTTCTATGCGTCGCCGTCTCCCGGAGCCGCAGCTTTTGTAAAGCCGGGCCAGTCAATCAAGCCGGGTGACACGATCTGTATTGTCGAGGCAATGAAAATACTCAACCAGATTGAGGCCGAAGTCAGCGGCGTTGTGCAAAAAGTGTTGGTTGAAGATGGCCAGCCGGTAGAGTTCGGCCAGCCGCTGATGATTCTAGAAGCATGAAAAAGGTTCTGATTGCCAACCGTGGTGAGATAGCACTGCGGATCATGCGCTGTTGTCGGGATATGGGCATAGGCACAGTTGCCGTCTACTCAACAGCTGATCGGGAACTGAAACATGTTCGCCTCGCCGATGAGGCCGTCTGTATCGGCCCGCCACCCTCAACGGAAAGTTATCTCAACATTCCCGCACTGATAAGTGCTGCTGAAATCACCGATGCTGATGGTATTCATCCGGGCTATGGTTTTTTATCTGAGAATGCAGATTTTGCAGAGCGGGTCGAGTCGAGTGGATTTACGTTTATAGGTCCATCGCCTGATGTGATTCGTCTCATGGGCGATAAGGTCAGCGCGATTAAAGAGATGCGGGCTGCCGGTGTCCCTTGTGTACCGGGTTCGGATGGTCCACTGGGTGATGATGATAAAACCAACCTGCGACTGGCCAATGAAATCGGCTATCCGATTATCATTAAAGCTGCCGGCGGTGGTGGCGGTCGCGGTATGCGTGTCGTGCACAGTGATGATGAGTTGATTGAATCGATTGCACTGACTCAGGCAGAAGCCGGTGCCGCCTTTAATAACGATGTGGTGTACATGGAGAAGTTTCTACAAACGCCCCGTCACGTTGAATTTCAGGTGCTCTCGGATACACACGGTAACGCTATACATCTGGGTGAACGTGATTGCTCCATGCAAAGGCGCCATCAGAAAGTGGTCGAAGAAGCACCTGCCCCTGGCATCACACCAGAGCAGCGGGCAAGCATGGGAGAGAAGTGCGTCAATGCCTGTAAGCGGCTGGGTTATCGCGGTGCTGGTACCTTCGAGTTTCTCTATGAGAATGGCGAGTTCTATTTCATTGAAATGAATACCCGCGTTCAGGTGGAGCATCCTGTTACTGAAATGATTACCGGTATTGACATTGTTAAAGAGCAATTAAGAATTGCCATGGGCAATCAGTTGTCTT
Source organism: uncultured Granulosicoccaceae bacterium (assembly GCA_938007995.1). GTDB lineage: Bacteria > Pseudomonadota > Gammaproteobacteria > Granulosicoccales > Granulosicoccaceae. The sequence goes on along the minus strand of CALLLW010000008.1, from coordinate 130,279 downwards.
ACACGCAAGACAACGTAAAGATTAACGGCCATGCGTTTGAGTGCAGAATAAATGCAGAGAATCCCGATAACTTTATGCCAAGCCCCGGGTTGATAGAGCAGTTTCATCCGCCGGGTGGTCTGGGTGTGCGAGTTGATACCCACATCTATAACAACTATCGTGTACCACCAAACTACGATTCAATGATTGGCAAGCTGATTGCGCACGGTAATACCCGCGAGTCGGCGGCGGCTCGTATGCGTGGCGCACTAAGTGAAGTGTTTATTGGCGGGATTAGTACTAACATTCCGTTACTGGCGTCGATTATGGATGATGAAAATTTTGCCAAAGGTGGCACGGATATTCACTATCTTGAAAAGAAGCTCGGGCTATCCTGATTTCTTGCTTGTATGCAGATAATGCTAATCCGGTAAGCGGAGCCACGTTGCCTGCATTGCAGTTACAGGTTATGCCTTCAGGCAGTGCTTACCTTGCAGTTTAACAGAGCGGTCAGTTCACTCCATGAATGAGCCCTACCTGTTATTGAAAGTTGCTGTGCCTCGGGATAAGGCCGAAGCGGTCGAGTCGGCGATGCTCAAGAGCGGTGCATTGTCCTGCACTTTTCAGGACGCGACTGACACACCCATCCACGAACCTGCACCTGGTACAGCGCCACTTTGGCCGGATGTGATTATTACCGGCATCTATGCACCTTCCTCTGACGCTGATATCGCAAAGCACCTGCTGCAGTCGCAGATCGCAGGGTTCACTGACGCAGAAATTACTGCCGGGTTGTTACAGGATGCCGATTGGGAACGCGCCTGGATGGAAGACTTCAAGCCGGTACTGGTCGGTAGCAAACTGTGGGTTGTGCCGAGCTTTTGTGAAGCGCCTGATCCTGCAGCAGTGAACATCGCGCTGGATCCGGGTTTGGCTTTTGGTTCGGGTACGCATCCAACCACACATCTCTGCCTGCAATGGCTGGCGCGGCTCGATCTGCAGGGTAAAACCATTATCGATTACGGATGTGGCTCCGGTATCCTTGCCGTTGCTGCAGCGATGCTGGGGGCAGAGCAAGTTTACACCTACGACATTGATGCGCAGGCCTTGCAAGCGACCATCGACAATGCCTCACGAAACAACGTTGCAGAAACCTTAATCATTTGTCATAGCGATAAAGAGTTAACTGCAGGCGTTGATATTATCGTTGCGAATATACTGCTCGCACCACTACTGGAGTTACAACCGCGCTTCAGTCAGTTATTAAAACCGGAAGGTGAAATAGGTTTGTCCGGGGTGCTGTCGGAGCAGGCAGAGACATTGGCTGCAGCTTACGCTTCACAGTTTCGTCATAGTGAAACCGAGATCCGCGAGCAGTGGGCAATGTACACTGCGGTTAAACAAAACATCGTGCCAGCATGAGTGTGGGCGGGATGGACTTACCTACATACAGATTATAGGTCATACTCATGATTACGCGCTGCGATCATTGCGGATCTACCTTTGAAGTGAGTGCTGAGCTGGTCTACTCAAACGACCCGCAGGTACGTTGTGGAGAATGCATGTCTTTGTTTGATGCAAGGGCAAACCTCTACAATGCCGCTGAAGATTCCCGTAGTGCCGATCAAGCGCTTAAACCCGTCAACAAAGACAGGCTGATAAAAAAAGCTCAGCCAGTGGTTGATCTGGATTATCTCGAGACAGCTGATACCGTCGCAGTAGAGCATCTTTACACCAGTAACGGTGTAACCAGTACAGGTAGTGGTGTCAGCCACGCAGGCGCTGATATTGCCGCTGTAGCTCAACCAGATGGTGGTTTTGACAGTGATGCATTGACCACACCTCCGTATCAGTCTTCAGGTCGGTCTGCCGGTGATGCAGATGCGGAAGCACGCGATCCTGTTGCATATAGTAAAGACCACTATCCGTCGGACTTTGAGTTCGAGCGTACTGTCTCCACAGAAACACCATTGCAGCAAGGGCTGAACTCAGGCGAATCATCGGGCGAATCAATCTATGGTTCCGACAGTAGTGCCGTTGATTACCTCAACGATGACACAGCCAGTAGTTCGGAGGACCATCGCCGACATTTGCGAGAGCGTGAGCAGCGGGCATTGCAGCTCGAGCCGGATCGCAGCTTTGAATCGCTTGATGGTGATGATATTCCGCTTGATGGCAGTGCACATCCGGAGGAGCTTGCCAGAGCAGAGATCGAGCGGGCCAGGCAAGTTTCTCAGCGTAAGCTTAGCGAGGCTGAGTCATCTGCGCCGCGCAACCGGCAAGCATCGGTAAGTCGATCTGATGTCATACGTAACGCAGGCCGTGACCTGCAAGACAGCTATCAGCATAAGCGCGACAGCAAATCGTTATTACATGCTGCACATACCAGCGCCAATGGTTCTTATGATGAGCAGCCTGCACAGCCACAGGTCGCACAGGATAGCGCTCACCTGGATAATCTGCACAATAGTGAGTTTGACCATATGCGTGAAGCGGAAAAACTGAGTACAGCCAGTCCCCGACAACACGATAGACCTGAGTACGCTGAACAAAAGCAATTCAGGCCTGAGCCTACAAAGGTTAGTGAGTCCTCGGCTCAGGAGATGCGTCGCTATCAGCGCTACAGACCGGCGATAGAAGTCGCAGCGATGGAAGATGCATCAATGCCGGAGCCAGTGCTGGAGCAAGACGCGTCACCCGTGGTGCACCGAAGGTCCAGTGCCGGAACCGTGTTCTGGTTGGCCGGTTTGACACTGGCGATTGGTCTGTTGTTGTTCGCTGCACGCGGGGTGATAGCTAATATGAATTTGCCAGAACCTTTTATCACGGCGTTCTGTCAGGTGACTGGCTGCGTGCCGGCACAGCCGAGGAAAGATGTGGATCAGTTGCAGACGATGCGCCAGCAGCTCTACTCGCATCCGAACCTTGAAAATGCGCTGGTCATCAGTGTTGATGTGGTCAATAACTCTGTCTTTAAGCAGCCTCTACCGACTCTTGAGGTGCAATTGCTAAACGCTGAAAATCAATCTGTCGCAAGGCGCGATTTCAGCAGTGCAGATTATGAGGTGGTCGACGGCAGTAGCGAAGCGGGTTATCTGATGCCGGATGAGCCCACCAGAATAATGATTGAAGTTGTCGATACCGGTTTGTCCGCTTCGGAAGTTGATCTAACTTACCGATAATTATTTAGCGTAAACACGAATCAGCTATTAACAGTCCCAGGCAACTTCTGTAGAATTGTGCGCCCCCTAAGGGTGCTTATACTATGCATGTTGGCCGCTTTGAATTTGACAGTCCGGTTGTGCTTGCCCCAATGGCAGGTGTAACTGATCGACCATTCAGAGTTCTTTGCAAAAGTCTTGGTGCTGATTTCGCTGTATCGGAAATGGTCACCTCGAACACCGCGCTGTTTGCATCACGTAAATCGCAAACCCGCATGAATCACGAAGGCGAAGTCTCGCCAAAAATTATTCAGATAGCCGGCGGTGATGCGCAGATGATGGTTCAGGCTGCGCAGATTAACGAATCGCTTGGTGCAGATATTATTGATATCAATATGGGCTGCCCGGCCAAGAAAGTCTGCAACAAACTGGCAGGCTCAGCCCTGTTGTCTGATGAAGCGCTGGTTGCTGAAATTCTTACCGCAGTCGTTGCGTCCGTTGAGTTGCCGGTCACACTCAAGATAAGAACTGGCCCTGCACCTGATTGTAGAAACGGCGTGGCGATAGCAAAAATCGCAGAGCAATGCGGTGTTGCAATGTTATCGGTGCATGGCAGAACCCGTGCAGATAAATTCCTTGGCGAGGCGGAGTATCAAACCATCGCCAGTATTGTAGACACGGTAGATATTCCGGTTTTAGCCAATGGTGATATCAATACGCCGGAGCAAGCTTGCAAGGTACTCGATTTAACCGGTGCTGCCGGTTTGATGATAGGGCGTGCGGCGCAGGGAAATCCTTGGATATTTCAGCAGATCAAACACTATCTGCAAACCGGAAAAAAAATCCCGCCACCAACAGCTGCCGAAAAGGCTGATGTGTTGAAATGGCATCTGCAGAACCTGTATGAGCTCTATGGTGAGTACAGCGGTGTTCGAATTGCCCGTAAACATATTGCCTGGTACTGCAAAGGCAAAAAGCATGCAGCAGAATTTCGCAGCAATGTTTACAAGCTTGAGTCCACAGATGAACAACTCGAGCAGGTCGATGCGTTCTTTCGAGAATCACAAGTAGAAAATCAACAGGATGTTGCAGTCGCATGAATACTTCTCCGCTTCAGCGACAGGTTGAAAAAGAACTGCATCAGTATTTTGAAATTCTTAATGGCCAGAAGCCCTCGGAGCTTCATGATCTTGTTATCGGACAAGTCGAAGAAGCGCTTTTCAGAGTGGTGCTTGATTACTGTGACGGCAATCAGAGCAAGGCTGCCGCCTATCTGGGTATTAATCGCGGCACGCTCAGGAAAAAACTCGCGCAATATAATCTGGCTTAGACGCTGCCCGTGAATCGCGTCACTGATGTGTAAAACGTCTGGAGATGTTTTTACGGTCTTAGCTGCGTTTCAATTAACTTTGTAGTTTCCATACCTTATGACTCAAAAAATTTCCCGTGCATTACTGAGTGTTTCAGATAAAACCGGTATCGTAGAGCTTGCCCGTAAGTTGAGTGAGGCAGGTGTGACGTTGCTGTCTACCGGGGGCACTGCCGCTGCTATTGCACACCAAGGTATCGATGTTACCGAGGTATCCGAGGTTACCGGTTTTCCCGAGATGATGGATGGCAGAGTAAAGACCCTGCATCCAAAGATTCATGGTGCCATTCTTGGTCGGCGTGCTCAGGACAGTGCAGTAATGCAAGAGCACGACATCACCGGTATAGATTTGGTAGTAGTAAATCTATACCCGTTTATTGAAACCATTGCCAGGCCTGACTGCACCCTGACGGATGCCATCGAAAATATTGATATCGGCGGGCCTGCGATGATTCGCTCTGCTGCAAAGAATCATGCAGACGTTGCAGTAGTCACTGATCCTGCTGACTATGAGCAAGTTGCCGCTGCTGTGATCAATGAAGGCGAAGTATCCGATCAGTTGCGATTCGAGCTTGCGTGTAAGGCATTCACCCATACCGCCGCCTATGACACAGCGGTCTCAAACTATCTGGGTGGCCAGTTGCCGGAATCCGGTGCGCCTGACTCAAAATCTGTTTTTGCTGATCGACTGCAGCTTGATTATGAAAAAATACAGGACCTGCGTTACGGTGAAAATCCGCATCAGGCCGCCGCGTTCTATCGACAGCAGCATGGCAATGGAGCCGGCATTGCCAACACAGAAAAGCTGCAGGGAAAAGAGTTATCTTTTAACAATATTGCAGACTCTGATGCCGCACTTGAATGTGTGTTGCAGTTCGAGGAACCTGCTTGTGTGATTGTTAAGCATGCTAACCCTTGTGGAGTTGCGCTAGCCAACAACATACTTGAGGCTTATGAAAAAGCCTATATCACGGATCCGGTATCTGCTTTTGGTGGCATTATTGCGTTCAATCGTGAGCTTGATGCAGATACCGCCAGGTCAATGATTGACCGGCAGTTTATCGAGGTGTTGCTCGCGCCGTCCTATCATGCAGATGCATTGGCAATACTTGCCGAGAAGCCTAACGTTCGAGCTTTGCGTACCGCGACACCTCCACAGGCAAAAAATAACGCACAAGCTGTTTATCAGTCAGTAGAAGGTGGGCTGCTGGCTCAGCAGGTTGACTCCAAAGTCATCAGCGCTGCAGATTTACAGTTAGTGACTACTGTTACGCCTGATGAAGCGCAGATTCAGGATCTTCTGTTTGCATGGAAGCTAGTCAAGTTTGTTAAATCCAATGCTATTGTTTTCTGCAAGGGCGGTGCAAGCATAGGTATTGGCGCGGGTCAGATGAGTCGGGTTTATTCGGCAAAAATTGCCGCCATTAAAGCAACTGATGCCAAACTCAATCTCGCTTCAACAGTGATGGCATCAGATGCTTTTTTTCCGTTCAGAGATACGGTTGATCAGGCAGCTGAATACGGAGTGTCTGCAATTATACAGCCCGGTGGTTCTATGCGTGATCAAGAGGCAATAGATGCGGCTGACGAGCATGGTATTGCGATGGTCTTTACCGGGGTGCGTCATTTTCGGCACTAAGCGTCCAGCCAGTCTTTCAAAGTAAAAATTCTGTTAAATAGTTAACACAATGATCATCCATTGACATTACTTCTGTAAGGTCGAGTCCGGGGTGCACATCTGTACCCCGGTGCTTTGTTCTAAAGAAACGGGGATTTAAGCGATCTGATTGGCAACCATGATTGCCAATCAGGCCTGGTTTAGCTGATCGAAGTCATTGATCAAGGTTTTTGTATCAACTTCTTTGGAGGTCCAGATAGTAAAAGCCTGTGCTGCCTGTTCCACCAGCATGCCGCGTCCATCGTATACCTGGCTGCAGCCGGCGTCACTGCACAGTGTCATAAAGCTGGTGGGCTTTGATGCGTACGATAAGTCATAACAGCAACAATCTTTTGTGATAAATGACGTGTCTGTTATCGGAAGCTTGCCGTCCAGGCCGGCAGAAGTAGCGTTGAGTAACAGATCTGGTCGCGGGAGGTTGTCTGTTATATCGCTTGTACTGGCTGTATTGATCTGCAATAAATCCGCAAATTCTTCAGCTAGAATTTGAGCCTTTTCTATCGTTCGATTAATGATAGTGAGCGATGCAGGTCGCTGTTCAATCAGAGGTTGTAGAATACCTCGGGTTGCACCACCGGCACCCAAAACCATAATGTTAGCACCACTCAATTGTAAGTGTAGATTTGCAGTTAAATCTTTCAGCAATCCAACGCCATCAGTATTGTGTCCGGTCAGCTTGTCGCTCGAATCACGAGCCAGTGTGTTGACTGATTGAGCACGGGTGGCTTGTTCAGATAGAGCGCCGCACAGTGAAAAAGCCATTTGCTTGAATGGCGCGGTTATATTGCACCCGTTTCCGCCGGTTTTAAAAAACTCTTCTATGTCTTGATTGAACCTGTGCTGTTCAGACAATTGACGTTCATAATTGATCTCAAGTTGATGTTGCTGCGCAAAGTGCTGATGAATTTGCGGCGACAGACTTTGCTTGATCGGATTACCGAAAACGGCGAATTTTTTCTTCATTACTGGCAAGTGTTTTTGGCTGGTATAATGGTCTTTGAACTTCAGCTGACGCAGGTGCAGGAGCTTTTCGTTTCCGTACCGGGTTTGCCAGATGTCTGAAGAATAAGCGTTAAGTATAAACAACAATCATTTGTGCTGGAGCGGTTAGTTGTCAGAAAAACACAAGCTTTCGGGTAGTAGCATTCCATCGGGTAAATTTTCAGCCGCTGGTGGATTTCCGGCTACCCGTATGCGGCGTATGCGCAGCAATGAGTTCAGTCGTCGTTTAATGCGGGAAACTGTGGTCACCGCCAACGATTTAATCTATCCGGTCTTCGTTATAGAAGGTGTCGGAGATAGCCAGCTGGTGCCCAGTATGCCCGGTGTCAGCAGAGTCAGTATCGACTTACTGCTTCGTGAGGCTGAATCACTGGTCAAAGCCAACATCCCGTGTATCACGCTGTTTCCGGTTACACCGGATAACGTGAAAACAGAAAAAGCAGAGCAGGCCTATGATCCGGAAGGTCTGGCACAGCGTGCTATTCGGGCGCTGAAGGCAGAGTTTCCGGAGCTTGGAGTGATGACGGATGTGGCACTTGATCCGTTTACAATCCATGGGCAGGATGGCTTAACAGACAAAAACGGATATGTTGTTAACGACGAAACCATAGAAGTCCTGGTTGCACAGGCTTTATCGCATGCAGAGGCTGGTGCAGATATACTCGGCCCGTCAGATATGATGGACGGACGAGTCGGCGCAATAAGAACAGCACTGGAAGCCAAAGGTTTTGTTAATACCAAAATATTGTCCTACGCCGCCAAGTATGCATCTTCATTTTACGGGCCTTTCCGTGATGCAGTGGGTGCCAGTGCCACACTCGGTGGTGGTAACAAATATAGTTACCAGATGGATCCTGCAAACACCGATGAAGCTCTGAGGGAAGTGGCGCTCGATCTGTCTGAAGGTGCTGATATGGTCATGGTAAAACCTGGTTTGCCGTATCTTGATGTGATTACCCGAGTCAAGCGGGAGTTCAAGGTGCCGGTCTGTGCTTATCAGGTCAGCGGTGAATATGCGATGCTGAAAGCTGCAGCCAACAATGGCTGGCTTGATGAAAGGCAGGTTGTGATGGAAAGTATCACCAGTCTTAAGCGGGCCGGTTCTGATGCGATTATGACTTACTATGCCAGAGATATCGCTAAGTGGTTAATGGATACGCAGTGAGTGAATCCATAGTCATTTTGGTGGTTGAACAACCACTTCAAGGATAAGACTTGCCAGCACTATTCAAGCGTGTTGTGTCGGACGTTCACTTCGGTTTTGCTGTTCTACTCGGGCCGATTGTGTGGTTTGTGCTGTGGTGGTTAACCGGTAGGCCGGCTGCAAGCGCGGCAGTCTTTGGTGTTTTACTGATGGGTGTTGTTATCTACCCGGTCATTGAAGAGCTGGCTTTCAGAGGATTTATACAAGGCCAGTTGTTAGAAAAAGCTATTTTCAGAGAGAATATAGTTCTGAAAATAAGCAATGCCAATCTGGTGACCAGTTTTTTGTTTGCTTCATTTCATTTGTTCAATCAGCCGCCACTATGGGCTGCATCAATCTTTTTTCCATCACTGGTGTTTGGCTACTTCCGTGAGCGATACGATGCTGTAGTACCTTCAATAGTACTACATGCCTGGTACAATCTGGGATTTCTTGTGCTATTCAGCTAACAGGATGTTGGAATACTCTTGCGCCTGGTCTGAGGGAGTTAAATTCTTCCAAAAAATGCTCACTGGTAAATCAGACACTGTGCTTTATCAATCGAATTTTCCTATACATACTTTTTTGTCAGTCTTCGCTCATAACGCTTTTCAACACATTGCTAGAAGTCAAAACCGCCGAGTAATTCTGAACTCTGGCTTGTTGCAAGTCTGTTGCCGGCGAGTGTCAGGCTCTCGTGAAATGCATCAATCAGCGCAGTATAGATGCTTTTACTGGATGCTGATGCAGTGAAGGACGCGTATTCTGTCAGCTCTGCTGTCGAGAGTGATCTGAACATATACGTGGTTTCTGCAATGATATCGCCACTTAGCAGTAGTGCGGTCAGTTCTTTATCTTCGCGTGTGATGTCCGCAAGTGTTTGTTCTCTGCGTGTTTCAGTCTGATTTTTTGTGTTGTTAATGCAGCCACTGTGAAGAATGCCGGCGTACTCAACTTCGGTACCCAGGGTGGCTACAAATCGGGTTATCTGCAGGTTTTCCACGATCTGATTAATTAGATTTTTGCGCTGCGGATTGTTGTAGGTAGAAGTATTTTTAAATTCGCTAAATGCGGTGTAATCCGTTGCTTCGCTTTCTGCTGATCTAATTTTCTTCGCTAATGACGATTGATGCCAGCGCTCTATTGCTGCAAGGCTTCCGGAGTAACGGCTGTTGAAGGCAGAAACAGTATCAAAGATGATCGACTGTGGATTAAATCCGATCACCGGACTGTTACCTTGAGCAGAACCACAGCGTCTGGCGTGTGCCGCGCTGGATTCAATGACCATGGCAGGTAAGTGGTGTATCTGGGTCGTTATACCGGTATGTTTCAGTAACGCTCTGGTGCTGTCAGCGGCTAAAGTATTTACGCCTGTAAAAAGAAGTGCAGCGGTTATCGCTAACCTGGCAGTTTTGCGGCAGTTGAACATACTGAACTCCATTAAAGACAGCGAAATGCCGGTTCGGTCTTACAATGGCTGCGCTGGACTTATTCAGCTTGTTAGCGCTGAACCCCTGCGGGGTAGCGGCAGTTGTTCGAATATCTTGAAGCCCTGGAATTCAGAGATCCCGGAATTTGGTAATCGAGGTATCTTGAAATTCAGGGCTTATGATATGCATGGATCTGCCTAGTAGCGCAAACTAATCCACGGATTAGCAGCGCTCACTTTCAAACAGCGAGGCACCTCTTTCATCAACTATTTGTTTGGCTTTGTTTACCGAGTGCTCGATAGCGGCATCGGCGGTGGCGTGATTGTCAGCCCGGATAAACTCTGTTTTCTTTTCAACGCCATCAATGACCTGACTAATCGTGCCGGCAGTTTTAAATTGCCCGCCTTCTGCCGGCGGTGTTGCGGTGATGGTGACATCTTTATAGGTGACCGGGTCAGCAGCAACAGCAGCGGGACTGCTTGTGTTTTCACCATTGCCTAACAGTGACTGAAATAGTTTTTTAAACATACTCTGCTCCGGAGTTGAATTTTGTTAGCTGTGAGCAGACTCAACCGGTGTTGTTGAGTCTATCGTCTCGATCCGTACACTATTATGTCATGTACAATACCCGAACGCTCAACAAGGTCCCTGACCAAGGTCCCTGGCAAATATGGCTCATGACGTGTCAGTATCCTGCCCCTCGTGTGGTGTGGCGATAGCTGAGATCAACGCCCACACTCGCAGCGTTGCGTGCGCGCATTGCAGTAACTGGGTCTATCTGGGCAGCAACGGCTGGGAGGCAGCCGGTTTGTTTGAGCACGCGATGGATGCACCTTCGATGTTGCAGCTCGGAAAGCGGGGCAAGCTGAATGATCGGGATTTCGTTGTGCGTGGTCGGGTGCGTCTCAGCTATGCTGAGGGGTTCTGGGATGAATGGTGGCTGGAGTTCGATGATCAGGATCATCAGTGGTTGGAAGAAGATGATGGTGTGTATCGCCTGCACGTTACTATTAATGCTGAACCCGAAGTTGAAACGATCAATGCTGCCACGGTGGGTGGCAACGTCATGATTGATGGTGAAAGCTGGTTCGTTTCTGAGCGGATTGATGCACAGGTTGCAGGTGTTGAAGGGTCGTTGCCGGTAGCCATTGTGCCGTCGGAGCGAGTCGTTTGTATTGATGTCATGGGTAAGGGGTTGAAAATGTCTATCGAATGTGGAGATAACGATATTCATATTACCCGCAGCCGTGTGATACGTGGTGCGCAGGTGGTCTGGAAGTGATCCACACTGTCTTATGCGTTGGGTCATTTATCTGTTTACGCACTATTCCCATCGTCTGGTCATGCACACTGTAACAGAGGGTAGCTGAAATGCAGATATCAAAGCGCCTGGTGGGTATGCATCCGGATAAAGTGCTCAGCGCACTGGAAGAGCATATCAAGGCAGGGCATGAGAAATCATCGCTGCAGGCAATACCCGATCTGCAACTGCAATATCCGCAGTTTCATAATGAGCTAGAGCAAACCAAAGCCCGCATCAGTGCAAAACTCGCAGATGGCGTCAGAGTGATCAACCGGGATGCCGCTGAAATTTTTCGTTGTGTAAACTGTGGCGGCGGACTGTCTCGTCAGAATCCGGAATCCAAAACGGTTATCTGTCAGTACTGTGGCTGCAATGCAGAGCATCCGGCGCAGCACATACATCTTGAGCGCTGGAACCAGGCAATCGACCTGGAATCAAACTTTACGATTGGTGACTTCTTTGCGTTTGAAAAGCAGCGCTGGCAGGCCATCGGTGTGCAGGTGTTCAGCGGGCGCGTAAAAGAGTATGACGAAGGAGAATGGGTAACTTCTTTTTCGCGTTACTCCAGTTGGTGGATGCTGAATGAACGTCGTGAACTGGCATGGCTTGTAGACGACGGTACAAAAAGATACTGGGCAGATAAGTACATCCCGCAGAATCCTTCGCTTCCGTCAACATCGGACAAACGTTTTGAGCATGGCCATTGGCAGCTGGAATTTGCTGCAGGTGAGTTTAGTTATCAGCCAAAGCCTGGAGAAGCACATCTTAGTTCCGAAAAATCTGTTAGAGAGACTATGCCTGTTCGACCCGGTGGCAGTTCGTACAGTTACTATGTGAGCGCCGAGACCCGACTGACTGACGACGGCAAGCCGAAAGAAATCGAGTTTATCCGTTCAAGACCAGTGTCTAATACTGATATGCTTGTGGGCTTGGGTAAGGGCGAAGAGACGCTTGATTTGAAGCGTTGGAAACACACAATAGCAGCGCTTGCAGCGGCACTGCCGGTTCTGCTTGGCGTGCATCTTTATTTAAATCAGGGTGGCGAGGTCAGTAACAACGCAGTAGATCTGACTCTGAATTCAACGGATGTGCCAGTGCAATCGATCACTGTTGATAAGCCGGGTATCACGTATCAGATGAGTAGTGCGGTGGGTTCTTTACCGGTTAATACGTGGCTCGGAGTGAATTTCTGGCTTGAAGATGCAGATGGTGAAGCGGTCTATGCCAAGTACCTGGAATTCTGGCGTGAGACAGGTGTTGATAGTGACGGGCGCTGGGATGAAAGCAAACGTGGCATCACCTGGCATGCGCGAATAGACGAGGCCGGCACCTACAATGCACTGGTTTCGGTCGATCCTGAATCAACACAGCCGGGTGGCAGCTTCAGGTTTCGAACCGAGCCCAACCGCACTGCCATAACACCTTTTATTTTTGCCGGGGTCTTCAGTGTGTTTTTGATTTTTTTGTGTCGTTCAAAAATAGCCGCAATCTCATCGGTGGCTGCATCTATTGCAGTCAAGCTCAAGCATCGTTTTGATCCTGAGAAAAAACCAAAACACAGTGTTCGGGAGCAGGCTCTGTGAAACGATTGCACTATCCGCTACTGGCACTACTCACTGTTGCGATTGTTGGTTTACCAAGCTGGTATGCCTTGAATGCCAGTGCTGAATCTGTGCCGGGAAAAGGCGCAAATGAAGTGCTGCGTTCAAAGGATGGTCGTGCGTATGTTGGTGGCGGCCCAAGATTCGGTAAGTAAGGGGTTTGGTAAGTAAGGGATTTGGTAAGTAATGGTTTTAATTGAGATGAATTGTTTTGTTTAACTCAGGTGGAGAACAAGATTGAAAGACAGTAAAGCAAAGTTGTTGACATTGATAGCAATGGCAACAGTCAGTGAATTAGCGCTAGCGCAGGAAAAAGCCTTGTCAGGTGCACTTGTTGAACTTCTTGCAACTATTGTCTATTCAATAGTAGGCATCCTGATGGGGGTGATCGGCTTTAAAGTGGTCGACTGGCTGACTCCGGGGGATCTCGCCGAAGAAGTAGCGCATAAAGAGAACAGAGCTCTTGCCGTTTTAGCCGGATCAATGATGCTTGGTGTGTGTATTATTATTGCGGCGGTACTGGTCAGTTAATAGCAATTCAGAACGCTGCGTTATACTCGTTGATCAAAGCAATCAATGACTTCCAAACCGGAACAGTCAGTGGCCGATCGGTGTGCCGCTGATAATCTTACTCAAGTAAGGCAATACTCAAAAGAACAAGATTCTAACCAGGAAGGCTATAACGATCCATCTGTTGTAGTCACCGATAAACAGTTTGTGCTGTTGGCAGGCTCCGTATTTCTTATTGCCGCCTGTAGTCTGATATACGAGCTGTTAATTAGTAGCTTGTCCAGCTATCTGTTGGGCTCAAGTGTTATTCACTATTCCATAACGATAGGTTTGTTTCTATTTTTTATGGGGGTGGGTGCGTGGTTTGCGCAGTCAGTCAAACATCAGCTGGTCGCAGTTTTTATCAGTATTGAAATAGCTATTGGTGCTGTCGGGGGGATTTCAGCACTGTTGTTATTGTTTGTATATGCACATACACAATTCTATTATCCGTTGATGATTGTAGTTATTGGAGTCATTGGCATACTCGTAGGCATGGAGTTGCCACTGCTGACGCGGATTCTCGAATCACGTAGCGGACTGCGCCGTAGTATCAGTCAGGTCCTAACGTTTGACTATATAGGTGCACTGGCAGCATCACTGTTGTTTCCCTTTATTCTGCTGCCGTATTTTGGGCATCTGTTAACAGCCGCACTGATCGGGCTGCTCAACCTGTTTGTTGCTTGCGTGGTCGCCTGGTCCTTTCGCAATCATTTAACTGCCTGGCGCGGTCGGGTGGTAGCGGGAGTGTTAGCAACAGCTTTGATGCTTGTTGCCTGTTTGTTTTTAGTCAAGCCGGCGGAGTTGGCCGTTGAATCTGCACTATACGAAGATCCGGTTATTGAAACGCGCCAGACCCGGTATCAGAAAATTGTACTGACGCAGCTGGGTGACGACCTGCGTCTTTACCTGAATGGCAATCTGCAGTTTTCATCGATAGACGAATATCGATATCACGAAGTGCTGGTGCATGTGCCTGCTGCATTTGCAGGGCGGTTGCAACGGGCTCTGATTATTGGTGGTGGTGACGGACTGGCAGCGCGTGAGTTACTAAAGTATCAAAGCATTAATTCTATAGATATTGTTGAGCTTGATAATGAGGTCATCCGGATTGCTACAGAGCAACCGATGATAGCTGAGCTTAACGAGGGTGCGTTTCGGGATGATCGAGTAACAAGTCACACAAAGGATGCCTGGACCTGGCTTGCTGCCGGTGGCAATTTGTATGATCTGGTGATCGTCGATTTGCCTGATCCGGAAAATGAAGATCTGGCGAAGCTCTACAGTGTTGCCTTTTATCAGCGGGTGGCACGCCGGCTTGCCGTTGGCGGTGTAGTGATGACTCAGGCAACCTCGCCGTGGTTTGCGCGTCGTGCTTTCTGGAGTATTGGCGCTACAATGAATGTTGTTTTTGAAAACACCATGCCCGCTACTGTGTATGTGCCGTCATTTGGCTTGTGGGGGTTTTTTATGGCTGCAAATCATCAGCTTGACTCACCGGTTCGCTCTGTTTTTAATGGCCGTTATATGAACGATAAAAGCCTGCCACAGGTGCTGCAAATGCCAGCTGATCTACCGCGTTTGCCAGTGGAGGTGAATCGAAGCCAGTCGCTGCCTGTGATCCGTTATTACCGTGAAGGCTGGGAGTCACTGAACATGGCGGTGGAACCCATACAGTCTGAAGCAGCGGAATAATCATGGAAGATAGTGATCTATTCATCAATCAACAGTTTCAATCACTGCCTGCTGAGTTTCCCAGCCCGTTTGATGTGGTGCCCCATCCGGCGGCACAGCAGGCAGCAGCCCATCTACAAACACGTCTGGATGATATTTGTCCTCCTGAACATCTGTTTGCGGCACCTGATGGTGGCAAGATGTTCGGTGTACTGGTGGTTAAGGATCGTTCCGGGCAAGCCGGTTATTTGTCTGCGTATTCCGGAATGTTAGGTGGAAACTGGCGTAACAGTGGTTTTGTACCGCCGGTGTTTTCTGAGTCGAACAGAAACCGGCTATTGCTCGAAGGAGAGGCAAAGGTAGTTGATCTCACCCGGCAGATTGAGCAGATTGAAACGAACAGCGAATATAGGCAGCTGAAAAATGATTGGCAGCAAAATATAGCCGATAGCGAACTCGAAATAGAAGGACTCAAACAGAAGCAAGTTGAACATAAGCAGCTACGCCATCAGGTAAGGCAGGAGTGTGATTTAAATGAAGAACAGCTTTTTGAGCTGGCAGCACAGAGCCGTATGGATAAGCTTTTCATGAAAATGCTCAAGACGCGGCTAGAAGCAATGACCGGCAACTACTACGACGAGCTGCATGACTTTGAGTTGAGATTGACACAATTAAAAAAGTTAAGAAAAAGGTTGTCAGCAAAACTACAGAAGCAACTTTTTGAAGGCTATCAGCTGATGTGTTTTAGCGGTAAGGAAAAATCACTGTTAGCACTTTTTGATGATCAAATGCCGCCATCTGGTGCAGGTGACTGCGCTGCTACCAAGCTGCTGCACTACGCAAACAGTCACAATTATCGACCCATCGCATTGTCTGAATTCTGGTGGGGCGCGTCGCCTGCAGGCGCTATGCGAAAACACGGGCGTTATTATCCATCGTGTCGTAGCCGGTGCCGCAGACTGTTACCGTCAATGCTTGCCGGTTTATCAGTGACCGTGCCCACACATGAAATGCCTGTGATATTCAGCACTGAAATTCCACATCAGATCTATGAAGACGATGACATTGTGGTGGTTGATAAACCGGCCGGTTTATTGTCTGTTCCGGGTAAAGTGTTAACAGACTCCGTAGAGGCGAGACTGAAGCAACGCTACCCTGAAGTATCGGGTGTCATGCTATTGCATCGGCTTGATCAGGCGACTTCCGGCGTCATGATAGCGGCCAAACACCCGGTGGCCTACAAGTCATTGCAGCATCAGTTTCAGAATAGAACAGTCACTAAAGAATACACTGCAGTGCTTGATGGGTCGCTTGCTGAAGATAAAGGTGAAGTCACTCTGCCTTTGCGACTCGATATTTATGATCGACCGCGTCAGATCGTCTGCTTTGAGCGGGGCAAGGCATCTTTAACAAGGTATTCCGTTACGGCTCGTCAAAACAACACCACGCGAGTGCAGTTTTACCCGCATACTGGCAGAACCCATCAGCTGCGTGTACATGCAGCTCATCCACAGGGGCTTGATTGTCCGATTCTCGGTGACGAACTATATGGCAGACCGGCTGAGCGATTGTACCTGCACGCAGCAAAGCTAACAGTGACTCACCCGGTTAAGGGCACTCAAATGACTTTCAGCTCGGCAGTGGATTTTTAGCAGTTTATGACCATACTCGATGATCAATCAGCGACGCACTTTAATGCACCGCTTGCTAAAGAAGCTGATGTGGTCGTCATCGGCGGAGGAATCATCGGCGTTTGTACCGCCTACTATCTTGCACGCCTTGGTCAGAGCGTGATGCTTTGCGAAAAAGGCGTTATAGCCGGTGAGCAATCTTCACGAAACTGGGGCTGGGTGCGTCAACATGGCAGAGATGAGTCAGAGCTGCCAATGATGATCGAGTCAATTCGACTCTGGCAGGGTCTTGCTGCCGAGATAGGCGAAGATGTCGGGTTTCGACAGACCGGCGTTCTGTACCTTGCAAGCACTGCAAAGCGACTGGCCGCACGCGAAACGTGGATTGACCTGGCTGGTAAATACCAGCTTCAGAGCCGGGTTTTAGGTGCGGAGCAGGTGGCAGCATTAACAGGCGCACCTCATGGGCAATGGGTGGGTGGTGTACAAACAGAGAGTGACGGACGTGCTGAGCCATGGATTGCAGTGCCTGCGATTGCCCGTGCTGCGGGGCGTCTTGGTGTGCTAATAAAAGAGCATTGTGCTGTGCGCAGCCTAGACACCATCGATGGTCAGGTATCCGGTGTGGTTACCGAACATGGTTTGGTCCGGTGCAACCGTGTGGTACTGGCGGGTGGCGCATGGTCATCGTTGTTTGCCGGTAACATTGGAATTCAACTGCCGCAGCTTTGTGTACGTTCAACGGTGGTGAGCACGACACCGGTGAATGATTTTTTCACAGGTAATGCCGCAGATGAGAAGCTGGCATTCAGACGTCGGCAGGATCACGGATACTCACTGGCGTTGACTGATCGCATTGAACATCTGACAGGTCCAAATACGTTTAAGTATTTCAAATCATTTGTGCCGGCGATGAAGCTCGATTGGAAACAGTATCGCTTGAAGCCTGCTATGCCCACGGACTTTCCAGATGCGTGGACCACACCGCGTCGATGGTCTTCTGATAAGAAGTCTCCATTCGAAAACATGCGAGTGTTGAATCCACAGCCGAATAAAAGCTCGGTTGCCAGAGTCATGCAGCTTGCACGTCACAAGTTGCCGGGCTTAAAGCAATCGGGCGTTGCACAATGCTGGGCCGGGATGATCGACTCCATGCCAGATGTTGTTCCGGTAATTGATACAGCCGGCTCCGATCAAAAACTTTGTCCGGCCGGGCTTACTATAGCGACCGGTTTCAGCGGGCACGGATTTGGTATCGGCCCTGCTGCAGGAAAGACGGTCGCCGATCTCGTATGTGGTCGGCCGGTACCTTATGACTTAAGCCGGTTCAGGTTAAGTCGTTTCAGTGACGGCACACCGATTAAGCTCGGACCGGTATTTTAAAGAATTCAGTAACCATAGAAATTTAGACACCTATGCAAGCATTTTGTATTCGCTACATTACGATGGCACTGATCGGATTAATTTTATTGTCTGATGCCTGGCCGAATGAACTGCAGACAGATTGGATGAATGGCGGAGCGGTCCGTGAGCTACTGATGTCTGATGGTTCTATCACAGACAGTGTTAACTTCATTAACGAAACCTTCGAATTTAAAAGACCACTTGTACTGCAAATGGGTGCTGAAGACGGCCCGCTCTATGATCCCAATGACGATCTTATTCAGATTCCCTATGAGTTCTATCTGCAGGTAGTGGAGTTGTTTGAACAGATTATGCCCAATAATGAAGATTTACAGCATGAATATGCAATTGATGCGCTACTCCATGCACTGTTTCATGAGTTCGGCCATGCCGTGGTTGATCAGTTTGACATACCAGTGCTTGGCAGAGAAGAAGATGCGGTTGACGCACTGGCCAGTGTATTGTTAATTGAGTACTACGAAAATGGCGCAGATATGGCAATCAACGCGGCGGAATTATTTGCACTTGAGAGCGAAGATCGTGGCTCCCTCCAGGAAGAAGATTTCTGGGATGAACACAGTCTTGATGAGCAGCGCTTTTACACCACGCTTTGCCATGTGTATGGCAGCGACCCTGACAACTATCCGGAGCTAATTGAAGATGCCGGGTTTTCAGAGGAACGTGCTGATAGCTGTATCTTTGAATATCAGAAGCTGGTTGATGACTGGGATGTACTGCTGGAGCCGGCGCGCCGATAAGTCAGCCGATAAACCCGCCAACAATATTTTGGTCTACCGCTGTGGAGTGACACTGACGCTGCAACACGACCAGTGCGTTTAGTGGGTACACTGTTTTAGGCATGCATGTCTACTCAGCATCCGCTCAGTCAACCGTCGCAGGCAGCGGTATGTTTTTCTTCTGCCTATATGCTCATTGGCACAGGGTTCTTCCGCGTGACCTCTCACCATAAAGCAGAAATGTTCTCAGCATCATCATAACTAATGCATTTTTGCACCATCCACCAATGCGCAGACTATTGTTAAGGACGTTGAGTAGAAGCTGATTGGTTCTGTCCCCGGCGTGATAAAGCCAATGCCACAAGGATAATGGCAAGGGCAATATAGGCATTGGCAGATAGCCTTTCACTCAGCAGAACAGTGCCAAACAACACGCCGAACAATGGCACCAGAAAGTTAATTTGGCTCAGAAAGGTCGCGCCGCATCGGTCGATGATTGTCAGAATAAGCAGGGTTGCTATGGCAGTTGAACCGATTGCCAATACCAGTACTGCCGCCATTGATTTTATGCCCGGTGTCAGACTCCACGGCTGATCGATGATCAGGCTGGCCGGTAATAACAGAACAGAAGCTGCAAGCATCAGTGCCGCAACCATTGAATACCTGGGTAGTGATGTCAGTTTACGCGTGATGATTGCGTTTACAGCGTAGCTGATTGCAGCGATCAGTATGGCTAACTGTCTGAACAGTTCATCGCCAATAGATGTCAGGCTTTGCTTGCCCATCAAAACAATAATACCCAGAAAGCCGAGTAGTACTCCTGCCATTTTCCAACGGTTGATTCTTTCGTCACTGGTGAGTAACTGCGCAAGTAGTATTGTCGCCAATGGCATGACTGCCATAAAGATTGCCGCGAGCCCGGCTTCTACCTTTACCTGACCCCAGCTGACCAGGGCAAACGGTAGTGCATTGCCGAACAGGCCGGATAGGAATACCGGTATCCAGATGCTTCCTGCAGCAGGTAGTGATTGCCCAGCCAGTCGCATCAGCGGATACGTAATTAAAAACGCAATAAATAATCGGAACGCTGCTACCGAGAGTGGTGGTATTTGCTGCACACCGATATTGGTGAATATGAAGCTCAGGCCGAATATTGCGGCCAGAAGTATTAGCAGGGCATAGTCTTTAAATGCCGGGGTTAGATTTTGCAATGGGTTGTGCAGGCTTTGGTGGAGTAGGGTTATCCGTTCAGGTGAGACCAGCCACGATACGCGGTTGTATGATCGGCAATATTATGGACTCTGATGATATCGACTCCCTGCTGGCAAAGTTGCATGGATGCGCCAATTGTTGCCAGATCCCTGCTGTGAATGTTTTCCGGGGTAAATTGTTTGAGAAAGGATTTTCTTGAGTGACCGATTAACAGGCGAACCCCGTGTTGCCGGAACTGACTTGCTGCCTGCAGCAGTTTTAACGACTGCAGCGGGTCTTTGCCAAACCCGACACCGGGATCAAAAATAATATTATCCAGAGTGATACCGGCCTTGCTCCATTGATCGAGCTTTAATTCAAGCCACCGGGTGACCTCCTGTACCGGATCGTCTTGCAGAATTTGATTGGGATCAGCCGGCACACTGACGCTATGCATCGCAATCCACTGGCAGTTATTGTCACTGGCGAGCTCGACCATGGCAGGATCACTCAGCCCTGATACGTCATTGATAAAGTCCGCACCGCACTCGATAGATCTGGCAGCGGTATCAGCGTGTCTGGTATCTACGCTGATAAATGGTCTGACAAATCGATTGCGATTGGTTTGTGTTATCTGTTGTATGAACGGACCTATTCTCTGCCACTCGGTAGATGGATCAATGTGGTCTGCGCCCGGTCTGGTCGATTCGCCACCGATATCAAGAATTGCAGCGCCATGCTCAGTCATGTTCAATGCGTTGTTCATCAGTGCGTCGGGTTCAAAATTAATACCACCGTCAGAGAATGAATCCGGCGTAGCGTTGAGGATGCCCATCCACAGCGGAATATGATGTGGTAATTCAGCTGACCATTGAAGCAGGGTTTTTTCACCACGCCCCGGTATCTTTAAGGATGGCGATAGAGCAATTAACGGGGTCAGCACAAAGTGACGCTGATGCAGGTCTTTGTGCGGGATGGTCAGTGTGTCGGTGCTGATTAGTTCGTCGTGCCACAGAAGAATGTCTATATCGATCGGCCTCGGTGACCAGCGCGCTTTATTGTCCCTTTTTAATCTGGCTTCAATGTTGTGGATGTTTTGCAGTGCCTGCTGCGGGCTGTATTGAGTAGAAACTTCGATAACCATATTCAAATACGGCTTGTTCCACTCCCACGATGCGTCGGTTGGTAGCAGCGCTGGAGTTTCGATAACCGGAGAACAGCGTTTGCAATGCAGGCCGGCTTCATTCAAAAACTCAATGGCACTGTTGAGGTTCTTTTTTCTGTCACCAAGATTGGAACCGAGTCCGAGATAGATAGCCATGTGTGATAACTGTTATTGATGTTTCGGTAAGAGCCGGGTGAGCTGATAGTTGTATGCACCGGTAGCCCGTTCAGCGGATTGCAGTGGCTGTACGGCTAGCCGTAGATGTGCAGCAGGAAATAACAGCCCTCGTTCGAATAGGTTACCATGCAAAATCATTGTTAAGCGACAACTCAGGTGTGGGTGTGAAAAGCGAACTCAACCGGCAATGGATTCTGGCAAAGAGGCCTGATGGTCTTTTTAGCGAAAAAGATTTCAGCTACCAGGAAGCCATAATCCGGCCTTTACAGAACGAACAGTTCCTGGTCGAAGTGTTCTATGTGTCGCTTGATCCAACGCAGCGTCTCTGGGCGCAGATGGATACGTACCTGCCTGCCGTTGAAATTGGTGAAGTGATGCGAAGCCTGGGTATGGGGGTGGTGGTCAAGAGTCGTAATCCGGCGTTTCAGGAAGGCGATATTGTGCAGGGCATGACTGGCTGGCAGAGCCACATCGTGACTGACGGGCGCGGCTTCTCACAGGTTCCGGCAAACAGTGGTCTGCCATTGTCGGCTTATATGGGGCCACTGGGTATGACAGGCATAACTGCCTATTTTGGCCTTTTGGATATCGGTAAGCCGGAGGCGGGTCAGACTTTGATCGTCTCGGGTGCTGCTGGTGCTGTCGGCTCAATTGCCTGTCAGATAGGCAAGATCAAAGGGATGCGGGTGGTGGGTCTGGCCGGGTCTGAAGAAAAATGTCAGTGGCTTGAAAAAGAGCTCGGTATTGATGTGGCGGTAAACTATCGCAATGCCAGTGTTTGGCAGCAGTTGCAAGATGCCTGTCCAGATGGCGTCGATGTTGTATTTGAAAATGTGGGTGGAAAGCTGCTGGATATGTCGCTTGGTTTGATTAACGTCGGCGCTCGCGTGGCGCTTTGTGGATATATAGCGGGTTACACGCAAGAGAAAAATCCCGGTAGCCACAACTTGCCGATGCTGATCTCCAAGCGTGCGACGATGCAGGGTTTTCTGGTACTGGATTATGTACACAAAAGCCGTGAAGCACTGACAGATCTGGGTAAGTGGATGATGGATGGTCGTTTACAATATCGCATGGATATAGAAAACGGATTCAAAGAACTGCCAACGATCATCAACAAGTTATTCAATGGGGAGAACAAAGGTAAGCTTGTCGCACAAATTAACAAGCTGCCGGAATCTTCATAGGTGTGGGTCTTTGCGTTGCAGAGAAAGACAGCTATAGCAGATTTTTTTCTTTAGCAACCGTCCGTGCCATGGCAGCCAGTGGTGCAACCATTTTAAACAGACCAGCTGCCGCAGAACTGGATGCATTACCTGCACGACCCCGATGCGCGACTCCCTGCAGTATGGCAGCCAGCCGGAAAAAGCTGAACGACAGATAAAAGTTCCAGTGTGGTATGGAGCTTATGCCACGGCGCTCGCAGTATTGCGCTACAAACTCCGCCTCAGTTGGAATGCCCAGTGCCGCTAAGTCAACTCCAGCCAGGCCGGATAGATGGCTGTCAGATTCGGGCAGGCGTTGTTGCATGCAGTGATTGGCAAGGTCGGTAAACGGGTGGCCCAGAGTCGATAGTTCCCAGTCAAGTACTGCTGCTACCTGTGGTTGTGTCGGGTGATAACGCAGGTTGTCGAGCCTGAAGTCTCCATGGACCAGTGAAACCCTGCCATCATCTTCCGGTAGTTGTTCTTCAAGCCAGCTGATAATCCAGTTCATGTCTGTTAGTGGTTCAAATTCTGTGGCGCGGTATTGTTCGGTCCAGCGTTTCAGCTGTCTTGCATAGTAGTTACCCGGGCGACCGAAGTCCTGTAAACCAACCGCATTGATCTCTACATCATGTAGCGCTGCAAGTACCTGGCTGATTGCAGCGTAAGTCTGTGACCGTTGCTGATTGCTTTGCTCCAGCAGCGCACAGTTCCAGTGAGTGCGCCCCGGTATGTATTGCATGATAAAAAACATTGAGCCAATAACACTGCAGTCTTCACAAAGATGGTGCATGACCGGCACCGGTACATCACTGCCTGCCAATGCATGCATGACCCGATACTCGCGGTCGACTGCGTGTGCCGATTTAAGTAGCTTGCCTGGTGGTTGTTTGCGCAGCACGTAGGTACTGCTTGCGGCTTTTATTTGAAACGTCGGGTTTGACTGACCACCACTGAATTTCTCTGCGGTGATCGCACCTTCAAATCCGGGTAGTACAGACTGCAGGTAATCACCGAGCTTGACAGTATCAATTGATTGAATGCCATCTGCCATCAGGTTCAGGCTTGCCCGGTCATTCGTTTAATCAGGTTGCGACCCAGCTGATTGATATGCACCTGATCAGGTCCATCTACAATTCTGACAATGCGCGCATACAGGTAGCTGTCTGCGAGAATCGTATCCTGACTCACGCCGGCCGCGCCGAACATTTGTATGGCTCTGTCAGTTACTGTGCAAGCCATATTGGGTGCGACGATTTTTATCATAGCGATTAATTCTTTCGCCCCTTTGTTGCCTTGTTTATCCATCGTGTCTGCGGCCATCAGGGTCAGCAGCCGCGCCTGTTCTATTTCACAGGCAGACAAAGCGATCTCTTCGCGAATTTTTCCCTGTTCACTGAGCTTTCGGCCAAATGCTACCCGAGACTCTGCACGCTCACACATCATTTCAAGCACTCGTTGAGCACGCCCGATAAGACGCATGCAATGATGAATACGACCGGGCCCGAGTCTGCCCTGGGCAATTTCAAAACCACGTCCCTCACCGAGTAGCAGATTGGCAGGTGGTACCCGTACATTGTCAAAGATAACTTCAGCATGGCCGTCGGGTGCATCATCGTTACCGAACACCTGCATTGGCCGCACAACCTTCACACCGGGCGTTTTCATTGGCACCAGAATCATTGATTGTTGCTTATGGCGGTCGGGATTGTCCGGATCGGTTTTACCCATCACGATCATTATTTCGCAGCGCGGATCACAGGCACCGGAGATATACCACTTATGGCCGTTGATCAGATACTCGTTACCATCTTTGACGATACTGGTCTGTATATTGGTGGCGTCACTGGAGGCGACGGCGGGCTCTGTCATTGCAAAGGCCGAACGTATTTTTCCCTCTAGCAGTGGTGTTAACCACTCATCTTTCTGTGCATCGGTGCCATAGCGGGATAACACTTCCATGTTGCCTGTATCTGGAGCACTGCAGTTAAATATTTCACCGGCAAAGCGCGATCTGCCCATCAGTTCGCAAAGTGGTGCGTATTCAAGATTGCTGAGCCCAAAACCTGTGTGTTGACTGCCATTCAGATGTTCGGATTCAGGTAAAAAGAAGTTCCATAAGCCTTCCGCTTTAGCGCGTGCTTTAAGGTCTTCAAGCAAAGGTGGCACTGCCCAGCGATTCTCTGCCTGATCTATGCTTTCCTGCAGTTCCTTTTCTACCGGATACAGATGGTTTTGTAGAAATTGATCTACTCTGTCAATCAGCTCAAGTGTCTTGGGCGAATGTTTAAACTGCATAGGCTGTGGTCCCGGGTTTGCTGTTAGATAAATAAAGCAGTTACAGCAAGGTTTATTTTCTGTTGAGGAAGTTTTCCAGCTTCTGGCGAAATTCATCGGTTGCCATCAGTCGCGCAAATTGCTCTGCTTCGCGATCTATAATCTGCTGATAATTATCATTGCGCGCTCGTAGCAGGCGGCGGGATGTAGCTAAAGAGTCCTGTGACTTCGCTACCAGGCGCGATGCCACCTGATTGACTGTTTCGTCAAGCGCTTCGCTCTCTACCAGTTGGTTAACGAGCCCGAAGCGCTCTGCATCCTGTGCTGAAAGTGGATCACCAAGTAACAGCATTTGTGCAGCTTTGTGACTGCCGAGTATCGCTGGCATGGTTTCAGATGATGCAAACTCAGGGCATACACCAAGGTCGGTAAACGGCGTTTGAAAACGTGCACTGTTGCTTGCAAACACCAGGTCACAGTGAAACAGCATTGTGGTGCCAATGCCGATAGCCGGGCCGTCAACTGCAGCGATGATCGGCTTTTCGCAGTTCAGCATCGCACGCATCAGTGAAAACGGCGCGTCGAATGTGCCGCCTTCACGCACTGCAGCGGCAAAGTCACTGAGGTCATTGCCAGCGGTGAATATGTCTGGCGTGCCTTTGACAATAATGCATGTGACCTCGGCATTGCTGTTCGCGCTGTTAATGGCATCGGTTAGCAACGCATACATTTCACGGTTAAGCGCATTGAGTTTGTCCGGTCGATTGAACTGCAGCGTGCAGCATCCATCGTTGGTGTTGTTCAGTAGTAAAGACATGATTTCTCTCGTGCATCTACGATGCGTTGTTGTCTGATGATCACCGGGTATAGAGTGCATCAAGCTTTTGTCGATATTCCTGTTTGAGCGTCTGGCACAGTGTGCTGGTTGAAGGAATATCTTCGATGTTACCTGCACCGTGTCCGGCAGACCAGATAGTCTTCCAGGCTTTCGCTTCATCGATTAATTCTTTGCCAAGGTCAATGTCCGGGCTTTCGATGTTTTGCAGTGAAATGCCGTTTTGCTCCAGACTCTGCCGAATAAAGTTGGCCGGAATGCCGGAGACTTTCGGTGTATAGACAATGTCTTCGGCTTTGGCCTGTACGATCATTTCTTTGTAGCTTTGATCCGCCATGCTTTCCTGTGTGGCGATGAAACGAGTACCAATGTAAGCCAGATCAGCGCCTGCTGCTCTGGCAGCCAGCACGTGTTGACCGGTAGAGATAGCGCCCGACTGAATGATGCAGGTGTCAAAGGCATTTTTAATTTCGTGAATAAACGCGAACGGATGTAGTGTGCCTGCGTGACCTCCCGCGCCGGCTGAAACCAGAATTAATCCGTCTACCCCGGCCTGTATGGCTTTTTCAGCATGGCGCATCGTGGTGACATCGTGAAATACCAGACCACCGTAGCTGTGCACGGCATCCACCACGTCTGTGACTGCACCCAGAGAGGTGATAACAAATGGCACTTTATGTTCGACAGTGACTTTAAGATCAGCCGCAAGGCGCGGATTGGTTTTATGCACAATCAAATTGATGCCGAACGGAGCGTGCGTCTTGCCCTGCAGCGTTTCTTCGATCTCGCTAAGCCAGCTGGCGTAACCTTCGGTAGTGCGCTGATTAAGCGCTGGAAAAGTACCGCCAATGCCATTCAGGCAACACGCGCAAACCAGTTCCGGTCCGGATACCAAAAACATCGGTGCGGCGATTACCGGAAAGTCCAGCTTGCCTTTGAGTTGGTCGGGCAGGGCCATAGTGCGCCTTCTTTTTAAAAGTGATGCCCCAGTATATTGGATTAGCGTGCTGGATAATTTGTATTCGCCGGTTTGGTGTGAACTGTGCAATAACCAGTGCATGGCAGAGCGGCGAATCCCCGGTTATAAAAGGTTTGCTTCCGGTAGCAACAGATTAAGACCTGTTGCCGCTGATGAGCGGTTTGGCGATGACTGGTATCAAGGTCATCGTCAGGGTATACCTGATGCCCAGCCTGAAGAAGACACGAGCAGGGACGAGAGCAATGATGAGAGGTTACGCAAGCTTGCGCGCCGGCGGCTGGTTAGCGCTGAGCTTGAAGACTTTATGCGCTACCTTAACTCGCCGTGGCGTATTGTCTGGCGGAATATTATTGTCGGGCTGGCGCGTGGTTTGGGTGCGGTTTTCGGTGCCACGGTAATCGTCGCGCTTGCTATCTGGGTGCTGAAAATATTTATTGATCTGCCGCTGATCGGTCAATACGCGCAGCAGGTACGCGCCAAAGTGGATGAGGTGGCGCAGGAGACTCGATACTCCGATGACTTTAGGCGCCTGCAACGAACCATGGATAGCATCGATTTGCGATTGCAAACTCAGAACGAATTGCTACAACAATATGTTGAACAGCAGTCTGGAAGTTCAGATCTGAATACTGGAGATTGAACATGTAAGCTTCAGGTTCGGTCGATGATTGGATCAGGGCAGTATTCGCGTCTTTGGCACTGATGGCATTCTTCTCCAAGGTATAGATAATCTATCCAGCTCATCAGTTGTTCGATGTGGGCGGTATCATCAAATACAAAACCGGCTTCAAAGTTTCTGCGATGCTCGCTTTTAGCGCCAAGGCCTGCGCCAGTCAGATTGGCAGACCCGACAAAAGCCAATTGTGCATCGATGATTATTGCTTTGGTATGAATTCTCGGGCATAGCACGCGTTCGAATAACTCGTTGTTGATCAAGCTGTCATAGTTGTCGAAGTCTTCGCGAAATCTCGGGCCGGGTTCTTTAGCGTGCATAAGCCTGACCGCCACCCCTTGATCGATCAGCCCTGCCAACACGCTCAGAAAGGGTTCGAATCCGCTGTCTGTTTCAACATGCAAATCCTTAATATCCGCTGTGATCACCCACAGGAATTTTTTTGCCATTGGCACTTTGCTCTGTACAAACTCTGTGTAGATATCACGATTGAGCAATAGTTGATGCATGTGGTTCCCGGGATTGAACTACAGCTTTTTGCCGGTTCTGTATGGTTGGCTGGTATTGTATAGTTATCTGATAAGAATTGCGGCACGATAGACTTTGCTGCAACGGTTGCGGGAGAAGTCAATGTTCACCAGGAGTACTTTCAGGTTTTTAGGCGAGCTTGAAAAAAACAATAATCGCGAGTGGTTTGAGCAAAACAAATCCCGCTATGAAGAAAGTGTGCGTGAGCCTGCACTGGCTTATATCGAGTCGATGGCGCCGCGCTTAAAGAAGATATCGCCGTACTTTATTGCCAGTCCAAAGAAGGTTGGCGGGTCGTTAATGCGTGTGTATCGGGATATGCGGTTCAGTAAGGACAAAACTCCGTACAAAACCAATATTGGTATTCAGTTTAGACACACCGCAGGAAAAGACGTGCATGCGCCCGGCTTTTATCTGCACATAGAAAAAAGCGAGGTGTTTGTCGCTGGTGGAATCTGGCATCCGGACAATGCCACCCTTGGTAACGTTCGATTGCACATAGACGAAAATCGCAAAGTGTGGAAAAAACTGGCGCAACAGCTAGGTACCAAAGGGTTCGAGCTGCAAGGGGATAGTCTGAAAAAAGCACCCAAAGGCTACGATCCGGATCACCCGCTTATAGATGATCTAAAGCGCAAGGATTTTATCGCAGTACAGCACTTAAAAGCGTCGATGGTCACGGATAAGGATTTTGACAAGCAGTCTGCAGCGCTTTTTACATCGATCAAGCCTTTGATTCGATTCATCTGCGAATCCAGTGATCTCGATTTTTAGAGTCTGGCGCCGTGGTTGATATGCAGCCGGCACCAATATAGGTGCTGTCTATAGGCGGCAGAGATCTACCTGTGACGTGTGGCTTGAATGACGCAGGGTGCAATGCGGTAGAATAGCGAAAAAAATTTAAACGACAGCTTATGCCAGATTACAGAAACAAGATTGCCTACCAGGGTGAGCCGGGTGCCTATTCGCATCTGGCTTGCAAAACCGCCTACCCGGATATGGAACCGGTTGCCTGTGAGTCTTTTTCTGCGGCTTTTGCATCGGTCGAGAATCGCGAGGCGGGACTGGCGATGATCCCGATCGAAAACTCACTGGGTGGTCGGGTGGCAGACATCCATCATTTGATTCCCGAGTCGACCCTCTACATCATTAATGAGCACTATCAGCCGGTGAAGCATTGTTTGCTGGGGCTGAAGGGAACCTCACTGGATCAGCTCACGCACATACGCTCGCACCCGCAAGGTTTAGCGCAGTGTTTATCGCTGATTGAAGAGCTCAAGGTCAAGCCGATGCCTTCGACAGATACCGCAGGGTCGGCCAGAGAGATAAGAGACCTCAACGATCCATCGCAGGGGGCTATAGCCTCGGCACTGGCGGGCGAAATCTACGGTCTGGACGTGTTGCGCGAACGGGTTGAGGATCGGCTGGGTAACACAACCCGGTTTATTGTGTTGAGTGCCACCCGTATAGAGCCGGACCCTCAGGATGGGCCGTGCATGACCAGCTTCACTTTTAAGGTTCGCAGTGTTCCTGCGGCACTGTATAAATCACTGGGTGGCTTTGCTACCTGCGGTGTCAACATCACCAAACTTGAAAGCTACATTATTGATGAGCGCTTTCAGGTTGCGCAGTTCTATGCAGAAATCGAAGGTCACCCGGCAGATAAGCTGGTTGATACAGCGTTTCAGGAGCTTCAGTTCTACTCAACCAAGCTTAAAATTCTGGGTACTTATCCGGCTAATTCCTACCGGACGCAAAATCTGGGTGCCTGACGGTGGAAATGCCCTGGAAATGCCTGGGCTGGAATTGTCTGACTTAAAAAAGTAATTCAGTGGTTGTCTGCGTTCTTCGCGTCAGCACGCCGCTGACGCAGCGACTGAACAATTTCCCAGCGCTGCTGATTCGGAATCCGTGACCAGGTGGCGATTTCTTCGAGCGTTCGATAACAGCCACCGCACAAACCTGTTTTCTGATCCATCTCGCAGATGCTGATGCACGGTGATGCGACATCGGGTGCGTCATCGGGCAGTGTGGTCATGCGTCGTTTGCGGCGAGGTCGATCAGACATAAATCGTAAAATTCACAGGTGGTATGTTGCAGGTGGTGATGTGCAATGATCGGAATCGACCGGCGTTTGCGTTCCTTGTAGACTAACGCTGCGAGTAAACGAACAAAACGGGCGGACAGCGGCACAGCAGCAGGCACCATACCATAAGTCCCTTTTTCAAGGTCATGCCGTGCTTGTATGCATGTGCCCTGAATTGTGATGTGCCATGAATTGTACAGAGTAGCTGAGTGCAGAGAGACAGCATGAGAATAAAAGCACCTTATTTGTTATTTCTTGGCGACGCTGCGGACCCGCTGGCCGCCAAGGTCGCTCAGGGAATTGTCGACTGGCGACCTGATAACTGCGTTGGACAGTTGAGTCTGGATAACTGCAATGCAGACTGTGGCCTGAAGGAAATGGATCTCTCAGAAGCAGTCAGTGCCGGTGCGCAGACACTGGTCATTGGCGTGGCCAATCGTGGCGGCGTGATCTCACCTGACTGGATCGAAGTGTTGAGTCAGGCGCTTGATAAGGGTCTGGATATCGCTGCCGGATTGCACAACAAACTGGCAGATGTGGATGTTCTGTCTGATAAAGCATCAAAGCTTGGTCTTACTCTGCACGATGTTCGTCATCCAACTCAGACCTTCAATGTTGCAACCGGTGAGCCACGCAGTGGCAAAAGAATTCTGCCGGTCGGTACAGATTGCTCATGCGGAAAAATGTATACCGCACTGGCGCTGGAGAAGGCCCTGCACAACAAAGGACTTGCTGCAGACTTCAGAGCGACAGGCCAAACCGGTATTTTAATCTGTGGCGAAGGTGTGTCTGTAGATGCAGTGGTTTCAGACTTTATCTCGGGTGCTACAGAATCGCTGGCGCCGGCTGCCGCCGATGATCACTGGGATGTGATCGAAGGTCAGGGGTCGCTTTATCATCCTTCGTTTGCCGGTGTTACGCTCGGTTTAATCCATGGCGCACAGCCGGATTATCTGGTGCTGTGTCACGAGCCTACACGTACCCACATGCGCGGATTGCCGGGTTATGCATTGCCAGCGATTGATGATTGCATGCAGGCGGCACTGTCTGCAGCAATACTCACCAACCCAAATGCAAAGATTGCCGGTCTTTCTATTAACACCAAAGCACTGGATGAGGCTAAAGCCTCACAACTGCTGGAACAACTTGAACAGCAGCATCAGTTACCAGCGGTTGATCCATTCAGAACAGGTGTCGATAAATTGCTTGATGCAATGCTTTAACACACAGGTCAGGGAAAATTTTGCTAACACTCAGAGCAGCTTGTGAATCATGGCCGATAGACGGATCATTTGCGATCTCGCGCGGCAGTAAAACCACTGCTGAAGTAGTGACGGTAACATTGACTGACTCTGCCGATGGTGTTTCCGGTCGGGGTGAATGTGTACCTTATGCCAGATACGGCGAGACAATAGAAAGTGTTATTGCAGAGATCAATCAATGTCAGTCACTGTTTAAAAGCGGTGCCGCAGAACCTGCAGAGCTCAGGTCTGAGTTGCAGCAACATCTGCAAGCCGGTGCAGCCCTCAATGCAGTCGACTGCGCGTTGTGGGATTTAGAAGCCCGCTTAACCGGTAAAAGGGTATGGCAACTGGCCGGTATTGACAAGCCGGAACCGGCAATTACCGCTTACACTTTATCACTCGATACACCGGAAAAAATGCATGACGCTGCAAAGCGTTACAGTGATCGACCGTTGCTAAAACTTAAACTGGCCGGCGATGGTGATGTAGAGCGTGTAACTGCCGTCAGAGCCGGTGCGCCGGACAGTCGTATTATTGTTGATGCCAACGAAGGCTGGAGTGCGAAAGATTACGATGTCATGGTGCCGAAGCTTGATGAAATTGGTGTCAGTATGATCGAGCAGCCGTTACCGGCCTCAGCAGATGCAGAGCTAGCGTCGTTTGATCGACCGATAACATTGTGTGCTGATGAATCGTGCCATGATCGAAAAACGCTTGATGCGTTATCAGGTCGGTACGATATGATCAATATCAAACTTGATAAAACCGGCGGATTAACAGAAGCACTTGCGTTGCAAAAAATAGCGGTAGAGCAGGGCTTTGAAGTGATGGTGGGTTGTATGGTTGCTACTTCCCTTGCCATGGCACCGGCAACCTTGTTGACAGGTCAGGCATCAGTGATTGATCTTGATGGTCCTTTGCTGCTTGCTGAAGATCGTGATAACCCACTGGACTACAGCAACTATTGTGTTGCTCCGCCGGTTGCAGACCTTTGGGGTTAATGGCAACCCGTAACATTTCGGAAAAACAAAAAGATGAGTAGAACAGTTTTTGTTAACGGCGAGTTCGTGGCTGAAGAAAATGCGAAGATCTCGGTGTTTGATCGTGGCTTTTTGTTTGCTGATTCAGTTTACGAGGTCTCTTCTGTGCTGCAGGGAAAGCTGATCGACAATAAAGGCCATATCAAGCGACTGCATCGTTCATTAAATGAATTGAAAATGTCTGCACCTGCAACCGATGATGAGATCGTTCGTGTGCAAAAAGATTTGATAGAGCGCAACGGCATACACGAAGGGCTGGTTTACCTACAAGTCAGCAGGGGCAGCGCCGACCGGGATTTTCCTTTTCCTGCAGCAGATACCAAACCCGGTTGGGTTATGTTTACCCAGGCCAAGCAGTTGATCGAGTCACCACACGCGCAAAATGGAATTAATGTTATCTCACTGCCGGATATTCGCTGGAAGCGACGTGATATCAAAACCGTGGGACTATTGGCTCAGGTGCTGGCCAAGCAGGCTGCCAAAGAAGCAGGAGCGGTAGATGCATGGATGGTAGAGGATGGCTATGTCACTGAAGGCAGTTCAAACAATGCCTTTATTGTAGATAAAGAAGGCAAGTTGATTACGCGCCATCTCGGTAATGAAATTCTGCCGGGCATCACTCGCGCTTCTGTGCTTGAGTTGGTTGAAAAAGAAAACATTGTGTTTGAAGAGCGTTCATTCACAATCGATGAAGCAAAATTTGCCTCTGAGGCATTTATCACCAGTGCTTCAACGTTTGTCTGGCCGGTGGTTGAGATAGACGGTACACAGATAGGTGATGGTAAACCGGGCCCGGTAGCGCCTAAGTTGCGTGAGCTTTATATTCGTAATTCCCTGGCAAGAGCTGAGTAAGCTCCAAGAGCTGAGTAAGCTCGCGCAGTCAGGGAGCATGATCGACATATCACAATGTTGTTCAGGTAGACTCGTAGAGTAGATAATCGGTCGCCTGCATGCCCAGTGCTTCATAAGTTTTTTGCGCAATCAGATTGTCTTTTTCGACGTAAAGTCTGAAGCCGTAGACATCAGGTTCTTTTGCTGCCAGTTCGCGAATTTTCTGATACATGGCGGTATAAATACCCTGTTTACGGTAGTCGCTTTTTACATAGACGCTTTGCACCCACCAGAACAAACCGTCACGCCAGTCACTCCATTCCATTGTCACCATGCAAGTGCCGACTATCGCTTTATCACTGTTTTCAGCCACCAGATAAAAACCGTACTCGGGCTTTTGCATCAGTCTTTTAACGCCGCTTGCAATGGTGTTGTCAGGTAGTCTTTTATTCTCGGTTTCCATTGCCATTAGTTGATTGAATTCAGTAATGATGTCTGCGTCGGCGAGGGTTGTGGTTCTGATTTGATAGTCGGTCATTGCGAGTTTGTATCTGGCGGTAATAGTTATGCGTTGCACTTGTGAGCATTGTAAATCGCCTGCGGTGCTGTTCTAATCAGTGTGACCCAATTGATCGGAAATTCCCAATGTTTAATGCCCTGGTTGTAACCCGTGATGAAGACAAAAAAACTGCTGCTTCTGTGCAGTCATTGGAGCTCGATCAGCTGCCGGAGGGCAACGTTACCGTGGCAGTCGAGTACTCCACTGTTAACTATAAAGACGGTTTGTGTATCGGTCCGGGTGGCGGTTTGGTGCGGGAGTATCCGCATGTGCCGGGTATAGACTTCGCCGGTACCGTTGAATCATCTGATGATGATCGATACAAAGAGGGCGATAAAGTCGTGCTGACAGGTTGGCGAGTGGGTGAGGCACACTGGGGTGGTTATGCACAGAAAGCGCGTGTGAAAGCTGACTGGCTGGTGCCGCTGCCACAGGGCCTTACAACCCGACAGTCTATGGCAGTAGGCACAGCTGGTTTGACTGCCATGCTCGCGGTACTGGCATTGGAAAATCATGGATTAAAACAACAGGCAGCTGACGGTTCCGCTGTGCTGGTGACCGGGGCGGCAGGCGGGGTGGGCTCCGTCGCGACTGCGATCCTTGCAAATCTCGGTTAT
Source organism: uncultured Granulosicoccaceae bacterium (assembly GCA_938007995.1). GTDB lineage: Bacteria > Pseudomonadota > Gammaproteobacteria > Granulosicoccales > Granulosicoccaceae. The sequence goes on along the minus strand of CALLLW010000008.1, from coordinate 96,171 downwards.
CAGGTCGCCGCAGTAACCGGCAGACCGGATACGTCGGACTATTTAACCGGGCTTGGCGCGAGCCAGATTGTTGCACGCGAAGAAATCAATGAAACCACCAAGCGACCGCTTGAATCTGAAACATGGGCCGGCTGCGTTGATGCAGTGGGTGGTGCGATGTTGGCGCGGGTGCTCGGGCAACTTAAGTATGGCAGCTCTGCGGCGGCTATCGGTCTGGCAGGCGGTGCAGATTTACCCGCAACTGTGATTCCGTTTTTACTGCGTGGCGTGAATCTGCTGGGTATTGATTCAGTGATGCAGCCCTACGAAAACCGATTGACTGCATGGCAAAGAATCGCCACGGATCTGCCACTTGATAAACTCGAATCAATGGTTCAACCTGCAACACTCAGTGATTTACCGCAGCTTGGTAAGTCCATTCTCAAGGGTGGTGTGATGGGCAGAGTGGTGGTGGATGTGAACGCCTAAAAGGCAATGCTCTGCTCGTTTAGTTTGTACGTCACACCACACTAGAGAGTATCGCTGTAGTCTTTAAGGTAGCTGTTAAGCACATCGTAGCCCTCATAGTTGATATGCAAGGTGTCGTAATAGAGTTCATTGACCGGGTTGCCGGATGCATCGAGAAAAAGTGGATCAAGTGTCACCCAGTCAGCACCCAGTGATTCGGTTGTGGTTTTTAATTTTTCGTTGGCGCGTTGTATTTCATCGTTGAGTCTGTCGTGCCAGAATACTTTGCGAACCATATTCAAGTGCTTTGCTGGCAGGATAGAGGTAACGATAACGTTAATGTCGTTTTGTTCCAGAGTCTCAATAAAAAACTCCAGATTTTCGTGCATCGCACTGACCAGCGATTGCGGGTCTTCGATGCCTTTGGTGATCGACGCGGTTAGATCATTCACGCCTGCCTGTATCAAAACGTAGTCTGGCTCTAGCGCCAGTACATCGCGTTCAAAGCGACGCCGCATTTCGGTTGTGGTCTCACCGGTAACACCGGCATTGATAAAAGTAAATTTGTCAGAGTAGGGATCGGGATACCAGGTCTCGATGCGGGAATCACCGAATAGCAGGATTGCATCTGCCTCAGGTGCAGCACCGGTTGCCTTACTGGTTCCTATTTCGAGTGATCTGAAATGCCGGTAATGCTTGTAGGTTTCCTGCAGTTCAGACAGCAGCACAAAACAGATGCTGAATAACGCAAGATTAAACAGAACAGAAACAACCAGCAAATAGTGCAATGGCTTGAGAGTGCTTAATAGGGAAAAGAGTCGCTTCATTCTTTGCAACCGCAGTGCATGCTGCTCGCTGATAAACCGGATCCCGGATTGTACTACTATCCGCTGGCTGCAATGTACCGTGGTTGGTCCGGATCATCACTTGAATCTTCACCAAGCACGGGCAGTGGAAACTCATTGATGATCCCTGACAGTGAAGAAGACCGGTCTCCAGTGCTTGAAGAAAATTCCAGCTCTGACACTTTATATTCAGTAACCAGTCGGGTGATCCGACGCGGGTTGGCTAACAGGTGCGTCGCCTCCTGACGTTGTAACGGCAGGCTGAGAAGATTGCCCTGCACCTCATCACAGTGGTTGTCCTGCAAGAATCGTAATTGATCAACTTCTTCCACACCTTCACACACCACCGTCATGCCGAGGCTGTGAGACATTGCTATCACACCGCTAACGATTCTGGCGTCGGATGGATTGTTCGCGAAATCAGATACAAACAGTCGGTCTATTTTCACTTTACCTATCGGGAACTGTTTGAGATAGCTGAGTGACGCGTATCCCGTGCCGAAATCGTCTATCGATATTTCTACACCGGCGCTTGCCAGTTTTTCGAGGGTTCGAATGGCCTTTTCCATGTCCCGCATTGCCATGGATTCGGTGATTTCCACTTCCAGTGCGTCTGCGGGGATGCCGAAGTCTCTGATGGAATTCAGAATATTTAGAGCGAGATATTCATTCTTCATTTCCGCCGGTGAGATATTCACTGAAACGGTCAGATCGGTATGTCCCGACTCGCGCCAGATAGCCAGCTGAGCACAAACAACACGGGTCACCCATGCGCTGATATCGTTGATTAAACCAGTGGTTTCTGCAACCGGAATAAACTCACCGGGAGTGATGATGCCCATCTCTGGATGTCGCCACCGAATCAGCGCTTCCATGCTAACAATTTTGCCGCTTTCAAGATTTACTTTCGGTTGGTAGACCACAAACAACTGGTTGCGATGCAATGCCTGATGCAGTGCAGTTTCAAGTCTGATTAATCGCCGTGAAATTTTGTCGAGGCTCTCTTCAAAGTAGCAAATGTTATTGTGCCCAGCCTCTTCTTTGGCTTCGCGCATGGCGATGCTGGCGCTTCGAATCAGCTTGTCTGCGTTATCACCGTGTTCTGGAAATACGCTTACGCCGATATCAAGTGCTGCATAGATTTCGTGTCCGTCTACTGAAATTGTCTGGTCAAAAGCCTTAAGAATCTTTTGATGTATTTCCCGGGTGTCCTGACGGTTCTGGATTTTATGTACCGCAAGACAGATCTCGGTATCACCGTAGCGAGTCACAGAGATAGATTGCTGCTCTGTTATTGACTCTGAACTCAGTGTGTCCTTAAGGCGTTTGGCGATCTGTCTGTAGAGCTTTTCACTGACTGTGAAGCCCAGAATATCGTTAATACGATGTAGCGCTTCTATTGAAATCAGGAACAGACCGACATGATGCTTGTCTCTGGCGGCACTTTGTACTGATTGTGCCAGTCTGTCGAGTAGCAGGCTTCTGTCGAGTCGCAGTGACGCACTATCTGTTGTATCGTCGTTGCTGGACGCTGCATCATAGTCATTTCTGATTTTTTTAGAGCCTGTATTAGTCGCAGCCTCCGTATCAGTATCTGCAGGTACATTGGTTGTTTTCAGAACCGGGTTGTCTGGCCCCTCCACGTCTAGTGGTGCTGGATTTTCGATGGGCTTTGCTTTCAGTGCCGGATTTGGTTTTACATCGTGGCTGGCACTCGCCTCGGTTGCCGGTGATCGATTTTCCGATGAATCAGTTTTGGCTTTTACAGTATTGAAAGCCAAAACCGGAACAAATGGCTTTTTTTCCACAGGCTTGTTTTGCTGCGAGTTTGTATTGTCTTTCCCGGATGATGCGGTATTGTCTGCATCAATTGCGGAAGTATAGTTGGTGACGCGGTTACGTCCGCTTTCTTTAGAGATGTATAGTGCCTTGTCAGATTGCTCTACCATCTCTGATGAGTCTTCTGCATTTGATCGAATAGAGGCAACACCAAAGCTTGCTGTTATCTGGCACTTATCAAGGAATCCTGCGCCAATGCCTTTTTCAATCGCATCACGGATTTTTTCAGCGATTCGATAGGCGTCGCTGATGTTGGTTTCCGGTAGTACCATGCAAAACTCTTCACCACCGAATCTACCGACCAGATCATTGGGCCGGGCATGATCGGCAAGTACGTCTGCCAGGTATTTGATTACTTCGTCTCCGACGCCATGGCCATGTGTGTCGTTCACTGATTTAAAGTGATCGATATCAGTCATTATGCAGGAGAGTTCGTCACCGTTGCGCTGCGCGTCATCAAACAACGAGTCAAAGCCGCTGAAGAAAGATCTCCTGTTAAGCGAGCCGGTTAACGGGTCTCTTGTTGCAAGGTACTCGAGTTCCTTGTTCTGTCTGGTAATTTCCAGCTGACTTGTCTCTAGCTTGTTGAGTGCATTTTGCAGTTCAGCGTTTTTAATTTCAATTTCAGTGACATCGTTAAACGTGATCAAAGCACCACGAACTTCATTGGCACTGGCAATGATCGGCGTGGCATTAACAGTAAATGTAGAAAGTTGCTCATACCCTGTGTTGAGCCGTATTGAAGCGCCATTTGGCATTTCACCACCGTGCAGCAGGGCATTCCATGGTATGGGTTCGTTCTCTTCCAGTTTCCATTTCAGCGAGTTGCAGTTTACACCCGCCAGCTCTTCTGATGCCACACCGGCTGTTGCTGCGAACTCGGCATTGGAGAAAACGATCTCACCATCCTTGTTTACAATCAGCAGGCCCTCAGTCAGGGTGTCCAGTGCTTTTTTTACGCGCTCAGGGATAACAGCATCCGGATCAAGTTCACGCAAGGTGCGCTTTAAGAACATACAAAACGCGAAAAAACCTGATATCGAAACAAAGATTAGTACAGATACAAAGGAAGCGCGCCTGTCGAGTAAGCTCAACCCGTCGTTGAAGCCGCTGAATCTGATTTCAACCGAGGCAATCCACTGGTCGCCCTTGTAAAGTGGAAAATGTACTTGTGTTTGTGTGGAGTCATCCTCTGGTTTCAGAGTCCAGTTTCCCTGATGATTACCATAGGAGTCGATGATGGAACCATCTTTTTGTTGGCGTACTGCAACTGACTGTACAGCTGTATTACGTTGTACTGTACTGCGCAGCAGCTCTGAGATTTCAGCGTTTCCTGCGCCATCACTTTCGTCCATTTCCATGGCGACATGGACAGCCAGCGTTTCGACCATAAATTTACGTTCGGAAAGTTTGGCAGATGCTTCGTTGGGGAACAGGCGAAGAAGTTCGCTCGCAAGCAATATCGAGACGACGAGCATCGTCATGCTAAAGCTTATCCTGAAAAGGGGCGAGCGAATAAATTTATACATATCTTGGTTACCAGATAACCTTTCTCGTTTGCTATTCTTTGCACTGTCTTCATCAAACAGGTAATTTACCAGCGAGCCGATATCAATCTACGGGCTGGCTGTAATGATTAGAAAAGTAGTGCGAAGTAAGGCGCGGAGGTTAGTTATAATCCGCAGCAATTCTCTTGTAAAAAGGCTTATATCGGTTTTGCATATTGCTGCCAATACAAAGAGATTTACTCCCTGACTATTGCTCTACGAAATTAAGGTTACACCGAACACCGCTTGGTATACGCAAGCCCGAATTAGGCATTGATAGCATTACGCCAAAAGTCCCACTGGCTGCATCTGCGACTCTATCAACACTCTTCACAACAGCAATATGAGGTGCGTCTGCCTGCGTTGCAATGTCCAGTGTGATTTCTGCTTTCATGCCAGGCTCGATTGTATTAAGTTGATCTACAGGCAGGATGAGTTCTACATGCAATGGGTCGAGATTAGCGATTCGATAAACCGGTTCTGCCTCAATGTATTCACCGACAGATTTGTATTGCTCTACAATAACGCCGTTTATCGGGCTGCGGATAGTTCTGCGCTCCAGGGCCTGCTGTGCTCTTACTGCTTCCAGCTGGGCAATACGCTTGTTGTCTTCTTCCTGACGCGCTTGCAGTTGTGCGATATAGGTTTCGGTTTTTACTTTATCCATATCCTGTGCGGAGATGGTAGACTCATTAAAAAGTCTTTGGTTTCGCTTTTGTGTGCGCAGGCCAAACGCAGCGTTCTCGCGTCGCAGATTCAGACTGGTGTCTGTTTCGGCTCTTGCGATCGCAAGTTCAAGTGTTGCCAGTTCGACTCGTGAGTCAAGGCGTGCGACGACTTCACCGGCGTTAACGAAGTTGTTTCTCTCGAAAAAGAGCTGATCAACCAGTCCGGGTACACTGCTACCGAGTTCTACTACTTCACTCGGCTCTATAAGACAATCAAGGGAGTGATCGTCAGCCTCGCCGAGTATCGACGCCGCATTGTTTGCGTATACGGAACAGGGCAGCAGTGTGAGTGCGATTATTTGTGCAGCGTTTTTCACGAAACTCATTTTTATATTCCAGCAATAACTTCAAAACGGAAGTTTGTTAAGGAGTAGTTGGCGTGCGCTGCGTAACCACTGTAGACCCAGCGCTTCTCTTCCATGATTTACCCTGACATATGCACGCGTTCCCAATCCGCTGGCAACAGTATTCTCCGGCAGTGCGAGGTCGAGCTGAAATACTTTGTTCACTGCTGTAGTTCCGTCACTATCTCCTGTGTCCACCGCAATTTCACCTCCACCGGCGGCACCGAGTGCCCGGCTAGGCAGCGATAAGCTGCCAGCTGGAGTTTGCCTCAGTATTTCTGCCTGAATAACCTGTCTGGGTTGTTCGGCCAGTCGCACAGACACCTCTTTGATGCCTTTTGCGAACAGCCCTACAGAGGTTTGCGGCACAACTACGCGGACTATTAATTCTTTTGGGTTAATAACATAGCCAACTGCTTCACCTTTTTTGATATAACTGCCGATTATCCGCTGGTCACCAGGCAGTACAAGAATGCCTTCGGCTTTGGTGGTCAGGATCTGAGACTCACGTTCTGATTGCAGCTGCTGCCAATCTGCCTCGACTGTTTTGATCTCTTCCATGGTCTGTATTGCGTTTACCGGATCTGCAAACTCTTCCGCTTTGTGTCTGATAGACAGTTCCTTGTGCCTGGCTTTCAGTAATTTCTCACGCGCGTCTATGTCGGGATTGTAGAGGCTTAGAACACCGGTTCCACCGGCTATTTCATCACCGGGTGTTGCAGAGACCTCTATGACAAAGCCATTAATCTCAGAGTAAATTTGTGCCTGGTCGGGCACCCAGACGATGCCTTCGGCTCTGGTGTAAATAGAGAATGGAATAACCGTAATCATGATAACGATGATGGCTGCGATGCCAGCTAAGCGCCTGGTGGGCTTCATACGGGTTCCCTTAAGTGACTCGTCAGTTATCAAAAAGCGTAGGCCGCGGTAAAGTGGCAGAATAAAAAGCAGTGTCAGCGACCAGAGCGCCAGTGCAACGCCGAGAATGAAGTACTTACTTGCCAGGAATATTGCGATTACAAAGGTGATAAACAGTCGATACAGCCATGCAAGCACGCCATAGCCTGCCAGCCAGGGTTTCTCCGATTCTTCAGTGACAGGTGACGCTGCTGCTAAACCCAGTGCGCGGCTCTTGAACAGATACATCAGATACTTTGAAGATCGGCTGTATAGATTGGGTATCTCGATAAGATCCTGCAGGATGTAGTAGCCATCAAAACGAAGTAACGGGTTGGCGTTGAACAACACCGTTGATACGGTTCCAATCAGGAATGCAGAAAGCGCTGCAGTTTTCACCAGGCCCGGCTCGACCAGTGTCCAGATGATAAGAGCGATTGCAGCTATAAAAATCTCTGCAATCATGCCTGCAGAGCTGACCATAATCCGTTTGTATTTTTCACGAAACGCCCAGGCAGCACTGGCATCTACATAGGGAACCGGCATCAGTACCAGTAAGGTAATGCCCATTTCATGTACTTCTCCGCCCCAGGTTTTAACAGCAAAGGCGTGAGCGAATTCATGGAATGCTTTCATAACCGGAAACAAAACTACCATCAGGATCAGGTTGCCCGGTTGTAGGATATTCGACCTGGTGGCGGCTACCAGATCCTGAAAGCCAACAAGCAAAAGTAAGGTGGCGAACAAAACAACTGCCGACCAGATAAAAATACCAGTTGCAGTGAATGCCTTGCGTACAAACGGGATCGTTCGGTTGAGAAATCTGTCTGGATCAAATAGTGGGAAGCGGATAGCAAGCGGGTTTAATAAACGCCTTGTTCGATCATTGCTTTTTTCCGCCTGATGTCTTGCAAACAATTGCTCCACATCAGTAGGTATTCCGGATTTCAGCGCGCCGATACTAAAAAGCTGCACGAGGGTTGCAATCAGCTCCTTTTGTGACGGGCTGTCTTCGCCTAATTTTGACTGCACTTGTTGATATACTTCATCGACAGTCCGATCCCCATCAAGGCGACCGATAAATTCATAGGCAACATCGTTAAATCGGAGGTGTTTGCCTCTGACCGCGTCACTGAGAATATACCAGCGTGAGCCACGAAAAATATGCGGGTGCGCGCTGATGTGTTTGTGCAGTTGCGGTTTTAAGCTGGCAACGTGATTCCACTGCTCGGGGGCATTGTCCAGCTCTGCCGTCTGATCTGAATCTGTTGCAGAAGCTTCAGTATTTGTAGCGAGTGTACTCACCTGCTACCAACCGATTGACCATAGCCAGAGACGAACTCTGTCGGTCAGTTTATGTGTCCAGATCCAAAGTAGTTTGCGTTGCCCTATTTCAATCCGTGCCACACCCTCCATACCGGGTCGCAATTCCTTCGCGGTATCATCAATAGAGGCTTCGACACGAAAGTAGCTGTTACCCTCACCGGAAATCGCCAGTGGCACAATTTGATCAACGCCAAACGGAATGGCATCGCCCGGCATTGCGGCTATGACGACATTGCCGCTTTTGTCGTTGTTCAAACCGGCCATATCGCGCTCATCTACTTTTATTATTACTTTGTATTCTTCCGAAGGTGCGATCTCAAACAGGACATCACCGATTTCAACCGGTGCTCCAAGTGACTGGCTTAGATCACCACTGGTGATGTAGCCGTCAAACGGCGCTTTCAATGTTGTTTTTTCAAGGCGTTCACTGGCAAGGGCGTATTCAGCTTCTATTTGTTCTGATCTGGCGCGCAGGATGCTCAGTTCTGTTCGAGCTTTGGTGGCCAGTGCTTCCTGATAGGCTTTCTCGACTTTATTTTTCTCTCCCTGCCACTTCTGCAGTTCCAGCTGAAGTGTTCTATCGTCGAGGGTCGCTATGACTTGTCCCGTTGTGATTTTGTCCCCTGCGCGAACTTCAGACGATTTGATAAACCCTGCTATCGGTGCAGCGACGATCTGTGCTTGTGCACCTTCAATCACTGCCGGTGCTGTGACGATGTGATTGCCTGGCATAATGCTCGCGACTATCATTGTTGCTGCAGCCAGCACCGCAGCAATTTTTAACTTAAGGTACTTTGGTCCTACCAGACTTTGACAACTTTTGCGTAGCGAGTCGCGTAGCTTGCTGAAGATAGAACGCTCTTCGAATCTTTTTAACTCTATTACCGGTGCTATTGCTGACAGCACTGACTCACACCAGGCGACTGTATCTTTGTCGAATGGTGTAGAGGCTGTTCTTTCAAGTGTTATTGCGCCGAAGATTTCTGCGCCCTGCAGCGGGAAGGTAGCGATGCTGGAGTTTTTGCTTTCAGTTTCCTGCAGCTCACGATGTGATGTGGTTATTACCGATTCTGGCTCGTTAGTGTGATGCGCAAGTACCGGTAGTGTGACCACTCTTTTTTGATCGATACTCTCTTCCATAGAGGCCTCGATTCGACGAATCAGCTGTGTGCGTTCATCGAAGCTTGCCAGATGTGCAATGCATTCAACCCTAACGATCATGCCGTTGCGTAAACCAAGAGTCACTCGATCGCAGTTCAGTCTGTCAGAGATGCGTGCTGCAACCTCCATACAGGCTTTGTGTGAGTTGTCATGCTTTAATACCGATGCCATCAGTGACTGGGTAAAAGCGCCGGATTCAATCTGGATTCCATCCGACAACTGACACAGAGACTCGAGCCAGTAGCCACCCCACTGCAGTAGCTGCAGTACGACATTCTGGCGAGACTGAGGGCGCGGTGTCATTAACAGGGCTACATACCCAATTGTCTTCTTACCTTCTTTTATCGGGGTTGCAATGATGTCACCCAGACGCCCGTTGGTATTGCCGTAGGTAATCTCGGTGGTGATAACCGGTTTATCGTTCTCAATTACCTGCAGGCTTGCCGCTGCCAGCCTATCAGCGCCTGCGCCATTGACCGGTTGCAGTGTTAGCGTATTGCCGTTGGTGTCATACACAGCGCCCGTGATTACGTCTGCAATCATTTTGCACTGCCAGGTGAGCCATTTGCCAGCCAGCTCGGCATTCAGGCCGCTGGCACTGACGCTATTAACTTCATCGTTGCTGCACTCGTCTGAGTGTGCTGTGTGCAAGATGCCTGCGTTCGTCGGTTGCACGCCTTCGGTGGTCTCTGTGGAAACGTGTTCTGCCGCAGCGTTCATGCATGAGCCTCTGGTCCGAGTGATTGGGTGAATACAATAATTTTTCTATCCTCGGTTTGATTGCCCGGTTTCCATTGCTTTGCTTTATTGCGTCTATACAGGCAAGTGACAACAGACAGTGCAAATCAGCAACAAGCGAACCAATAGCCAACAGTCATTACCGTGGAATGTGGCGTGGTTGGCAATACACTATTGAAGTGGTCCTCATCAATGAACATTGCGGTGTTGTTTGGTGATGTTTACTGCCACCAGGGTTGTTTGAAATCAGTCAGGTGAAAATTTCAACCATGCTTTCTACCGCTGACTAACCGTTGCCAGTTGCAATATGTAACCCACCGGCATGTGATGTCGGCCCAATTCCTGCGGATTAAAAAACGGGTGGTGCGCTGTGCTGAAAGCACGCCATGAACGCACTGATGAGATACAATGCTGTGGGGCAGGCAAAGTACTGCTGCGGGGCGTCGGGTCTAATCAGGTCCGGGGTGTGAATCGGAAGATGGATTCTGAACATCGATCGCAAGCGCTTCCACACAGTTGAACGATGCTGTCGGCTGCAAGCAGTGCGCTGCGAAACTAATTTGAGGATGTAAAGTGAAGTTGATAAGGCTTACATTGGTGCTGTGTGTTTTCACTGTTGGCGGTTGCGCCAATCAATCAGAGCTGATTGGCGGTCTTGAAGAAATTGTCGGTCAGGCAATTGGTCAGCCGACAGGCGCACTGTCGATTGCAGATATTTCTGCCGGCTTGAAGCAGGCACTGGTAGTGAGTTCCGGTGAGGTAGTCAGTCAGCTTGGACAGCAGGATGGTTTCAATGCGGATCCAAAAATACGCATCCCACTGCCCACCGCGCTGAACAGAGCGCGCGAAGTGGCGGCAAACGTTGGGCTCGCCGGCAGCTTTGATTCGCTGGAAAACCGACTCAATCTGGCGGCTGAACAAGCTGTGCCACAAGCACGCACCCTATTCGGTAACGCCATCCGGCAGATGACTGTTGAAGATGCTCGGGGAATTTTGCAGGGTCCTGACGATGCGGCCACGCGCTTCTTTGAACGCACCATGGGTGGAGCGTTGAGTGATGCGATGCGCCCCATCATTGACAACAGCTTATCCGAGGTCGGGGCAGTGAGAGGCTTTCGTCAGATACTGACGAGTTACCGACAGATTCCTTTTGCTCCACCGGTTGATGTCGATTTGACCGCGTATGTGTTGGACAAGGGCATGGATGGCATCTGGCTGTACATGGCTGAGGAAGAAAAAGCCATTCGCAACAATCCGGTAAAACGCACGACCGAACTGCTGCAACGCGTGTTTGGCAGTGTTGACCGCTAACAGTTGACCGCTAACAGTTGAACGCCAACACTGGCGGACTGAATTCGACCCTGCCGCGTTATACGCCGGGTACAATGTGAGAGCCTGTTGTGGATCGCTGAGGTTTGCTAATATTACACACGGCTGGTGCGTGTGAGTCAATTGACTGCAGTTAACCAATTTATCGCTGCAAGGTGTTGGGCCGTAGCCTTGGCCTTGTAGCCGATGTCAGCTTGGCACGTCGTTCGCTGCAAGCTGATGAACAAGTTTCTATCTTTCTAATCTTTTGGAGAAACACATGAGTCACAGTGGCTCTGATTTCTATAAGCCGTTCATTTTTGTTCTGGGCGCACTTGTATTGTTAACGTTCTTTTTATTGTTTGTGGCAAATATTCTGGCACCTGACAGTGCTGAGGATCCGCTGGCAGTTGAAGCAACAATAAAGTCGATCGAGCCTGTGGGTCGGTCCAGGGTTGCAGAAGTTGTTGAAGCCGCGCCTGAAGCGGAGACTGAAGCTGAGACTGAAGCCGAGACTGCCGCACAATCAGAATCAGATGCGACCGGTACTGATGAAGCCGCAGATGATCAGGCTGCAGCACCTGAAGACACGGCAGCCGAAGCTGCGCAGGCCGAAGATGAAGCCGCTGCCAGCGATGCCACTGCAGAAGCCGATGGTACTGCCGCTGCTGCTGCAGCCAGCGTGGCGTCGGCAGACACGTCTTCAGTGTCAACGAAAGTCAAAGCGGTTGTGGCGACCAACTGTGCCGGCTGTCATGTCAACGGACTGAATGGTGCCGCAACAACAGATGATGCAGCTGCCTGGTCTGCGTTAGCAGAAAAAGGCATTGACACTTTGACTGCGAGTGTTATAAACGGCAAAGGGGCTATGCCCGCCAGAGCCGAGTCAAGCCTGAGCGATGATGAGATAAGGCAAGCGGTAGAATTGATGATAGCCAACGCAACAGGTGAGGCGTCTGCTGCAATGACTGAATCTGAGCCGGCAGCAACCGATTCGGCTGCCACTGAGGCCGATGCTGCAGCAGCTCCGACGGCGACGACCGAGTCGGTCGATCAGGGTGCTGTCGCCCAAGCTGCTGTCACCCAGTCTGCTGTCGCCCAGGCATCCCCGGCGGAAATTCCTGCAGAGGTAAAGCAGGTAGTCGATGGTGCCTGTTCGGCCTGTCACATCGCCGGTGTGGCTAACGCGCCAAAGCTGGGCGATAAAGAAGCCTGGGCGCCGCGGATTGCCAAAGGTATTGATGCGCTGGTAGCCAGCTCCATTAACGGTATTGGTGTGATGCCACCGCGTGGTGGAACCAATCTGAATGATGAGCAAATGCGTCTGGCTGTTGAGTACATGCTTAGTAAGTAAGGGCAGTTGCTTTTGCTTTTACTGGTAAAGCCAGCCAGCCAGCCAGCCAGCTTGTTGGTTGGCTCGTCAGTCTCGTCGTAATCTGTCGTCAACCGCGATGGGTGTGGGGTAGCGCATCACTATCCAGTATGAAGACACGATAAACGTAATCAGTGTTGCAGTCTGCACGGTCATTGAGGCGGCCTCTGATAAAATGCCCGAACTGACTGCAACCACTGCCACCAGCAGCGAAAACTCACTGATCTGACCAAGTCGTACGCCGATCTCTCCGGACATCCCGGCCTTTTCTTTTTCTCGTCTTAACAGCAGTTTAAAAATAACCGGTTTCATCAGCAATGCTGCCAGTGCCAGCGTCAGTGCGGGAAAAATAACGCCGCCAACTGCGGTGATATCAAAGCCGGCACCGAGACCGAAAAAGAACATAATCAGAAAAAAGTCTCGCAACGGTTTCAGGCTTTCTGCGATATAGCGCGCAATCGGATTAGCAGCCAGCGACACCCCGGCGATAAATGCACCGATCTCGTGAGACAATCCAACCGCATGTGCAAGTTCTGCAATTCCCAGGCACCACCCCACCGTCGCCAGAAATATGTATTCGCTGATCTGATCAAACTTTTGAAATAGCTTTGATAAAACATACTTCGAGATAAAGTAGGCGGTAGCGGCAATGGTTGGCAGCAGGATCAACATCCCCAGTACCTGTAGCAGAGCGGCACTGTCACTGCCTAATTCATCAAGCAACAGCAACGCGATCACAGCGATGATGTCTTGCAGTAAAAGAATACTGACAATGATTTCCCCCATGCGCTGATGATGCAGGGCGCTGGTAGGGAGCAATTTGAGACCAACGATGGTTGAGGAAAACATCATGGCGGTGCCGATGACCATACTGTCGACCGGAGAAAAGCCAAATGCCATGGCAATAACAAAACCGGTCATGGCAAAAGTCAGGCAGCTCAAGATGGTAACAACAGTCGCTTCTCGCAGCAGATGTTTCAGATCATCGGGTTCGAGGTTGAGGCCAAGCAGAAACAGCAGAAAAATGATACCGACGTTGGCAATGTCTGCGACCAGTGCGGGATCCGCCACCAGTCCCGTCACATGTGGGCCGGCAATCAGGCCAAGCGCGATGTAGGCAACGAGTAGTGACTGTCTTGCGTACAGGGCAACGGTCGCAAGGATTGCGGCACCGGTAAAAATCAGAAAGATGGTGTAGAGGATCGATTCGCCGCCCAATGCCGGGTTCTCTTAATGTATGTCAGCTCTCGCCGCAGTGAAAGGCCGCGGTGAATGAATGTGCAGTCCTGTGGGCCTGCGGGCTAAAATGCCTGAGCCCTGTTAGCACGGCGTTGCCTCATAGAGTGTAGTGGGTATTGTCGGAATCTGGGCTGGTAATCAGAAGCATTACACAGGATGGTTGCCGGTGCGATTTTTGGCTTTCCACATCGATTTGCAGGTCGGTATTCGGTTAAACTTGCCCAGGTCGGCGGCCAGTTGAATTGTAGCGACTGCCGTCGTGCGTTTGCCCGTCAAATATCTATATTCCGCAGCAACCCTGGTTTGAATCCTATGGCCCGTTTCATTGAGTTTGTTGGTAATCACCCGATTCTGTTCGCAGCATTGGCTCTGGTCATTGGCATGATTGTTTTCTTTGAGTATCAACGTGTTTTTTCAGGAGTCAAATTGATCAGCCCGATGGAAGCCACCCGGCTGCAAAATAATGAGGATGCGGTTTTTGTCGATATCCGTGAGGAATCAGAATACAAAGTCGGACATATTCTCGGAAATTTACATATCCCAATGAGTAATTTTGCCAAGCGCATGGTCGAACTCGATAAATACAAAGACAAACCGGTGATTGTGTACTGCGCCAGTGGTTCACGCTCTGCTGGCGCTGCTGGCAAATTGCGCAAAGCTGATTTTAATTCTGTTTATAATTTGCAGGGCGGTGCCGCTGCCTGGGAAAAAGCCGGTTTGCCTTTGTCTTCAAAAACCTGATTTGCCAGCGGTTGTAATCAACCCCTGTGCGCATTATTTGTCCCAAGAACCGGAACCGTAAAACTGATGAATGAAGTCGTCGTGTACTCTACCAGACTGTGTGGCTTTTGCCGTGCGGCAAAGAAATTACTGGATGCGAGAGGCGTTGAGTACCAAACAATCGCAGTTGATTTCGACTCTGAGAAGCGTCAGGAAATGATGGATCGCAGCGGTCGGCGTACAGTGCCGCAGATCTTCATCGGTGATCACCATGTTGGCGGTTTTGACGACCTCAGTGAGCTCGACTCCAATGGCAAGCTTGATGAGCTGTTAGCTGGCTAACCCTCACGGGTGGCTGCCAGACTGGTGGCCACAGCGTTGACCAGAGTGGTAACCAGGGAAGACTATCCAGTCTGTGGCCCGAACGATTGGCATCAGTTCTAATCAGGCCCTGCGCAGGTTGGTGTTCGGTGCTGGAATTCTATCGTCTGGGTAAGCTCATCGTGTCAGTGGATTGGACTACACTACACGGTTAGCGTGAGGTGCTCGGTCAGTTTGCTTTGACTGTCTGCGCCATCATCTCCTATTTTATTCGTAACAGATCTGTGCACACACAGAAACACACGGGAAGCGATCATGGCTGAAGAAAAAGACGCTGCAGCAGCACAGCAGGCAGGCGAAAATAAGGGCGAAAAGCAAATATTTCGCGTGCAAAAAGTCTACATAAAAGACGTTTCATTTGAAACGCCTCGCTCGACAGAGATTTTTACCGAGCAATCACAGTGGAAGCCAGAGGTAAAAATACAGCTCAACACAGAAAACAAAAACATCAAAGATGACATCTACGAGTGCACCCTGATGCTCACAGTGACAGTTGAGTTGCATGAGAAGCCTGCTTATCTGGCTGAAGTGCAGCAGTCAGGGTTGTTTTCAATTTCAGGCTTCAAGCAGCAGGAGCTGGCTCACCTGTTAGGCAGTTATGCGCCAAGTGTATTGTTTCCATTTGTGCGTGAAGTTGTTTGTGATCTTGCTGTCAAAGGGGGCTTTCCACAGTTGCTTCTCGACCCGATCAACTTTGATGCTTTGTACGCACAGCATCTGGCATCCAGCAAACAGAATGCACCTGCACCGGAAACACAGCAATAGCGTTCGACATTTTCTTTAAGACAAGCGTGTGACCAGCAACAAGCAGCGTGTGACTGTTTTGGGTGCCGGCAGCTTTGGTACTGCTCTGGCCCAACATATTGCCGGCAACGGGTTGCCAGTTGTTTTGTGGGCTCGGGATGCAGAGCTGCTGCAGCGCATCAGCGCTGAGGGTGAAAATAAAAAGTATCTGCCTGGTGTGTCTCTGGATACGGCAATACAATGCGAGAGCGATCTGCAGCTTGCACTGGCAAATGCAGATCACGTGTTGATTGCCTTGCCCAGCCAGCACTTTGGCACTACCGTTGAGAATATCCACCGCTTCAGCAGTCCATCCTGCGGGGTTTTCTGGGCTTGCAAAGGTCTTGATGTTGAATCAGGCCGATTTCTCAGTGATGTGGTGGTGCAGAAGCTTGGCACCGAGCGGCGGCATGCGGTTATATCGGGCCCTACGTTTGCCAAAGAGCTGGCCTGTGGTATGCCAACCGCGATCACTGTAGCTGCAAACTCAAAAGACTACGCCGGTGATGTTGTTAAGCTGTTGCATAGCGCATTGTTTAGAGCGTATTTGAGTGAAGACATCCGCGGTGTTCAGATGGGTGGTGCTTTCAAAAATATCTATGCCATCGCTGCAGGTATCTCTGACGGTTTACAGTTCGGTGCCAATGCCAGAGTGGCAGTGATCACGCGTGGTCTGGCGGAGCTGATGCGTCTTGGTGAAGTGCTTGGTATCAGTGTGGAAACTTTGATGGGGCTATCTGGAGTCGGGGACTTAATCCTTACCTGTACCGATGATCAGTCTCGCAATCGTCGCTTTGGTCTGGCGCTCGGCCAGGGGCAAACCGCTTCTGAGGCACTGGCGCAAATCGGTCAGTCGGTTGAAGGTGTGGTTGCTACACGGGTGGCGCTTCAGCTCGCACAGAAGCATCAGGTCAGTATGCCAATCGTCGAGCAGGTTCATCATGTTATTAATGCCGAGGTAACGCCAACAGCTGCGGTGACAGCGTTACTCAGTCGTCCGGCAAAGCCTGAGTAAAGCAGATATTAAAAGTTATCTATTGCCCGGCTGAAACCCTGTTGGCGCCATGCTTCGTAACTGACTATTGATACAGCGTTAGACAAGTTAAGACTCCTGGAGTCTGCCTGCATAGGTATGTGCAGGCGATTGTTTTCTTTTACCGTACTCGCTATGTCTGAGGGCAGCCCTGCGGTCTCGGAGCCGAACATCAGGTAATCACCTTTTGCATAACTTACGTCTGAATACCAGATAGTGGACTTACTGGAGTAAGACCACAGGTTCGCCGGGCCGATAGACGCAAGAAAAGACTGGTAGTCGCACCATTTGTTGACAGAGGCGAGATCGCGATAGTCCATGCCGGCGCGTCTGACGCTTTTTTCGTCAAGCTCGAAACCGAGTGGTTCGATTAAGTGTAATTTGCATCCGTTGTTTGCACAGAGCCTGATGATATTGCCTGTGTTGGGTGGTATTTGTGGATGAACCAGAACGATATTAAACATAGATGAATCATAACTGATGCCCGATGGCAGGCGCGGTTACCGATAGGGCAAGTCATCTGCTTGTATACCGTGCAGACGTAAGTTAAGGTGATGGTGTCGTAGAATTTGTGCAGATGTAGACGTTGTCGGAATTATGTTGTGTCCCGTTGTAAAGCAAAAGTATGTTATTGCCCCGCCAGCGCGGTGTGTTCTGCCAGTGTTATGTGCATTGTTACTGAGCGCTTGTGGTGTTGCAGTCGATACGGTTGAACGAGCACCGCTTGAAATAGGCAGCAGTGCTGAAGCCACTAAATCTGCCAAAATCCCGGATGAAGCCGACCCTGTCTCTCGCGTCTCAGGTACAACCCCTGACGGTATACCAGCGCTAATTGCTCCATGGCAGCAGCCTGCGGTTACTGATAACTCCGCTGCTTCGTATGAAGACCGCCCTGCCAAAGACCATCCGGGTAGACACTACCCGGGTAAAGACCATCCGGGTGAAAATCTTCCCGGAATCGGCGATTCACTCTACACAGTGATTGCAGATCAGTTGCCGGTAAAAGAGATCGTTGCCTCTATTGCTCGTGATGCGCGCTCCGAGCTGGATTTTGTTGGTGATATCAGTGGTGTCATTTCATTAAGTATCATTGATCAGCCACTGGACTTTATTCTCACGCAAATAAGTACTCAGACAGATGTCCGCTATGAAATTCAGGATAAAAAAATACTACTGATTGAAGATAAGCCGTTTATTCGCAGCTATGAGGTTGATTACCTCAACATGCAGCGTACCTCACAGAGCAGGGTGGATCTCGCGACACAGATCGGATCTATAACCACCAACCCACAAGGTGGTAACGAGTCTCAGGCAGGCAGTAACGGCTCGCGCTTATCTGTTGAAAATGTCTCTGTTAACGCGCTTTGGGAGTCGATAGTTCGAAGCATTAGCGGAGTGCTTGGTGAACAGGTATCAGATACAGGGGCTGGTAGCGATAACGTCTTTGTTAGCCAGGAAGCAGGGATTATTACTGTGCGTGCGAGGCAGTTGCAACACGCGACTATCGAGAAGTTACTAAAAGAGATCAATCAAAGCGCACAGAGGCAAGTGCTGATTGAGGCGACTGTGGTTGAAATTACGTTGAACGACAGGTTTGAATCCGGGGTCGACTGGCAGGCATTAGGCTCTAATGATAATGAATCGTTTCAGTTTTCACAGATACTGGCAGGCTTGCCGGATGCGGCGTCTGCAACCTCTCCTGTAACAGCACTTTTTAGCTACAGTAACGCTGCTTCAATATTCGGCGATCTATCGGCCACACTAAAACTGCTGCAGCAGTTTGGTGAAGTGCAGGTGATTTCCAGACCAAAAATTATTGCATTAAACAACCAGCCAGCGGTGTTAAAGGTTGTCGATAATCGTGTGTATTTTACTTTTGAAGTTGATCGGCTGGAGCGTGAAAACGGGGATGAAAGAACGGTAGTAGATAGCACTGTGCACTCGGTGCCAATTGGTCTTGTCATGAATGTTACTCCGTTTATCAGCAACAGTCAGGACGTCATACTTAATGTTCGACCAACGATATCACGCATTTTGAATTTTGCTGAAGACCCAAGTCCTGCTCTGGCAGGGCAAAATGAAGTGCGTAATCTGATACCTGAAATACAGGTACGTGAAATGGAGTCTCTGCTAAAAGTGCGCAGCGGAAATGTCGCTATTATCGGTGGTCTGATGCAAAACAGTGTTGAAGAAAGGTCCACCGGTGTGCCAGGGTTAAAGCAACTGCCGGTGCTTGGGCGACTGTTTTCGCATGATATACGTAGTATTGAGAAAACCGAGTTATTGATATTTCTGAAGCCCACAGTGATTGAAAGTAGTTTCACTGATTTACGCCAGTAAAGTATCAGTGCCTATGTTAGTTGAAGTTTGAAAGTTAGATAGTGGATGTAAAATGGAACTTGTGCCGGAAGTTTATAGTGAGCCTGTTGCAAAGCCATCGTTATCCGGTGACAGAAAGCCCGGTGCAGAGCTTGAAGAAAACAGTGAAGAAGCAGAAAGCAGACAGAATAATAATAGTCGGGAGCTGCCAGCCGGTGTCGCAGACAATCTTTCTTTCAACGGCGTGCAGAAACAGCGGATAGTCGAGTTATATCGTCAAATTCATCCACTGTTTTTTATTACGCTGATTGTTGTTTCGCTGCCTTTGCTGACCGGTTTTTATCTTTTTATCAAAAAGCAACAAAACGTGATGGCCGGGCATCAGGCACTGCTCAGTAAGGCTGAAGTGCAAGTAAAGGAATTGCAGCATGCCAGAGCTGCTGCAGTACCAGGTGATGAGGTCTCGATAATATCGGATGATGCGCTGGCAGAGACTGCTTCATTATCAGTCAGCACAACGGGGTCAGTCAGCTCAATAGGGCCGGTCAGCGATATACCTGTTGAGGTAATAAGTGAGGTGCAGCCGGAAAAAGCCGCATCCGGTATGCAAGTAACTGACGAGCTTTCGATTAACTCATTCTCTGATATTGCCAGCCTGCAACAGCAACTGTTTGAAAAAAACCAGTTGCTTGAATTGCTAGCGCTCGAGAACTATGAACTCCGACAATCTATTGAGTTTGCTGAGCCGCTGGTTAGTGTTGCTGCTGAGGGCGTAAACTCAGTAAGTGGATTAGATAGCGACAATGAATCAGAGATCGCACACGTAGCGCAGGTTGTCTCTGACTCCAATATTGGTCAATCGCTGCGATACAAAGAAAGCACAGTTGCGCCTGATGTAGAGGGACTTATCGTCAGCGCGGATGCAGCTTACAGTGAACATGATCATGTGACTGCGGGTCAGTTATACGCTCAGGCATTGCAACAAAATCCGAATAGTAGTTCGGCGAATCATGGTGTCGCCCGGGTAGCTGCGTTGTCCGGTAACGTAAGTTTAGCCATAGACCGTTATCGGCATCTGCTTGACCTCTATCCGCATGATCAACGGGCTTTCGCCGCCATGCTGGAGCTTGCAACTGACAGTAACACTGTCGAGGCTGAAGTGATCGCCCATGCCGCACAATCGACCGACGATACCGTGCCGTTTTATTCAATACTAGGGCATTACTTCGGACAAAAAGCGCGATGGAGTCAGGCTTACCGTTATTTTAACCATGCGCTTACCGCAGGCCGATCAAAAGTACCTGTCGATGTGCTATTTAACATCGCTATCAGCCTTGAGCAGATGGGTCATACAATTGACGCTGCGGAATATTATCGACGTGTGCTACAGGCTGAACTGGATACAACAGTCTCCACAACTATCGACAGGCAACTGGTGGCAGAGCGTCTCAGGATTATTGAAAGCTCCGTTGAATCAGCCCCGGACACACGGTAAATGAACTTTGCCTGACTATGAGTCTGGCATTGCGCTGGTTTATGCTCTGTGAATGCATCAACGGCGTGTTTATTGCAGTCAGAGCTTCCGCTTATGTGAACGCTATCTAGAATTTAGCGGGGGTTAAATTGACGGATGTCATATCAGTGTCTGAATATCGGGATAAAAAATCTGAAGCAGACACTTTACAGTTAGCGCGAGAGTCCATTCTTGCGCAGTCAGCGGCGCTTGCGAGCATTGCTGGTGTGCTTGGGCCGGAATTTGGCGATGCGGTGGAGTTGATCGTTAAATCTGCCGGACGCGTGATTGTTATCGGCATGGGAAAATCCGGGATTGTCGGGCAGAAAATAGCCGCCACTTTGGCGTCTACCGGTACACCTGCATTTTATGTGCATCCGGCTGATGCTATCCATGGTGACCTTGGCATGATTACGCCAGCCGATGTGGTGTTGTTAATTTCAAACTCGGGTGGAACGGAAGAAGTCGTTAAGTTGTTGCCGTCGATAAAGTATTTTGGCAACAAGATAATCAGTTTTGTCGGTCGACGTCATTCCAGTATTGGCAATTCCTCTGATGTAACCCTGGTGCTGCCAATCGAACGTGAAGTTTGTCCGCATAATCTGGCGCCAACCACTTCGACGCTGGTCAGTATGGCGGTAGGAGATGCGTTGGCCGTAGCTTTGATGAATGCTAAAGATTTCGCTCCGGCTGACTTTGCCCATTTTCATCCGGGTGGCATGCTTGGCAAAAGCCTGCACTCCAAGGTACGCGATGTCATGCAAAGTGAGAATGTGCCCTTATGTGCTCCGGAAGATTCAGTTTCCACTGCAGTGATGGCCATGACTGCCTCAAGACTTGGCCTGGTGGTCGTTCATTCTGATCACAACGTGCTGGGGATCTTCACCGATGGAGATCTTCGACGTGCACTGTTATCCGGCGCATCGGTCATGGAGCAACCAGTGAGAGAATATATGACTCTCGATCCGGTTTGTGTCTCCGCTGAGTCTTTGATCAAAGACGCTGAGAGTCTGATGCGTGAAAACAAGGTTCGTGCATTGGTGGTGATCTCTGCCCGTGAAGGTGAACGTGAAACTATCTGTGGCATCCTTGAAATATTCAGTGGTGGCGAATGAATAGCGTGACGATCAAACAGTGCGCTGCGTTAGTGTGCGGTATTTTTCTTGGTGCATGTACCTCAGCTCCACCAAGGCATAACAGCGACTCGATGCCATTGTTTACCCAGGCTGGTAGCGGGCAAACAAGCAGTGTTGCGATCAGCGGGCAATCCGGTCGTGCAAAAGCGCAGGCTGTGGCATCCGCAGCTATCGGTGTGCCTCAGGTGTTTGTTGATCAGCAGCTGGGTACTTCGGTCGAATTGCTGGTCCAGTCGGAGTATTTTTCCGCAAATGGTAGAAAATGCAGGCGCTATACGCAGACCGGCAACGAAACAAGCACTAATGGCGTGAGTTGTCAGGATGCAGTAAATGGCTGGGTTGATATTCCGCTATCAGCGTTTGTTCGCTAACGATTGAACGATATGTCGTCCGGCAATCCAGTAAGCGCCTCTGAAAGTGTATTTACAGTACAGTTTCGTGTGCTGCATGCACTGATCCTGCGTGAGCTTAAATCGCGTTATGGAAACCGGCGTCTGGGTTTTGGCTGGGCATTGCTTGAACCGTTGATCTTTCTAATGGTTTTTGTCGGTGTTATGCAATTGATTGACAGAAGCGCACCGTCCGGCGTACCGGCACCCTTGTTTCTTGTTGCGGGTATCAGCCCCTTTTTTATGTTTCGTGATCTTTTCTCTGAAGTAGCGCAGGGTGCACGTGGCAATCCCTCTCTGCTGATGTTTCCGCAGGTAACCAGGATGGACTTAATCATATCCAAGGTGATTGTGAATGTGCTGGTGTCGATAGCTGTTTTTATTATTATTCTTATCGGCTTGTTTTTCTTTGGCTTTGCGTTTCGTATTGAAAATCTTTTGGGCGTGATGACCGGTTTTAGTCTGTTGATAGCGCTCGGGATTGGCCTGGGGCTTGTGCTGGGTGCTGTAAGTGTGCGCTATGAATTTATTCAGTCACTTTCGCAACCGTTATTGGGGCGACCACTTTTTCTTACATCGGGGTTGTTTTTTACCGCGTCAATGTTGCCACCGGTGGCTCGCGAAATTGCTCTTTATAACCCGCTACTGCACTGTATCGAACTGATTCGGGATTCTCTGTTTGAGAGTTTTTCCAGCCGTTACGTCGATCTGGAATATGTCTGTGTTTTTGCGCTGATACTTATCAGTTTTGGCATGATGCTGCTCGGTGTGTTTGAGAGGCAGCGGAAGTAAGTCTGGTGATTGCTCTTGAAAATGTGACCAAATCCTACGGGCTGGGTGATCAGACACACCAGGTGCTGAATAACATCACCTTCAAGTTCCCCTACCGCAAAAGTGTTGGTGTGCTCGGCGCTAACGGTGCCGGCAAGAGTACTCTGATTCGTATCATTGGCGGAGCTGAGAAACCAGACAAGGGGCGGGTGGTTCGCACCAGTCGATTGTCGTGGCCAATGGGTTATTCCGGCGGATTTCAGGGGACTCTGACCGGCAGGGAAAATGCAAGGTTCGTGGCTCGTATTTATGGTGCATCTTTTGTTGAAGTAGAGCGAAAAACCAATGAGTTCGCGGAGCTCGGAGAATATTTCGATCGCCCTCTGTCGTCTTACTCGGCAGGTATGAGATCGCGCTTTGCAATGTCGCTCAGCTATGCGCTGGATTTTGAATATTATCTGGTAGATGAAGCGCTTGAAACGGGTGATGCAAGATTAAAAGAGAAGTTCAGGCAGATCTTCAAGCAAAGACGCCAAACATCCTCTGTGATTCTTGTTTCACACAATGAACAGACTATCCGAAAGAACTGTGATGTTGCGACAGTGCTACACAATGGCCAATTGCGCTACTTTGACAACCTGGACGATGCATTTATGTTGTATAGAAAAATTCTTTTTAAAAAGGTCGTCGCTTGAATCCTGTAGCCTTAAGAGTGCTGCTTGCCGCACTTGTGCCAGTGCTTATAGCAGTGAGCTACTTTGGTCTGATTGCGTCTGAGCGTTTTGTGTCAGAGTCTGCCGTGGTGCTTCGCAGTGGCAATCAGTCAACATCGAGCTTTTCGTTTGGTGGACTTTTGCCTGTCAGTAATCCGGACACTCAGGATGTCCTCGTGGTGTCTGATTATATAATCTCCATGGAGATGGCTCAGCATCTGGATAAAGAGTTTTCCCTGCGTGACCATTATTCAGATCCACAGCTGGATGTTATTTCTCGTCTGACCGCTGACGCGAATGATGAGGAGTATCTTGAGTACTTTCGTGGCATGGTGACTATTACCTTTGAAGAAACCAGCTCGATCATCGCCATCAAAACACGGGCTTTCTCAGCTGATATTGCCCACAACATCAACCGTGAAATTATTGCCCGAAGCGAGTTGCTGATCAATCGCCTTTCTGATCGTATTGTTGATGACACACTGAACGCCGCGCGACTGGAAGTAGAAAGTGCCATCGCAAATGCACGGCAGATCTCTGATCGTCTATCGCAGTTCACTGCAGAAAACCAGTCGATAAACCCCGGTACCGACGCCAGCTCGATTGCGGGTTTAATCGCCGCTCTTGAAGCAAAGCTTGCTGAAACCCGTGCGCTGTATACAGAAAAATCCGCCTACCTGCGTGAAACAACGGCAGAAATGCGATCGTTGAGAAATCGAATTAATGGTATAGAAACAGAGTTGCAACGTGAGAGGCAACGCTTGACCAACAACCAGGGAATAGGGACGGCAATAGAAAGATACAAGCCGTTACTGGTAGAAGAGGAACTGGGGCGACAACGTTACGCGGCAGCGCTTCAGGCACTCGAGACAGCAAGGGTGGAATCGCAGACAAAAAAACGATATCTGGCGACCTTTGTACAGCCTAGTCAGCCAACTTCATCAACTGAGCCGGATCGGCTAATTGATTCCATCACCGCTATTTTGTTGTCTTTTCTGCTCTATGCAGTCTATGCGTTGTTTCGCGCCGCTGTCAGGGAGCATATAGATTTTGCGGTATAACACAGTGACCATTGGTATGAGAATTATCTATTTGCTGTTGGCAAATCTATTGTTTTGGCAGAGCCTTTCTGCGCAAACAACAATAGATCCCGGCGCTGTGGTAATGGACAGGCAAAGCGCGATATTCGAACAGCAGGAGGCCGAACAGCTTGATCAGCTAAAACAGCAAACCAGACCGTTTGGGTACACGTTATTTGACGGTGGTTTTTCGGCATCCGAGACGCTTGGTCTGAATGCTGATTATGTTGTCAGTCCGGGTGATAAGGTAGCCATCCGTATCTGGGGTGCCACCACGTACGATGAAGTGCAGACGGTAGATTCCCAGGGAAACATTTTTTTACCGAATGTAGGTCCGGTTCAACTTGGTGGAGTAAAAAACTCGCGGGTTAACGGCACGGTCAAAGCAGCCATTGCGCGTGTGTACACCAATGATGTGGAGGTGTATACCAATTTGATCACCGCGCAATCGGCCAGCGTTTATGTAACCGGGTATGTGCACAAGCCAGGTAAGTATGCCGGTACGCCGAGCAGCTCAGTACTTAATTTTATTGACCAGGCTGGTGGAATTGATTCTGCCAGTGGCAGTTTTCGAAAAATAGAAATTCTTCGCAACTCGAAGACAATCGCAACGGTAGATCTTTACGAGTTTATTCGCAACGGAGTTATTCCGGACGTTGTTCTTAAAGAAGGAGACGCGATAGTCGTCAAGCCGTTGATGCAAACGGTTGTGGTTGGCGGTGAAGCTGCCAGGCCAAACAGATTTGAATTTAATCAGGATGTAGTCAGCGGTGCTGACGTTGTAGATCTTGCGTCACCGGCTGCCGGTGTAACTCACGTGGCACTGAGTCAGGTAAGAAATGGCGAGAGCGTGTTTGAATATCTGCCGGTTGCAGAATTTAATGAGCGTTTGCTCGGTGACGAAGACGTTGTGTCCTTTAGGTCTGATGTTAACGAACGTAACATCAGTATAAATATTGATGGTGCATTTAGCGGTGCTTCTGCGATCACCGTGAATAAGCGGGCAACGCTTAAGCAGGTGTTGGATCTGATCGAAGTGGATCCGCAACTGAGCGCTTACGAGCGCATCTATATTAAACGCAGGAGTATTGCCGCCAGACAGAAAAGTGCGATTGAAAACAGCCTGAAAAGGCTTGAATCAGAGTACCTGACCGCTTCATCTGCAACAGACAGTGAATCTCGTATCAGAGTACAGGAGGCTGAGTTGATTTCTGCATTCGTCAATAAAGCATCGCAAATAGAGCCTCAGGGAACTCTGGTTGTCGTCTCGGACGACGGCATCGCTGATATTGTTTTGCAGAATGACGATACCATCTTTATTCCGAGCAGAAGTCCGGGTGTTCTGGTTTCAGGCGAAGTACGGCTGCCGCGTGCATTTCTATGGGAAGACGGCAACCGCGCTGAAGAATATATTTCCCGTGCTGGCGGGTTTTCCAATAACGCCAATCGCGAAAATATTTTGCTGGTCAAGCAGGACGGGCGGGTTGTAGATGCATCAGGTGCTGCGGTAGAGGCCGGTGATGAGCTTTTGGTGCTGCCCAAAGCGCCAACCAAAAACCTGCAGCTGGCAGCAAGCATCACTGATGTGCTTTATAAGATCGCGGTAGCAACCAGCATTGCAATAGCTATTTGAAATCAGTGGTTTAGCAGGGTTGCGGCAGCAAACTCTGCGTCGGCAGCCGGTTGTTTGATGAGGTTTCTGTGGTCATCATAAGTCTCTGAGTTCTCGCAGTTTATTTTCTTTGAGGTCATCTGCTAAACCGGCGCAGAGTTTGCGTTGATCTATAAAGTGGATGTGATCTGCAAAATGAATGAGTAACACTACCGATTGAATCGCAGTTCTGTTCCAACGGTCCTGTGTGCTTCATAAAGCACTTGCGATAAAAAGAAAATGAACTTCAACACGTCGATAACAAAAAAAATAAAAAACGTGCTTGCGCCAGTAATGCGTTTTAATCCCCGGATCAGGCCTCGCCTTAAGCCGCTGAATCACATTGGAGAAACTAGTAAAAGCTCCATTGGAAGCTGGACATCCACTGGTGACGATCCACAGTTTCTATGCGAATTCCCGTTTCTGGATTTGCACACTGGCTGGTACATGATCACGCTCGAGATTGAATGTGAGAATGCCTTCGATAGCGCGAAGATTTATACTGACCTCGGTGAAGGGTATATAGAAGATCAGGCTATAAAAATACCCTATCAGTCGCGGCGAATCAGCAAGCGAATAGTCAGGTTTGATCGAAGAGCGCTTGGCATTCGGTTTGATCCACTGAGCAGCAAAGGGGAATTTACCATCAGGCAGTTGACGATGAGCCCTATTGCTTTTAGGTTCGCTGAGAATCGCATGCTATCCAAGTTAATGCGGCGAAGCCCGTCTGACTACGGAAACTCTATAGTTGAGGCTCGAAACAGGCTCAAAGAGAAAGCTGCTCAAACTGGTGAAAAATATCAGTCGCTGCTCGATACACGCTATGCTGCTTTGTTTTCAAATCCATTACGTAGCCACGATTATAACCAATGGATTGAAAAAGTTGAGAACACGCAAAAGCCGAGTGTTAACAATGTAATCAGCATTGAACGCAATGTGTCAGAACGGCCAAAAATGTCGGTTGTGATGCCAACGTTCAACAGTGATCTTCAGTTGCTGGATGAAGCGATACAATCGGTAATTTCACAAAGTTACTCTAACTGGCAACTGTGTATATCTGATGACGGATCTAACGCGCCGGAGCTGATCAAGTATTTAAAAAATATTTGTCAGAATGATCAGCGGATCGTAGCCGTTTATAGTGACGAGAGCCGTGGGATTGCGGCCAACACCAATGCAGCGCTACAACTGGCAACCGGTGACTACTGTGTGTTTCTTGATCACGATGATTTGCTGGCAGAGCACGCTCTGTATGAGGTTGCAAATGCCATTATTGAAAATCCATCACTAAAATTAATTTATTCTGATGAAGACAAAATAGACAGCGCAGGAGCACGGGTAGAACCGCATTTCAAGCCTGACTGGAATCCTGATTTGCTACTGGCGCAAAACTACATCTGTCATCTTGTTGCGCTGGATCGGGATCTGTTAGCGCGGGTTGGCGGTTGCCGTACCGGTTACGACGGTGCACAAGACCACGATTTACTGCTCCGTGTAATGGGTGAAATTCAAGCTTATGAAGTGCGGCACCTGCCGAAAATACTCTATCACTGGAGAATGGCAGAGGGGTCTACATCGGTAACTGCCGGCGCAAAAACCTACACCACGGACAGCGGTGTTGCCGCTGTGCAGAACTATCTGGATGAAGCTGGTGTAGACGCCACTGTAGAGGTTGGAAAGTATGCCAATACCTACCGCGTCAACTGGCCATTGCCAGAGAAAAATCCGAAAGTAAGCATTATTATTCCGACACGCGACAGAATTGATATCCTTTCAATTTGCATTGCGAGTGTGCTTAAAAAAACCGACTATAAAAATTATGAGATAGTTGTTGTTAACAACGAATCTGAAGAACCAGCCACTCTTGAGTATTTTGAGAAAATCAAGCAACAGCCGAATGTAAGAGTGATAGATTATAACGACCAGTTCAACTATTCAGCGATCAATAACTTTGCAGTTAGCCAGGCTGCCGGAAGTGTTGTTACCCTGATGAATAACGACATCGAAGTAATTGACGGTGGATGGCTTCAGGAAATGGTAAGTCATGCAATTCGTCGGGAGATAGGATGTGTTGGCGCCAAGCTGCTGTACAAAAATAATATGGTGCAACACGCCGGAGTGATACTTGGAATTGGTGGCGTGGCCGGTCATGCACACAAGTATTTTGATGCTGAGTCAGCAGGGTATTTTTCAAGATTGCATTTGACGCAAAACATGTCTGCAGTCACTGCTGCGTGTTTGACTGTGGAAAAAAGAATCTATCAGGAAGCCGGTGGCTTAAACGAAACCCACCTGAAAGTGGCATTCAATGACGTGGACTTCTGTCTGCGTGTAGGCATGCAGGGTCTGCGCAATGTCTGGACTCCGTACGCTCTGCTATACCATCATGAATCAATAAGCAGGGGTCACGACAACACCCGGGAAAAACAGACCAGATTTAAAAAAGAAGCGCTATATATGCAACAGCAGTGGGGCAAGGTATTGGAGTCTGATCCGGCATACAATCGCAATCTCACTCTGACGCGTGAAGATTTTTCTCTTGCGGCGTAAGTGTGATATGGCAATGCAGCTACCAATTATATACTTACACATACCCAAAACCGCTGGCACAAGTTTTAGAAAAAGTGCAGAGCAGTATTTTGGCCCGGATCAGGTATTAAACGACTACGGCGAGAAGTCGACTAACACTTCGGAGGATATTCGCTCTGCACTTTACGATTCCAATGATGTAGCAAAGCTTAGAGCGAGTGGCATGGAGCACAAGCTGCTGACGGGACACTTTACTCTGGTGAAATACAGAGAAATATTCCCTGATTCTCCGGTAGTCACGTTTTTCCGTAACCCGGTGGATCGTGTTATTTCAGAGTATATTCACTTCTCATCACATTATAACTTTACTGGCAACCTCAGAGACTTTTATACCGAGAAGCAATTTCAAAACAGGCAGCATCGATCTATGTCTGGTTGTGCACCGGACGATCTTGATTTTTTTGGTATCACCGAAGAATATCAGCGTAGTCTCGAGATGTTTAATCAGCGCTACGGGACCAATTTTCCGATGGTAAAGCTCAACGTGGGAAAATATACGGGGCACTCAGATAGCGTTGCAACCAATGATGAGCTTGATGAAATACGCGAGTTGAATCTGAAGGATCTTGAGCTTTACCATAAGGCCCTTGAAGTGTTTGAGCAACAGACAGGTGTTCTGTCGCAGTCATTCAAGACGCTTAAGCGGTTTTGTGGAAGTGTCGGGCCAATTAAACAGGGTGAGATGAGAGGCTGGATGGTAGACAGAGAGTCTGCGGAGCCTGCCAGACTAACGGTATACATCAATGGCAAAGCACGAAAAAAGATGATTGCGGATCTTTATCGTGAAGACGTGCAGCGCAAAGGGCTTCATGTTGATGGCAGATGCGGTTTTGCGCTGAGTATAAGTGATCTGGGCCGTATTGTACCGGGTGATCAGATTTCTGTCCGAGTGTTGGATGGCGATTTTGAGCTCAACAATTGTCCGGTTATAGTACCTGGCTAGAGTGGACGGTTTGGCAGAATGAACTCTGTTATTTATCTGACCGATACCAGATACGGTAGCAGTGATTGGTGTAATCCCTCTGCCAGGCATCGTTGTTTCCATTATGCTGACGCTTTGATTGCCAGTGGGTGCAAAGCCACCGTGATATCGGTTGGTGACGCAAGCGTCGATATTCTAAACAAATTTGATCACGCAGTTTTTCATCGTCCGATATGGAGCAGGCGGTTTCAGCGTGCGATCAAAAATTGCAGAACTGCCGGTGTACGTATCCATGCTGACTATGATGATCTGATTTTTAATAGCGACTATGCGAAATCCAGCCCGCAATGTGTCAGTGCAGGTCTTGATACGGCTAAAGTGCAGAAGCAGTTTGATCTGGCTGGTAAAGCGGTGGCTTGTATCGAGAGCTTTCTGGTTTCTACCGGGTATCTTCGTGACAAGCTGAGGGAGTTTGGTGTTCGCGGCAATGTTACTGTGCTGCCAAATTCACTGCCAAGAACCTTTACCCAGCCAGTTCACCATCAGCACTGTTTTGATAAATCGACCATTGGCTATTTCCCCGGTAGTCGTGGGCACAGTGAAGATTTCTCATCGATAAAAGCCGCATTAGCTGATCTGGCGGACGAGGATATCGATTTGTTGATTGTCGGTAGAATGAACGCACAAGACTATGCTGGCCTATCGAATGTTCATCATATACCGTTCGTGTCATATACGGACTACTTGCGTCTACTGATGTTGGTGGATGTATCCATAGCACCGTTGATCGACAATGAATTTAATCGGGCCAAATCTGCGGTTAAGTTGATTGAGTCAGTCTCTGTGGGTACGCCGATCGTCGCCAGCGAAAACCAGGACATGCTTGATCATGAAAACGAAAATTCGTTATTGGTAACTAGTCAGGCTCAGTGGTATACCGCTTTGCACAAAGCAATTGCATTGAGCCTGGATAAAGACAAGCGCGAATTGCAAACAGCCAGGCTGAGAGATCGATTTTCTGTTCTCAGCCGTTTGCCGATATTACAAGATCATCTCCAATGCGCCGCCTGAGCCTATATTCACGAAAGTCTAATGGCTGGGAATGCTATCAGCGATCGCAGATCGAAAAGCGCGGGTTTTCAGAGCTAACGCCGGCATTTCCCGGCTCTCTGATATTTAATCATCTGTTGGTTGATTGCAATTCTCCTCGCACGACACCGGGCCAGGATATCACTGTGCCTGACGTGTCGCATGTGGTCTACGACTACTGCACTAAGGTTGTAGAAGCATCCGAGTTCGATAATTCGCTGGTAATAGATGTGGATATCAATGCGCGAGAGCTTGAGTTCGCAGATACATTGCGACAGATATGTACCAGCATAGCAGTCGAGAGCATAACTATTCTTGGAAATAAGGCTTTTCAGCAATATGAAAGTGTAGTCAGGCATGTGTGTGGCTCACGGTGTCATGTGGCAGTGTATGAGCCCGACTGGATGTCAGTTAAGGAATTACATGCGATATACCGGCAAGCAAAATCGGTACTCTTTATTGACTCGATGCGAGTACTTGATGCGGTCGGCACCGGATGTCAGTGCAGTTTGATTGTCGGAAAAAAGCTGCAGAGTGCTTCGGTATTCGCGCCTCTGATGCGGTATCTACAGACCAGTGGCTGTGATGTTTATTCTGATGACTGTCTGTGCGAACGGCGGTCGATTCCTGTTGGTAACATAGACTCCTTTTGTATTGTTGAAAATAGTCTGGCTGAAGTAAGAGCAGTGCTTGATGAGGAGGCAGAAAAATCTCATTCGGCTGCAGAAAGTCTGATCAAGAGTATCTGCAGATCGTCTGATCCGGTAGTTCGGGCTTATTCTCCATGGCCTGATAGAATCTTATCTTCACTGAACACCAAATACATCACAGCGAGGCGTAAGATAGACAAGCTTTTAGAAAATCCGGTTGGATTTTGTAAGGACTCTGACTACCGTTTATTGCAGCTGCTTGGGCGTGAATCACAGAAAGTCTTCGCTGTCAAATAAACGCTGTGATCAATCAATGAAATTTCGACTACCGTGGCAGTCAGGACCGAGCGCAATAATAGCGCAATTGAATGATCTGGCTTTAAGTGGTGATTTTGATATTGAGCGTTTGCATAGGATCAGGCAGGATCTCGCAGGATCCGAAGAGCAAGAAGCTAACTACTATCTGGCATCGCTATATTTGCATTTAAATGACACTGTTTCTGCTAATGAGTTTCTTGGGGGCAGGTCTTTCGCGTCGGCAACGATGAAGCGTTATTTTCATGTGCTGTCGCATTGCCGCAGCAACGGGTTCGCCATACCACGACTGTCAGTCGCTGAAAACAAATGTATCGATTATCTTGAATCTACAGTAAACCCTGCAGATCGCTCGCTCGAGAAGGCAATCGTTGAGCACGGTGGTTTTACAATTGCTGGTAATGCGCCTGGAGATAAGTTTAGCCACCGTATTCAGGGACTACGAATTTATTTTAATAATTATCGTAGTAACTCGAGAATTACAGAGCATGCATCTGTACATGTTGTGACTCCATCGTGGGATAGATACATGAGCAGTGATGCGAGCATGTTATGTATCACCAGCAATGATATATTTTACCGTCGTAGTAAAGTCTGGCGCCGGTTTAAGGCACACCGCAGCTTTCATACAATACTCACTCCGCCGCTTGAGCTCTGGAGATCTTTGCACCGGGAGCTCTGCTGCAGTCCGTCAGCCGGGCTTTTATTGCTTGCCTGGATTGAACATATTGCCGCCCGTCATAGTGACAAGTTAAACGGATGTGTAGCTGGTTACTCAGAGGGGCGACCAAAACTCAATCACAGCTACGATAGTGTGCAGGCTTCCGCCAGTCATAACTGGGTGGTTGAAACTGAAATCAGACATCGATTAATTGCCTCTTTGAAGCATAATTGCCGTACGCTTTATGTTGAATCGTGAGTAAAACTACTTAGCGCTTTCTGACCTTACAATGTGCGTTGATATAGCAAATAGTCTGTGAAACTGGTTCCGCCTGTCAGTCGTTTTGTAGGATCATTTTGTCCCTATAGTGTGATCTGTTTGGCTTGTTTTCTGCAACATATGACTAATCAACGTTTAGCGTATGTAAGAAATGGAATCTGCGGCAGAGCACCCATCGATAATTGAAGAATACAGTCAGCTGTTCACTGGTCTGCAGGCGGGTAAACGTGAGCTTATTCAATATGGTGCAGACGCAGTATCGCTGAACCGTTATATCGTCGATGCGGCTGGTGCGACCGAGTCTATTGATGATAGCGCAGCGCTGCAGGATATTGACGTTAGCAAAGTGCCCCATGGAGACACCGACAATGAACGTTCTGTCTACTGTCGGACTGCACTCGGGCGACTGGTTTCCTGTCAGGAGCAGATTGCCGTATTGCAGAAATCTGCACGTGAAATGGGTATCAGTGGCGGGTTATTGACAATTGTTGGACAGGCGGCCAGTCAAAGTCCTGAAGACAATGGTGCGTCTGTGCTGCGGCAACTGAGCGAGCTGGTGGGGTGCGAGGATACACAAAAACCCGATACAGCCAGTCTTGAGCAAAATGATTCGTTGTCTTTAGAGGGAAACGCCGCTAATGATCTGGGTCCTTCAGACGCGGTTCAAACACGCGGATTGCCATTGCTATTGAGCACTATCAAGAATCACTGGCGACCGCTCGCTGTGG
Organism: uncultured Granulosicoccaceae bacterium; assembly: GCA_938007995.1. GTDB lineage: Bacteria > Pseudomonadota > Gammaproteobacteria > Granulosicoccales > Granulosicoccaceae. The sequence continues at coordinate 62,659 of CALLLW010000008.1, read as the reverse complement.
ATGCGGTTGTTTCGGCTATTGCTGCGTGCATCGCAATCAGCCTGATTAACTAGCAGGAAGATTACGAACTTGCTGGGATTCAGTCTTTCATCCGGAATAAAAAGAATTCCGCACATAGAAATCTTTCTTGGTGTTGAAAGACTGAGCCGCAACCCTTTGCAGTTACATAGCAAAGCCTGTAAGGCGATCTACTCCTGGGGGCATAAAAGCTATAGCAAGTCGTCTGCGTATCTGGCACAACTAACCGGCATATCGCATATCCGGCTTGAAGATGGTTTTATTTGTTCTTTCGGACGTGGTGGCCGGGGGCGTAAGTATTCCGTTGTCAGTGATGCGGTCGGAATCTACTACGACAGCAGTCAGCCATCCCGTCTGGAAAATATTCTCAATAACCTCGATAAGTGCTCATGGCAGCTAACTGATCGTGAGCAAATGTTGCTTGCCGAGCGTGCACTGCAGAGGATTATTGAAAATCGAATTAGTAAGTATAACGTCTCTGCAGAGGTACAGGATTCTGCCAATGATGAAGGCTCTTTTGTATTAGTCGTGGATCAAACGGTTGGTGATCAGTCGGTACACTTCGGTGGTATGCAGCCTGAAGGCTTTGAGCGGATGCTGAAGCAGGCTGTTGATCAATATGGAAAAGAGAAGGTACTGGTCAAAGTGCATCCTGAAGTTCTGGCTGGGCGACGGCAGGGCTATCTTTCCTCCCACGCCTCACAGCTGGGTGTTGAACTGATTAGTCATGAGATTTCAGCGCATCGCATGTCACACTGTATTTGTGCTTACGTTGGCACATCGTTGTATGGCTTTGAATTACTGTTACAGGGTGTGCCGGTCAAGTGCTTCGGGCAGCCGTTTTATTCTGGATGGGGTTTAACGGAAGATATTCAGCATAACCCAAGGCGTGTTGTCAGTCGAAGTTTGCTTGAAGTATTTATGGCAGCATACATGATTTATCCGACCTACGTTGATCCGGTTAGGGGCAAAGTTTGCAGCCTTTCGGATATTGTGGATCATATTATTGAGCAGCGCCGGCAGCTTGAGCGTATCGGTGGAAACTATCGTCTTTTAGGTATAACACCGTGGAAGAGACGATATGTAGACAAGTACATGATGGCAGCAGAGTACCAGCACTGTCATGTATCGGTAAAAGATATAAAAAACCCGCCTTCGGCTGCTGCCAATGAAACTCAGCCGGTGATGGTCTGGGGATGCGGTGAAAAAGACAGTGAGCGTGAGCAGGCGCTTGAAAACTGTCAGGTGGCTCGAATGGAAGACGGCTTTGTCCGTTCTGTGGGTCTTGGGAGCAACTATACAGCACCTCGATCTCTGGTCGTTGATGATCTGGGTATTTATTTTGATGCCACCCGGCCTTCACGGCTTGAGCAGTTGTTGCAAACCCGCGATTGTACAACTTCAGAATTGAGTCGTGCTGAGTCTCTCATAGAGTTACTGCTGGAAAATCGGATAAGTAAGTATACGTCCGCTGAAAGTGCTATCTCGGATATCTCCTTCTATGCGGGTAAGCGTGTTCTGCTGGTGATCGGTCAGGTGGTGGATGATGCATCGCTTCGATATGGCGCTTCCTCTATAGACAGCAACTACAAATTGTTGGTTGCGGTCAGGTCAGCAAACCCCGATGCGTTAATTGTGTACAAGCCGCATCCTGATGTTGTCAGCGGCAATCGCAGTGACGGTATTGCCAACTATCGAGAGATAGAGAAACTCTGTGATCATGTAGAAAGCGCTCTTTCAATTGAAGTTGCTTTAAATCTGTGTGAGCAGATTCACACTATGACTTCGCTTGCGGGTCTGGAGGCGCTACTTTGCGGCAAAAAGGTCGTTACTTATGGAAGACCGTTTTACGCGGGTTGGGGATTGACGCAGGATCTTTGCGGGTTTGCGCGCCGGACCAGAAAGCGCAGCCTCGCCGAGCTTGTCTATATCTGTTACATCGAATACCCGGGCTACCTTGATCTTGGGTCCGGCGAGTTTACCAGCGTTGAGAAAACGATTGCAGCACTGGTGGAAGAGCGCAGGTTGCAAGTCGATGACATCACGGCTTCAGGACTAAAAAAATACGTGAACATTGTTCGCAATATAAGAAAGGGTCTTACTTATGCCGCGTAATATTTTAATGCTTCAGGGCCCGGTCGGACCTTTCTTCAGAAAGCTCGCCAATCAGCTTGAAAGCCGTGGTCATAATGTACTGAAAGTAAACTTGAACGGTGGTGATTTTTATTATTACCGTACCGGTAAATATCTGAATTTTACCTCGCCGGTCAGTGTCTGGCCTGCATGGATGGAAAGTGTCCTGCTTGGTCGTGACATAGATCGTGTATATCTGTTTGGTGATTGCAGGCGCTATCACCGACAGGCAATAGAGATAGCCAGACGTCTCGGTATAGAGGTCTATGTTTTTGAAGAAGGGTATGTCAGGCCCAATTACGTCACACTTGAAAAGGACGGCGTAAATGGATATACCAGTGCTTGCGAGAAGGCTGGATTGCCAAAGCGTCTGGCAGAGACCGATGCTGGTGTTGAAGATATTCCCTCAGCACCGGTGGTAAACGTATTCAGTGCCGCAGCAAGGCACTGTGTACAGTATTACATTGCTGCCTCTGTGTTAAAGCCATTATTCAAATTTTATGAGCATCACCGAAGCTTGAATGTAATTACTGAAGGCTTGTACTGGATTCGATCCGGCGCAAGAAAAATTCTCTATCGTCAAACACAAAGAAAAGTCTCCGATCTGCTGCTGAGCGGAAGCGAATCTTATTTTTTGCTGCCACTGCAGGTGCATAGTGATATGCAGGTAAGAAAACATTCAGACTTCCAAAGTATTGAAAAATATCTTGAGCGAGTCATCAGCTCTTTTTCAAAGTCTGAACGAAGCGACTGCTCTCTGGTAATCAAGCATCATCCATACGATAGAGGTTACAAGAATTATAGTGCAGTTATCAGGCAGCTCGCGTTGGTATACGGTTTGGAAAACCGGCTGTTCTATGTGCATGATACGGATTTACCCTCCTTGCTGCGTAATGCGGAAGGGTCTGTGTTGATAAATAGCACGGTAGGTATTTCCTCGCTGTATCACGGCACTCCGGTAAAGGCTTTAGGTGATGCAATATATGATCTTGATGGTCTAACCCATCAGGGAACACTCGAGCAATTCTGGCAAAATCCTGGTGAGGTTGATGCTAATCTTTTTCAGCGCTTTCGCCGCTATCTGATCGATAAAACCCAGATTAATGGTAGCTTGTACACTGATGTTAAAGGCTCGGATGCATCTGGTTTAAGATGGCCTAGTGCACTTGCCAGTGAGCATTATTCTGATAAGCCTGCTGCGACGACAGCAAGGAAGGATGTAGAATCGTCCGGAAGTATCATAGATCTCGAAGAGCATAAGAAAAAAGCAGTGTCTGCTGCCGAAGCTCAAAACTATAATACAGCGACAAAAAAAGTTGCAATTTGAAATAGCTAATTTGCAGTGATTGTTAAGGGCAGACCATAAAACGGTCTGCCCTGCTTTTTCATTACACAGTTACTTGATTACTGCAGCTTACTTAAAATAAACCGGCTGAACTTCACCGGATGTGATTTTACCACGCCAGATTGCAGGGCCGGTCTGATGTACAGCCTCTCCCTGGCTGTCAACAGCAACAGTGACTGGCATATCTTTTACAACAAACTCATGAATCGCTTCCATGCCTAGCTCTTCAAACGCAACGATGCGTGCTTCGGTTATAGCGCGTGATACCAGATAGGCGGCGCCACCCACTGCCATAAGATACACTGACTTATGTTTTTTAATGGCCTCAATGCCTGTCGGGCCGCGCTCTGCTTTACCTACCATACCGAGAATGCCGGTATGCTCCAGCATCATGTCAGTGAATTTGTCCATGCGGGTGGCAGTGGTTGGGCCGGCAGGACCGACTGCTTCATCGCGTACTGCATCCACCGGCCCTACGTAGTAAATGAGTTTGCCGCTCAGATCGACCGGCAGTTCTTCACCGCGATCAAGTATTTCTTTAATGCGCTTGTGTGCTGCATCTCTGCCAGTGAGCAGCGTGCCGTTCAACAACAAGGTTTCACCCGGTTTAAACGTGGAAGTTTCCTCATCAGTCAATGTATCGAGATTTACTGAGCGTGCGTTCGGACCGACATCCCAGGTGATTTCTGGCCAGTCATCCAGTGAAGGTGGTGTTTGCAGTGCCGGTCCCTGTCCGTCGAGTACAAAGTGCGCGTGTCTTGTTGCAGCACAGTTTGGAATCATCGTCACCGGTAGTGAAGCCGCATGGGTCGGGTGATCTGCGATTTTGACATCCAGAACAGTGGTTAAACCACCAAGCCCCTGAGCGCCAATGCCCAGTGCATTGACCTGTTCGAATATTTCCAGTCGTAGTTCTTCAATGCGATTAGACGGACCTCGATCTTTCAGTTCCTGGATATCAATTGGATCCATCAACACCTGCTTTGCCAGTACTGCAGACTTTTCTGCTGTGCCACCAATACCGATACCCAGCATGCCGGGAGGACACCATCCAGCGCCCATGGTCGGCACAGTTTTAACGACCCAGTCAACAATGCTGTCACTGGGGTTGAGCATGACCATTTTGGATTTGTTCTCCGAGCCACCGCCCTTGGCTGCCAGATCGACTTCTATGGTGTCGCCTTCTACCACCTGCATGTGGATCACTGCGGGTGTGTTATCCGTGGTGTTTTGTCGCTTACCGGCTGGATCAGCCAGTATTGATGCACGCAGTTTGTTGTCCGGATGTAAGTAGGCTCGACGAACACCTTCATTAATCATGTCAGTCGGGCTCATGTTTGCACCCTGCCACTGTACGTTCATGCCTATTTTGACGAACACAGTAACGATTCCGGTATCCTGACAAATTGGTCGATGCCCTTCGGCGCACAATCGCGAATTAATCAGGATTTGTGCGATCGCGTCTTTCGCGGGCTTTGATTCTTCGCGATTGTAGGCGTCGTGCACTGCGTCGACGAAATCCTTCGGATGGTAGTACGAAATAAATTGCAGCGCGTCTGCGACACTCTCTATCAGGTGATCCTGGTGAATAACAGCCATGGCTTCTTTCCGGTTTATACAAGAGTAGGGATACCGCGTAATATAGCCGTTGTGGGGAGGCTTGGCACCTGCAGAGTCCGAACCAGCGGGTGACTGCCGGATTTGTTGGCCAGATGACAAGGCAGATGTCTGGCCAGATGTCTGGCCAGATATTAGGCCAAATTGCAGGCCAGGTGGTCGGCAAAAACGGTCGGTCGAATTGCTCACGAAACTCAGCGCTCACCTTGACTCGATATTGTGCTTGTGGGTAAATGCGCCGTGGGTGGACCTGAGGCGCCGGGTTTTCTACCTGTGCCGGCGCTTGTCAGCGTTGGTGGAAACAGTTTTGGTAACCATCGTAATCGAAGCAATATGACTCAATGTACTTTAACAATAACCGCCGCTAGCGCGGTTTTTGGTTGGCGAAGCGCACGTTCAGCTGTTGCGCCCCAACCATTCATTATTGCCTCTGTTATTACTGCTTACCATGAAAGAACACTTCAAAGACAGTTCCCGTCAACCGGTTAAACGCCAGACGCTTGTCCGCGAGATACTCGCAGATCTTGACACACCCCTATCTACTTTTTTAAAAGTCGCCAACACACCCGCGAGCTACCTGTTCGAATCAGTCACCGGCGGTGACACCTGGGGCAGATATTCGATTATCGGCTTGCCTTGCAAAGAGATCGTCCGGTTTCATGGTCAGCAGCTGTCGGTTACGCGCGATGGCGAGGCGGTTCACACAGAGTCGGTGGTCGATCCCCTGCATTGGGTCGAAGAATTTCACGCTGGATTTCAGTGTGACGATCTACCCGAGCGTTTTACGCAGCTCAGATTTACCGGCGGACTGGTTGGCTACTTCGGCTATGAGACAATCAACTATATAGAGCCCGACGTATTCGAGGATAATCTGCCGGATTCTCTGGCCACACCGGATATCCTTTTAATGGTGTCGGAAGAGGTGGTGGTTTTCGATAACCTGAATGGCACGGCAATAATCATTGTGCATGTGGATCCAACAGATGCCAGTGCGCAGTCTGTCGGTATGAATCGGCTGAATGAAATTGAAGCGCTTGTACGCGGCCCGATGCCAGAGTTGGCACCAGAACCGCAACCAGGGCCGCAACCAGAGCCGCTACCAGGGTCTGCAAAAAAAACCAGGCACTCGCTGGATGAAACGGATTTTACCTCTGGCTTTGGTCAGAACAGTTTTATCGATGGTGTTGAGCGAGTGCGTGATTACATCACCGCAGGTGATTGTATGCAGGTGGTTCTGTCACAACGCATGACTGCACCGTTTAATGCACATCCGCTGGATTTGTATCGAGCTTTAAGGATGCTGAATCCTTCGCCTTATATGTTTTATCTTGATCTGGGTGATTTTCAGGTAGTCGGTTCTTCTCCCGAGATTCTGGTGCGTCTTGAAGATAACACGGTAACCGTCAGGCCGATTGCCGGTACCCGGCCGCGCGGTACCACAGCAGAAGAAGATAAAGCACTCGAAGAAAGCTTGCTGGCTGACCCCAAAGAGTTGGCAGAGCATTTAATGTTAATTGATCTGGGCCGCAATGATGCGGGTCGCGTAGCTCAAACTGGTTCGGTTAAGCTGACCGAAAAAATGACAATCGAACGCTACTCGCATGTGATGCATATTGTCTCAAATGTTACCGGAAAACTAAAACCGGGTTACAGCGCTATGGATGTATTGCGAGCAACTTTTCCGGCGGGTACGGTGAGTGGTGCACCTAAAATCAGAGCGATGGAAATTATTAATGAGCTTGAGCCGGTTAAGCGAGGTGTTTATTCAGGTGCAGTGGGCTATCTCTCTTTTAACGGCAATATGGATACGGCCATAGCGATTCGCACTGCAGTAGTAAAAGACAAACAGCTGCATATACAAGCGGGTGCAGGTGTTGTTTATGACTCTGTGCCGCTTAGTGAGTGGGACGAAACACTAAATAAAGCCAGAGCGATATTCAGGGCTGCGGCCATGGCCGCCAGAGGTCTTGATCAGTTACCTCAGTCTGATAAAGATGAGCAGTTGCAGAAAAAATCCAATAAAGGTAACTGCTGATGCTGCTGATGCTCGACAACTATGATTCCTTTACTTTTAACCTGGTTCAGTATTTTGAAGAGCTCGGGGCCAGTGTCAACGTAGTACGCAACAATCAAAAAACAGTACCAGAGCTGGCCGCGCTGGAGCCGGATTATCTGGTGATATCACCGGGCCCGTGTACACCGAATGAGGCTGGAATATCAGTGGATCTTATCCGGCACTGTGCCGGTAAAGTGCCAATGCTGGGTGTGTGTCTTGGTCATCAGTGCATTGCTGCGGCCTTTGGTGGAACCATAGTACGGGCAGGTTCTATCATGCACGGCAAGACGTCCCCGGCTTATCATAACCAAACCGGTGTTTTTAAAGGATTGCCTAACCCGGTGACCGTGACTCGTTATCATTCACTGGTGATAGAAAAACAGAGTTTACCTGACTGTTTTGAAATCACCGCGTGGACGCAAACGGAGTCCGGCGAAATTGATGAGATAATGGGCGTGAGGCATAAGGAGTTATTACTCGAAGGTGTCCAGTTTCATCCGGAGTCCATTTTAACTGAGCATGGATATGACATGCTGCAGCAGTTTCTCAGCAATAGACAGAGTAATGCCGTGTGAATCAACAGCTACGTAAGGAAAAATCATGAGTGAAGTGATCAACATTCAACAAGCTGTTGCAAAAGTTGTTGACGGTAATGCACTGACAGCCGATGAAATGGTTGCAACAATGCGCAAGATAATGTCAGGTGAATGCACCGACGCGCAGATAGGTGGCTTATTAGTCGGGTTACGCATGAAGGGCGAGTCGGTTGAAGAGATTGCCGCTGCGGCCAGTGTCATGCGTGAGCTTGCCGCCGGTGTTACCTGTGACACTTCAGATCTGGTTGATATTGTCGGTACCGGTGGTGATGGCACCAGTACTTTTAATGTATCCACCTGCAGTGCTCTGGTGGCAGCTGCGGCGGGAATTAAAGTAGCCAAACACGGTAATCGCGCTGTTTCAAGTAGCTCGGGTGCTGCAGATGTGCTGGAAGCTGCCGGTGTTAAAATTGACCTTGATGCCGATCAGGTGGCCGAGTGCGTTAACAAGGTAGGAATCGGATTTATGTTCGCACCCAAACATCACGGTGCGATGCGTCATGCAATCGGTCCGCGTAAAGATCTGGGCATGCGGACAATCTTTAATGTGCTGGGTCCCCTGACTAATCCTGCTTCTGCACCAAGGCAACTGATCGGTGTCTACAGCGATCATCTGGTAGTGCCCATTGCAGAGGTGTTGGCAAAGCTTGGTAGTAAGCGTGCAATGGTGGTTCATGCTGAAGACGGTATGGATGAAATCAGTACCGGTGCAAGTACCCGCATTGCCGAGCTTAAAGATGGTCGAGTAGAAAGTTCAAACATTGATCCTTCAATGTTTTCGATGCAGCAGACTGACACACAGCAAATCAAGGTAGATAGTACCGCTGAGAGTCTTGCCATGATAAAGCGTGTGCTCGCAAATGAAGCCGGACCGGCTCGCGATATTGTTGCACTGAACGCGGGTGCGGCAATTTATATTGCAGATCTCGCAGAGAGCCACAAAGCCGGTGTCGAAAAAGCACTGGCGGTGATTGCCAATGGCGCGGCTGCCGCCAAGCTTGATGAGTTAATCGATTGTAGTAACGCGGTTTAAAACCAGGTAGAAAATTAATGCCTCAAGACACACCTGATATCTTACGAAAAATTCTCGCTCGCAAGCTTGAAGAGATCACTGCTGCCTGTGAACAAGTCAGTCTCAGACAGATTTCTGCGCAGGCAGCGGATGCCTCTGCACCGAGGGGCTTTATCAGTGCCATGCAGCAGCGTATTGCCAACGGTGATCCGGCAATTATTGCAGAAATAAAAAAAGCTTCACCCAGCAAAGGTGTTATTCGTGAAGACTTTGATCCCGTGGCACTGGCAAAAAGTTACAGTGACGGTGGTGCTGCTTGTTTATCGGTGCTAACAGATCGTGATTTTTTTCAGGGATCGCCGGAGTATCTTCAGTCTGCGCGTAGCGCTTGTGATCTGCCTGTTATACGCAAAGACTTTATTGTTGATGAATATCAGGTCTATGAAGCACGTGCCATGCATGCCGACTGTATTCTATTAATAGTAGCGGCACTCGGTGATGCTCAGATGGCTGAACTTAATGGTCTGGCGGCGCACCTGGGTATGGATGTACTAATAGAAGCACATGATGCCGAGGAGCTTGAACGTGCGTTGGCGGTTTCACCATCGTTGGTCGGAATTAATAATCGTAACCTGCGCACCTTTGAGGTTTCACTGGATACCACTTTTGATCTGCTAGGAAGAATACCGGAAGACTGTCTGGTAGTGACTGAGAGCGGGATACTGACAACGGATGATGTTACCGCAATGCAGGATAAAAATGTCCATGCGTTTCTGGTTGGAGAGGCGTTTATGCGCGCACCGGATCCAGGTGTCAGGATGCGTGAGCTTTTTTTCACGCAGTGATAAACAAAAAATCACCCGCCTTTGCAGGGCGGGTGATCAAACGCTTCTTCTAGAGATGTAACTTCTTTAACGGGTGCCGTAGATTACCATGGTCTTGCCACGTGCATGGATAAGGCCGCGATCTTCAAGGTCCTTTAAAACGCGTCCGACCATTTCTCTGGAGCAGCCAACAATACGGGCGATTTCCTGTCGGGTGATTCTGATCTGCATGCCGTCAGGGTGAGTAATTGAGTCCGGTTGCTTTGCAAGATCAAGCAGTGTTGATGCAACACGTCCGGTAACATCAAGGAATGCAAGGTCACGAACTTTGGTACTTGTTTTGCGCAGGCGTGCCGCCATCTGTGTCGTCAGCGCAAAGAGAATTTCAGGAGACTGTTCAGCCAATCTTCGGAACTGCTCGTAGTTTATCTCGGCAACTTCGCATTTGTTTCGTGCAACTACCCATGCACTGCGCTCGCTGTCTTCTTCAAACAGACCCATCTCACCGAAGAAATCACCATTGTTGAGGTAAGCAAGTACGATCTCTCTTCCTTCGTCGTCCTCAATGACTACACTTACTGAACCATCGACCATGTAGTACAGCGTGTCCGGCTTATCGCCATGATGGATAATGGTAGTTTTGGCTGGATACTGTCTGCGGTGGCTGTGACGCAAAAGTGTTTCAAGCCACTCCGCTTTGGGCGGGGTATTACGTGGTGGCAGCATGTTCCGTTCTCCGGGTATTAGTCAGCGCTTCATTCGCGCTTATGCGTTTACACAGACGACGGAGCAAAAACCGTTCTCATACTGATCTTCTGAAGTACAAAGAACTTTTTTTGTTTACTTAAGTTGATTCAACTCACATTATTCGTCGCACAAGTAACCATTTAATTGGAGAACCAGTGCAAGCAAGAGTGAAGTGGGTTGATCATATGAGTTTTGTCGCCGAGTCGGGGAGCGGTCACAGCATTGTGCTGGATGGATCGCCAGAGCATGGTGGCAGAGATCTCGGCATTCGGCCGATGGAGTCTGTGCTGATTGGTCTGGGTGCGTGCGCCGCGTTCGACGTAGTGCTGATGTTGAAAAAATCACGCCAGCAAGTGGATAACTGTGAGGTATTGCTGGAGGCTGAGCGTGCAGATGCAGTACCAGCCGTCTTTACAAAAATAGAAATGGTATTTCAGGTTTCCGGAAACGACCTTTCAGAGAAGCAGGTCCAGCGAGCTGTTTCGCTGTCTGCTGAAAAGTACTGCTCGGTATCGCGGATGCTCGAAGACAAAGTTGAAATCAGCCATCGGGTCGAGATTTCTCCGGATTCACTCGCGGCGAGTTGATCCCGGCCAATAGGGCGTTGAAAACTGTTAAGCCAAAACTATTAAGCCTGGCCTGAGTAGGTGGTTTGAGTACGTAAAATCTTTGCTCGCATTCGTTTGTCCGATAATGCTCTGGACCTGGGTCATGGTTTTTCCAAAGCCATGTGAATGTAAGTCAGCACAAAAGACAGGTCTTATTTGGCATTTTGCAATGTTAAATGTGTCTTTGCGATTCAGGAATCGCTGCAGCGGTGCTATACTTCGCCCATAGATTTCCTCCTCCATCCTCCTACGGTGGTTAGACGCGGCCTGTTTCAGGCCGCGTCGTTTTAACAGTAAAGTGTAACCCTTCCCAAACACGCTCATTGCCAGGCCTGATATCGCCCGCCAATGAGGGATTTGCTCGCCAGCGCACTCAGGGCTTGTAGGATGGTTGTTTCTCTACTAAAATGGAGGGCTTTTCCGAGCTTAATGTTCGCCCCCTCTTTATGGAGTTGCGATGAAAACCTTTAGCGCCAAACCGGCCGAGGTAAAACGCCAGTGGTACATTATCGACGCCGAAGGTAAAACCCTCGGGCGGCTGGCTTCAGAGTGTGCCAAGATACTTCGTGGCAAGCACAAGCCGGAGTACACCCCGCATGTAGACACCGGGGATTACATTGTTGTGATCAATGCCGGCAAAGTTGCGGTCACCGGTAAGAAAGCAACGGACAAGATGTACCATCATCACACCGGTTACATCGGGCATCTGAAATCGGTCAGCTTTGAGAAAATGCAGGAGCGTTCTCCAGGGCGACCCATCCAGCTCGCAGTGAAAGGCATGTTGCCAAAGAATGCGCTTGGACGGGCAATGATCAAGAAACTCAAGATATACCCTGGCGCTGAGCATCGGCATGCGGCGCAAACGCCAGAACCGCTTGAGATATAGCGCTTGAGATGTAGCGCTCTAGATTTAGCGTTCGAAATGTAGCGAGCTGAGTTCAGTAACCTCAGTGGCAAATCGACCCGGTTAAACAAATATCTGTGGTTACTCAGATATATATATTAAATTAAGGTTATACAGGAATGGCCCAACAGCACTACTACGGTACAGGTCGCCGCAAATCGTCAAGCGCTCGCGTTTTCATGAAGAGCGGTAAAGGCGACATCACAGTCAACAGCCGTCCGCTTGACGAATACTTCGGTCGTGAGACTGCACGTATGATTGTCAGGCAGCCGCTCGAGACACTCGAAGTGAAAGATCAGTTTGATTTTAATATCACTGTGGCTGGTGGTGGCAACAGTGGCCAGGCTGGCGCAATTCGGCATGGCATCGCACGAGCGTTACTGCAGTACGATTCAGAAAATCGTTCTCAACTGCGAAAGGCCGGGTTCCTGACCCGTGATGCTCGAGAAGTGGAACGTAAGAAAGTTGGTCTGCGAAAAGCTCGCCGGGCAACTCAGTTCTCGAAGCGCTAGCTCTTACCAGAAAGCACGTGCATCAAAGCCCGCCACCGCGCGGGCTTTTTTGTTTTTTCCTTTCTATTCGAGGTCGCGCTGCCTGGAAGCTTCTGTTCACCTGCCATTTCTGGTTGCCATTTCCGGCTCACGTTTCCGGCTTACTATCGAGGCGCAAATTTATACTTGGCGCTGGAATATTGTTCATCGGTATCGAAACGCAGGCTCAAGCTGTCTCAACGAATCGATACTGTGTGCACTGGTGTATAAGTCAAGGTGCGGCAATACCGCAAACAGTGACTTCTCAATCGCCAGTGGTTCTGCATTGCTGCCGCGTCCCAGTAGCGGATTTACCCAGACCAGTTTTCGTCCTAACGATTTAAGCTTCAGTACCTGCCTGACCAGATCCTGCGGTTCACCGCTGTCATAACCATCGCTGAAAATGATGATGATGGTGTCCTTTTGTATCGACTTGTTTGCGTACTCATGGTTAAACTTTTCCAGTGATGCGGCGATACGTGTTCCTCCCAGCCAGCCACTCGACAATTGCTTTAATCGTGACTCAAGGCGCTGGGTACTCTTATCGCGTAGCTCCTCACCAATGTGAATTAACTCTGTATGAAACGCATAGGCGTCTGTGTTTTTAAACGCCTGCAGTAAGCCGCGTGCGAAACGAAGAAATAAATAACTATAAACTTCCATTGATTGGCTGACGTCCAGCAGCAGTAAAAACCTGACAGGTGATTTTTGTTTGCGACGATAGTGCAGCTCAAACGGCCAGCTGTGGTAACGAAGACTGGAGTGAGCTGTCTTGCGTAAATTGAGCTGCCCTCTGCTGCGATTATGTTGAGCTCGGTGTCGAAGCCGCTTTTGCATGCGTCTGGATAAGTCGTCAACGATTCGTTCTATGCGACGCATATCATGCGGATTAAATACAAATCGGAAATCGCGTTGTGAGAGTGTTCGTGCGTCACTCGCGCCACCTGAGTAAAGATCAACTTTCTTTTGTTGACCAACCAGTGTGTTTTCTTCGGCAAGTGATTCGGAGAAATAGGATAAACCGGATGATCTAGACTCGCGTGCACCCTTGGCATCGGCTTTACTATCATCGTGATCGGTTACGGGTGCGTCGTACCAGAATGCGTTGTATAGCGATGGAAACTCTTGCCACTGGGGTCGGGTCTGGCAAAACACAGCCTTAAGTAAATGTTGTAATCGTGCCTTTGATGTGAGGATATCTGGAAAAGTGATAATTCGATGAGCGGCCTCGATTTCATCAGCGCCTATAGAAAATCCGTTGTTGCGCAGGAAATTGATAAAGCCAAACAGCCGACTACTGAGTAGTGCGCTGCTGTAGTGGTGATAGTCATCGATTTTAGCCACAGGTTTTTGCGCAAGTGGGGTTACAGGGATTTATTTTTTGTATTGGTTTTTAGGTTAATGCTTTTGGTTTTACCGGTTAATACGTTGAGATTTTTTGTTTACAGAGATAGAACCATGTTGATCCATTCACGGTTCGCCTGTTCTCTGTCGGTGCGAGTTTTCAATACGCAGCTTAACGTCGCTTCAATCTGGGGTAAGGAGCTTTCAAGGCCACTTATCTTTGTGTGCAGTAAGGCCTGGGCCCAGTCCAGTGTTTCCGCAACACCCGGGTTTTTTTTCAAATCCTGCTGACGTAACTTTTGCACAAAGCTAACGATGGAGCCCGCCAGCTCCTGTGGCAGTTGCGGCACGTGTTTCAAAAGAATTTGTAGCTCTTTTTCGTGTGATGGGTAGTCGACAAAGTGGTACAGGCATCGACGTCGTAACGCATCACTTAGATCGCGGGTAGCGTTGGAAGTCAGGATAACCAGAGGTTTGTGATATGCCTTTATTGTTCCGATCTCTGGTATCGTGATCTGGAACTCTGCGAGAACCTCCAGCAAAAACGCTTCAAATTCATCATCTGCACGGTCAATTTCATCGATCAGCAGAACGGTTGGCGCGTCAGCAGATATGGCCTGCAGCAGCGGTCGCTTCAGCAAATACGCCTCTGAGAAAATCTCGGCTTCCAATTCAGTCGGAGTGTTTGTCGATTGCTCCCGCAGTCGCACCGCCATCAGTTGTCGCTGATAATTCCACTCATATAACGCAGCGCTGCTGTCGAGGCCCTCATAGCACTGAATGCGAACCAGTTCTCGCTGCAGATGCCTGGCCATCGCAGACGCGATCGCTGTTTTTCCTACTCCCGCATCACCTTCCAGAAGCACGGGTCGCTCAAGCGCTTGAGCAAGATACAGAGTGCCGGCAAGCCCATCACTTGCAATGTATCCGGTATTTGCCAGTCCTGTGATCAGGGCCGGTACACCCTCAAATGAGTTATCCATGAGCTATCTGCATACGCGCGGTTATCCGGAACATAACGAGTTCTGAGTCAAAGTCATTTGCTGTCTTTTTAACACGATTGCCGCTCTTTGTGTCGGTCTGTCCAGGTAGAGAGACACTATTGCGTTCGGTGGTGGAGCGATAAACGCTCGTTCATCAGTTGTGGTTCTCACTTTTTACCACTTGTGTCAGCTGAAAACTTCGCGAATGGAGTCTTTTTTTTGATTTCGTGGTCGGTGCAGAAACCTGCTGCTTAGTAACCAGCTAAGACAGCGCGTCTGATTATCGCAATCAGTGAACGTCCTGATTCTTTACCAATGATTAATTACAAGCATACTAAATGAGCAATTCAGCAGGAAATGGTTATTCGGTTTGAAGAAAAGCGCGAAAGAGTCGCACCTAGAATGGGGAAGGCGTCTTTTAATTACGGACATTAGCAGCTAGAACGTGACGCTAATAACGATCACGCGATTTTCTGTGAGGAATTCTATGTCTGAGCGGTACCAAATCAACAATTTTTCGATCAGACAGTTATTGATTGTGTTGATGGCTCTCGGTCTGTCTCTGCTGGTAGTCGGGGTTGGAAGTTTTATCAGCCTGCAGTACGACAAACGGCAGTTTGAGGCGGAGGCGCAGAATATTTCGGCCACTGTGCGAAGTGGAATCAGTGTTGCCGATGGTATTGTGACCTCACTGGTCGCATCAGGCTACGATTCAACAAACAAGACGCAACTGCAATCTCACTTCGCTGATTTGCTGAGTAACTATGAATATGTGTCTGCGCTTGGCCGTTTTGATACTGATTCAGGTATAAACGGTCAATTACCAGCTGAATCGTTTGGTGGCGTGACAGATCAGATCGCACCGTGGTTTTTTGATGGTGTCGGGGCGATCAGGCCAACGAGCAGTCGGACCTTGTCACCAGCTTCCTTGCCAGTCACGGTTTTTAAGTCACGGTATCTTGGTAAGCAAGAGCAGGCCACCGACTTTACCGGTTTCGATATTAACTCGATTCTTAATGATGAATCGAGTGTAGCTGAGTCGACAGAACAGGCCCTGATTCTTCCTGTTCCGGAACATTGGTCAAGACCGGGTGAGTTATTGCTCTTTCGGTCAGAAGATGACAACACTGATTCATTGCACGGATATATGCTCGAGCTCGATCTGCATGAGTTGGCCATGGTCAGCGGAATCGAGATAGCACGTCTGAATCTTGAGCTCAGTATGTTCAGTGAACAAGGCGAGTTTGCGTCGACTCAGGCTTCACAAAAACTGTACAGTCAGGTTTCTGAGCCGGGTTCGCAATTGAAATTCACCAGATGGTTTGATGACAATCGCTGGTTGAAGAGTTTTCAGGTGGGCGATAAAACTCTGGTGGTTTCAATAAGTACTCCTGCGGGATTGTCTGTGGATCAAGCGGCAGCCGTGTGTTTTATCGCTTCATTTCTCTCTTTGATATTTTTGACAATAATGTACTTGCTGCGTAAGCGTCAACACGCGGTAAGGCTTCAGCGCATTGAAAGTGAAAAACTCTATCAGGCCAGGTATCGTGCAGCGGTAACCCTTGCATCTATTGATGATGCAGTACTAACCACAGATGTTGAAGAACAGATTCTCTATGCAAATGATGCTGCGGTGAAGCTCCTTGGCGTAAGTGAAGCAGATATGCAGGGCTGTAAAATGGATACTATCGTTGTGCACGAAGAGGAGGCTGGTAATCTGATTTTGCACGCAATAGATGGAAAGAAACGATATATAAACAGGAAGAAGTCTCCGCTTAAAGGTGTGCATGGTGAGTATTCCGGTCAGGTGCACGTGCTGCGGGATATTAGTGTTGAGCATAATCTGACTCAAGAGCTCAGGCACAAAGTAAATCACGATGCGCTGACCGGTCTTGCAAACAGGCGCCACTTTGAATGTCAGGTACAGGAGCTTTTGTTTGAGTCAGCGGATATCGCAGATCAGAATGGTCATGTCATATGCTTTATAGATCTTGATCGTTTTAAGGAAGTGAACGATACCTGCGGACATGATGCGGGCGATGAACTGTTGGTGAAAATAGCAGAAAAATTCACTGCGAATGTTAGAGCCAATGATCTTGTTGCCCGGCTGGGTGGAGATGAATTTGGTATTGTTATACGCAACTGTACTCATTCCAGTGCACGAATCGTGATGGATCGAATACAAAGCGACTTTCAATCTTTCTATTTCGATTACGACGATCACATTTTTCCAATTAGATGTAGTATTGGTTTTGCGCACTTTAAGTCTGGCGCGAGTAGTTTTGAAGAGGTAGTTAAATCCGCAGACGCAGCATGCTTTGATGCCAAGCGTGCCGGTAGAAATAGTATTTGCGAAAGACTGGTTGGCGATAGCAATAAAGGCACGGACCAGGCGTCCATGTGGCTACCGCGATTAGAAACGGCTCTGGATGTTGGTGGGTTTGAGTTGCTAACACAGCCTGCAATATCCTTGCATGGCGATGCGCCTGCTATTCACGAAGTACTATTGCGACTGGATGAAGACGGTGAGCTGACATCTCCACTGGCATTTATGAAGTCTGCGGTACGTTATGAGCTTGCAGAGAAGATTGACTGTTGGGTGGTGGAGAGCGTGCTAACCAGGCTTTCATTGTTGCCTTCAGGGTATTGTGAAGACAGCTTTGCGATTAACTTATCATCACAGTCAATCGAGTCAGAAGATTTTATTGATTTTCTTCGCCATCAGATTACAAACAACAATGTCGATCCCGGTCGACTTTGTTTTGATGTAAAAGAGAGTGATTTGCTCAGTGATTTAAGCAAATCGGCAGCCTTCTGCACTGAACTGCGAGCAATGGGTTGTGCTGTTGCACTGGATGATTTCGGCGCAGGGTTAACTTCTTTTGATCTGTTAAAATCTATTCCAATGTCAATATTGAAGATTGACCAGAGTCTTATTGCTAATCTTGCGAATTGTGATATCACAAGAGGAAGTGACTGTATCGACTCCGCAATGGTGCGCTCAATAAACAGCTTTGCGTCGAACATGGGCTTGCTAACCATTGCAGAGCAGGTAGAAAGTGCTGACTGTCTGGAGGCGTTGCGTAATCTTGGTGTTGATTATGCACAGGGAACCGCAGTAGCAGCGGTGAGCTCGTTTGATGTGCTGCTGCAATCCACGGATGCCGGGTCAAATGCTGGTAACACTGACCGGAAAGCAGCCTGACTTTCCTTTACCTGCTATATTTTTATGGATTGGTCGACAGCTTGTTTGCAACCCATTGATGAAAATGTAGCGTATGTTGATCCATGACCGGTGAAAATACGCCACCGCGAAAAGCAGGTGATTGCCTTCCGGCCTGCATGCCTTCGACGGCAAAAATATCTTCGCTAAAAACTTCTGTCCATGAGTTAACCAACGAGGTTCTGTGGTCCTGGTAGCTGTCATCCGTAGCTACCTTACCGAGGAACATAAGTTGCACTCGTTCCAGAGTGGTTGTTTCATTGATAGGCAGAATAGTCATTGTGAAAAAATGATCGGACTGCAGACCCAGTAGAGTATTTGGATAAAGTACCGGATATTCTGCAAATTGCTTTTGATCGTGCGGCCAGCTGCTAATGGACCCGGTATCAGCAGCCGGGGTTGTGTAACTGCTGGAGCCCTGACCGGCGAAGTTCTCGCCCCGGTCGATATCGTAGTGTTTTTCTAACGGTGAATAGGCGTTAAGTCCCGGGTGTACCCATGGCAGATGGTAGGCTTCCAGAAAATTTTCAACCGCGAGTTTCCAGTTGCTGTTTACAACCATTTCCATTTTTGCATGAGTGCCTGGTTGTAGCTCAGTCAGAGTTTCTGGTGAGATCCATTTGGACCAGCGCTGCAGTAACGGTGCAATAAAGTCTTCAAATGGTTCCGCTGTACCGGATAGGTTAACAAAGATGTTGTCCATCCAGACTGTGCTGCGTATTTGTTTGAGTCCGTTGACTGACGGGTTAAAATCTTTGTGGGTGTTTTGATCAGTGCCTCCGATCATAGGAGTGCCTTTGAGATTGCCCTCAAAGTCATAGGCCCAGCTGTGGTACTTGCATCTTATGAGGCCTGTGCCAAGTTTGCCTGGCTCTGAAACCAGCTGCATGCCTCTATGGCTGCAAACGTTATGAAAAACCCTGAGCTCACCCGTCGCGCTTCTTGCCAGCAGCAGCGGATATCCCATGAAATTCACCGGCACTGCCCAGCTTTCAGGCACATCGGATCCAAACCCGATACATACCCAGCTATCTGCCATGACCTGATCACGATCAAGTGTGAAGTTAGAGGCTTTGGTATAACATTCGTTAGGCAGGCCGGTGGCTTGTTCTATCGGTTGCAGTACGCGATCAAGTTGTAATTGGTCTTTTGATTCCCGGTGCATTTTATATCCACGACACTTGAAGATTGCCAGATTCGAGTATCATGGATAGCAAAAGACGGTGCAAGTGATGTGGTTTGCCTTGGTCGCTATTGACTGGATCTGTGCAGGCTGGAGGTATCGCAACTCGTCACACACCTGACGTCGTTCGATTGATCTGATCAGCTGCATTACGCAACTCGATAAGTTCTGCAACAATAGAGATTGCGATTTCTGCAGCGCTGCGACTGCCGATATTCAATCCGACCGGCCCGTGTAGTCGATCCACGTTTTCCACACCAATAGCGCTCAGCCGTTTGCGGCGGCGCTCATTGTTGGCTTTAGAGCCCAGTGCGCCAACGTAGTAAGCGCTAGAAGGCAGAGCCTCTATCAGAGCCGCGTCATCAAGATTTGAATCATGGGTTAAGGCCAGTACCACGCTATGGTGGTCTGTTGCGTATTGCAGCACGGCTTCATCCGGCAGTGATGACACCAGTTTGCAGCCGGGTACATCAAAGCCGCTGGCATATTCTTCTCTGGGTTCGCAGATAATAACGTCATAGTCGAGTGCCTGGGCGAATTGCGCAACATAGCGTGATAGTTGTCCGCCACCTATCAGCAGTATGCGCCATCCGGGGCCAAAGACTTTTCGTATGCTGGAGCCGTCGTAGTGAAAATCAATATGACGATCCACTTCCTGATAAGTCACCTGGTTACCCTGAGTCAGATCAACAGTTCTTGCAATGCGCTGTCGTTTATCAATTGCAGCAAGAATGGTCTTCAGGTCGGTTGAATCTGATAACTGCTCAAATATCAGTTCCAGATGTCCACCACATGGAAGACCGAAGCGTCTTGCCTCTTCATCGGTGATTTCATGTGCAAACGCCTGCGCTCGATCTGTGTCATCTATTCGCACCGCCAGCTGTTTTTCGATACAACCGCCGGAGACTGAGCCGACCAGATGGCCATCACTGCGCACAGCAGCCAGCGAGCCGGGCGGCCGGGGAGAGGAACCCCAGGTCCTTGCCACGGTCACCAGCTCCACTGTAAAACCATCATCCAGCCACTCTATGGCACGATTCAATACTTCGAGATCGCTGCTCTTTATACCAGTGTTGTCGGTCATGATGTTTATCCCCACTGAGCAGGTTGAATAAAATGCTCGGCCAGCATGGCAACAGACAGTGTTGCCAGTAGCATCAGTGTTATTTTCCTGAAAGATTTTTTATAGTTTTTGAACAGCACGTGTCCGATGTACAAGCCTGGAATCAACGGTATCAGTGAAACCAGCCACAGGTTGAAAACCTGCAGGGACATCATGCCATGATAAGTAGAGATAATGGCGGTGTAGGTGGAGGTAGTAAGCAATAAAACAATCATCGTAGCCCGTGACCGGGTAGGGCTCAGTGCAGAGAGCAGCATAACCATGCCAGCGAGGCCGCCAATACTACCTAGCCCGGCGAATACTCCCATGATCAGGCCCGTGCATATCCACGTGATGAACGTCGGTTTGAATGCGATTCGAGAGTTGATCAGAAGCGTGATTGCTGCGGCTAAAACCAACATTGCGATAAGCAAATGAGTCTGGCTGGAAGGCAGTACCATCAAAAGATGTAAAGCAAACGGAGTACTAATCGCCGAGCCAATAAAAATAATGGCAATTGCCTTCCAGTTGACATCCAGCGAGATGGATCGATAGAACAGCAGGCTTGACGTGATCTCAAGCAGAATCAGTAGCGGTACCAGTTCCTGAGCTGACTTCTGGTAGGTGACTACAGTGATAAGAATCGCTGATAATCCAAAGCCGGTATAACCCCTGACTATTGCAGCGGCGAACAGGCTGATAGCCAGTAAAGTGGTCATCAGCCAAGCAGCTTTTCAAGAAACGGCGCAGTGTGAGATTTGGCTGATTGCGCAACTTTTGCAGGTACACCCTGCGCGACAATTCTGCCGCCGCCATCTCCGCCTTCCGGTCCCATGTCAATCACCCAGTCTGAATTTGCCATCAGTTCAAGGTTATGTTCGATCACGATAACGCTGTTGCCTGCATCAACCAGCTGATGTAAAACAAAGATGAGCTTGTCGACGTCCGCCATGTGCAGGCCTACCGTGGGTTCGTCAAGAATATACAGAGTGTGGGCAAGCTTTCTGCCTTGTCTGTCTTCCTTGCCTGTGCCTGCTTTTGATAATTCTGATACAAGCTTTATACGCTGTGCCTCTCCACCTGAAAGCGTTGGACTTTGCTGACCAAGGGTTAAATACCCGAGACCAACGTCTTTCAGTAGCTGCAGAGGGTGTGCAACGTTTTTATGTGCGCTAAAAAAATCAACCGCTTCATCGACACTCATCTGCAGCACATCGCCGATTGATTTTCCCTTGTAGAGTACGCTGAGCGTTTCAGAGTTAAATCTTGCACCTTTACAGATATCACAGGGTACTTTGACGTCTGGCAGAAAGCTCATTTCCACTTTAGTCATGCCCTGGCCATCACAACTGGCACAGCGGCCTTCGGCCACGTTAAATGAAAACCGGCTGGCGGTATAACCGCGTACACGGGCCTCTGTTGCATCGGCAAATATGCGACGTATGTTGTCCCAGAAACCGATATAAGTTGCCGGGCACGACCGTGGAGTTTTGCCAATCGGAGTTTGGTCAACCTCAAGTATTCTTGATACTTTTTTCCAGCCGGTGATATCGGTCGCACCGTTGACTTTTGCTTTTTTCTTTTTGCTTTCGCGGCTGAGCAGGGTTTTGAGATTGTTGCCTAGTACAGTTCGCACCAGTGTGCTTTTACCACTGCCGGAAACACCGGTTACAGAGACCAGTTTATCCAGCGGTATTTTTACATTCACTTTTTTCAGGTTATTAATTACTGCCCCGTCTATATGGATGGTATCGCCCCTTTTTTTTCTTGTTGGAAAATAAGGGTGTGTTTTTGGTTTAGCTATGGCTCTGCCGGTAACAGAATCCGGATTTTTCATCAGTTGCTTCAATGTGCCTTTGGCTACGACTTCACCGCCCTCTATGCCGGCGCCAGGCCCGAGGTCGATGATATGATCTGCACGCCGGATGGTGTCTTCATCGTGCTCGACCACAACAATCGTATTACCTTTCGACCCCAGATCCTGAAGCGTGTTGAGCAACAGTTGATTGTCACGTGAATGTAAGCCGATAGTGGGTTCATCAAGAATGTAGCACACACCCTGCAGGTTGGAACCGAGCTGCGATGCCAGTCGAATGCGTTGTGCTTCACCCCCGCTGAGCGTCGGAGCGGCGCGGTCAAGGGTCAGATAGGATAAGCCCACCTGATTAAGAAACTTAAGCCTTGAGTTTATTTCGAGCAAAATGTCTTTAGCAATTTCAGCCTCACGACCCTTGATTTTGAGCTTGTTAAACCAGTCACCGGATTGGCTGATTGATAGTTCGTTAAGTTCGGCAATATTTTTCTTTTGATACTTTACTGAAAGCGCTACAGGATTGAGTCGTTTGCCGTCACAGGCCGGGCAGTCTGTGATGCTGTCATCTTCCTGTAGCCAGTAGTCTTCTTCACCGGTTTGGTCTTCCTCAAATTCACTGTTGTATATGCCGGTTCCAAAGCACGCTTCGCACCAGCCGTGTTTGGAGTTGTAGGAGAACAAGCGCGGATCAAGCTCAGGGTAGCTGGTGCCACAGCTTGCGCAAGCACGTTTAATTGAAAACAAACTGTCTTTGCCGGATATTTTTTTATCGAATAAAGCTATTTTTAATACACCCTTGCCGTAGTCGATAGCGCGTTGCAGCAGTTCCGTCAGTTTCTGTTGATTGCCAATGGTGATATCTATCTCACCAATCGGTAAATCGATATCGTGTTCTTTAAACCGATCCAGTCTTGGCCAGGGGTCTACCGGTATCAATTCACCATCTACGCGTAGAGACTCAAAGCCTTTGTTAGCAGCCCATTTAGCAAGATCTGTGTAGTAGCCTTTACGCGAAACAATCAATGGTGCAAATACTGAAACAGTTTTGCCTTTGTGTTTTTTATTGATCTGATCCTGAATGCCTTCAAGGGTTTGTGCATCGATTGGTCTATCGCAGTCAGGACAATATTGCGTGCCAAGCTTAACGAACAGCAGGCGCATAAAATGATATAGCTCAGTCATTGTGGCGACGGTGCTCTTACGACCGCCTCTGCTGGTGCGCTGTTCAATAGCAACGGTGGGAGGGATACCCAGAATCGCATCAACATCGGGCCTCGATGCCGGTTGTACAAATTGCCGGGCATAAGCGTTAAGTGATTCCAGATACCGTCGCTGACCTTCGTTAAATAGAATGTCAAACGCCAGCGTACTTTTGCCACTGCCGCTGAGGCCGGTTATTACGGTGTAACTGTCGCGGGGAATTTGTACGTCAATATTTTTCAGATTGTGTTCGCGTGCGCTGACCACACTGATCGCGTTGTCGGTATACAAAGCAGAATCTTCGGCCACATGGGTCATTGATTCACAGCGGCTGAACTCATCAATGGCTTTTTCATATTCAAGCAGAGATTTGCCGGTGTGGCTTTTCTTCAGGCGCTTAATGCTCGCAATCGTCCCTGAGCCAATCACACTGCCGCCTGCGTCACCGCCCTCAGGGCCAAGATCAATGATCCAGTCAGCGTTGCTTATTACATCGAGGTTGTGTTCCACAACGATCAGCGAGTGGCCCTCATCCAGCAGCTGTTCAAACGCAAACAAGAGTTTTTTAATATCGTCAAAGTGCAAGCCGGTGGTCGGTTCATCAAACAGAAACAGCTTAATCTCTTCGTTTGATCGAGCCGATTTTTTGGCTTTCGCCAGATGTGCTGCGAGTTTCAAACGCTGTGCTTCACCACCGCTGAGTGTCGGTACCGGCTGGCCTAGTGTCAGGTAGCCAAGGCCTACGTCTATCAATGGTGTTAAAGCCTTTTTAACGTCTTTATTGTCAGAAAAAAATTCCACTGCATCATCGACAGTCATGTTGAGTGTGTCGGAGATACTGATGGCTCTGCCGGTTTGCTGGTGTACCAGTTTGATATCCAGCAGCTCTTCAAGGTAGCGATTGCCGTTGCAGGCGTGGCAGCGCAGATAGACATCACTCAAAAACTGCATTTCCACATGTTCAAAGCCGTTACCGGAGCATGCAGGGCACCGCATGCCTGAGTTAAAGCTGAAGCTGCTGGCAGTATAGCCGCGTCGTTTTGCCTCCGGGTCTTCTGCAAACAGCTTTCTGATGCCATCAAAAGCACCGGTGTAGCTGACCGGGTTGGAGCGGGCTGATTTGCCGATCGGTGATTGATCGACCATGATCACGTCATCAATATGCTGATGGCCGCTAAGCGACTGGTGTTCACCGGCAAGTTCTGTAGGTTTGCCCTTGCTGCGGCACAAAGCCCGGTAAAGAGTGTCTTGTACTAACGTAGATTTACCTGAACCACTCACACCGGTAATACAGACGAGCCGGTTTAACGGGAATTCAACATCAACAGATTTTAGATTGTGCGCAGTAGCACCTTTGATGCTTATACAGGAGTCTGTTTTCTGTTGTGTTTTGCGTCTTTGCAGTGTCTGTTCACGGCGCAGATAGCTGGCTGTTAATGACTTCTTAGCCGATGCCAGTTTTTTAGTGCTGCCATAAAAAGTAATTTCACCGCCATGGCTGCCGGGCCCTGGGCCCATATCAATAACTTTATCTGCGGCAAGTATGATTTGTGGATCGTGCTCTACCACCAATAACGAATTGCCGGAGTCCCGTAGGCGATGCAGCACTCCAATCACTCGATCTATATCTCGGGGGTGTAAGCCAATGCTGGGTTCGTCCAGTACAAACAGTGTATTGACCAGTGATGTGCCCAGCGCTGTAGTCAGGTTAATGCGCTGTACTTCACCACCGCTGAGGGTGCGGGATTGTCTGTCGAGTGTCAGGTAACCCAGCCCCACATCATTCAGGTATCTGATACGGGATTTGATTTCATCCATCAGCATGGTTGTGGCTTCATCGAGTGGTGCCGGTAAGTCCAGTGCAGCAAAAAATCCAGCGCAGTCACTCAACGGTAGCTGCATCACATCATGCAGCAGGAGCCCCGGTAGTTTCTTGAGCTTTGTCTGCGGCAGTTTGTTGCCTTTTGCCACAAAGCGCTTTTCAGGCGTTATGACTGCTGCAGCGTTCTTTGCAGTGCCGACCCGCCACCACAGTGCTTCCGGTTTAAGCCTGGCGCCATTACAGGTGGTGCAGGGCGTGTAGGAGCGATACTTCGATAGCAGCACTCGAACGTGCATTTTATAACTCCGCGTTTCCAGCCAGTCGAAAAAACGCTTTACTCCGTACCAGTGATTGCCGTCCCATTCGCCTTCACCCTGCAGGACCCATTTTTTTTGCTTTGCGGTCAGCTTTTTCCAAGGGGTTTGAGTGGGAATGCCGTGTTTCCTGGCAAATTTTAATAAGTCTTTCTGGCAGATTTCATTGGTTTTGGT
This sequence comes from uncultured Granulosicoccaceae bacterium, assembly GCA_938007995.1. GTDB lineage: Bacteria > Pseudomonadota > Gammaproteobacteria > Granulosicoccales > Granulosicoccaceae. The sequence continues at coordinate 37,108 of CALLLW010000008.1, read as the reverse complement.
TTGCCAGGGTTTAATCGCGCCACCAGCGAGTGTCAGTGATTCGTTTGGTACCACCAGGTTGTAGTCAATACCCATGGTACGACCAAAGCCGCGACAGGCTTCGCAGGCTCCAACTGGCGAGTTAAAAGAAAACAGGCTCGGTGTGGGTTCTTTGAATCTGGTATCGCAGCCGGCGCAGATGAAGTCTGATGAAAAATGCAGCGCTTTTGCGGGCTTGCGATCTTTATCAAGCGGATACCAGCTGGCCTTGCCGCGGCCGTGTTTGAACGCCGCTTCCAGTGCCTCGGTGATACGGCCTTTGTTTTCAGGCGTGAGACGAAATCTGTCCTGAATAACCTCTATAGAGTCTTTACGTTGGGCATGTATTCGGGTGTAGCCCTGTCTTTGCAACCAGGTTTCAATTTCTTTGCTGCTGAAATTTTCAGGTACCTTGACCGTGAACGTCACCATTGCCCGTTCGGTTGACGGGTTTTTTAGCCGCTCAGTGACAATCTGATCTGGCGTGTCTCGCACAACCTTATTGCCGCAATCCGGACAATACAAAGCGGCAGCGCGGGCAAAAAGCAGTTTTAGATGATCGTTAAGTTCTGTCATGGTGCCGACAGTCGAGCGCGAAGTTCGCACCGGGTTGGTCTGATCAATCGCAATAGCCGGTGGGATGCCATCTATCCGATCCACTTTCGGCTTATCCATGCGATCAAGAAACTGTCGTGCGTACGGAGAGAACGTTTCAACGTAGCGTCGCTGCCCTTCGGCGTAGATCGTATCAAAGGCAAGCGATGACTTTCCCGAGCCGCTGACACCGGTTATAACCACCAGCTGGCCATGAGGGATTTTGATATCGACATGCTTTAAGTTATTCTGGGTAGCGTTTTCGACAACTATGTTTTTCAGTGGCATCTGCTGGCAGGATTTACGCGGCTGGCCAGTATATCCGGTCTCAGTGTTGTTTTGAGTGCTCGAATTCGGCGCTGCCGGAACCATCCAGCACCGCGTGGGTCCACTGGTGCCAGAGCCACACAACAAATGGCAACTCCACGCAGGCCATACCAATCAGGCGGATATACATATAATGAGGAAGGTTCTTTTAGTCGAGGATGACCCGGATCTCGCACAGCTCGTTTCGCTGCAGTTGCAGGATATCGATGTAGAGTGCCGCTGGATTGCCAACGGGCGGGAAGCGCTTGAGGTGGCAACCACTGAAACCTTCGACCTTTTGTTGCTGGATGTCATGCTGCCAGAGGTAGACGGGCTTGAGATTTGTCGTACGGTCCGGTCTGCAAATCGTCATATTCCGATTATGATGCTGACTGCCAAGGTCTCCGAGATGGATCGCGTGCTTGGTCTTGAACTCGGTGCCGATGACTACATCACCAAACCATTCAGTATGATGGAATTGTCAGCGCGGGTAAAAGCGATGCTCAGGCGTGCGAATGTTGTTGGCGAGCCGGTCGCAGCCGATGTGCAAACCGCTGATACGCTGGAATTTAAGGCGCTGAAAATACAAACCCAGAGCCGTCGGGTTTATATCGCTGATAAGGAAGTTGACTTAACACCGAAAGAATATGATCTTTTGCTGCACTTTATTACTAATCCGGGCAAGGTTTTTTCCAGAATGGACTTGCTTGATAAGGTCTGGGGATACCAATACGAAGGTTATCACCACACAGTAAACTCGCACATTAACCGCCTGCGTACCAAGATCGAAAACAATGCTGCGGAGCCTGAGTATATTTTAACTCGTTGGGGTGTCGGCTATGAATTCGCTACTGAATGATGTCACCCGGTAACGACAACCAATAACGCCAGTACGTAAGTCTGTTTATCCGCACGCCATGTAAGAGCAACGCTCTTTGATAAAATCTCTTTACGCAAAACTTGCCTTAACGTTGATCGTATTGCTGTTTGTAACAGCGATTATGTATTCAGCCATTGCCTATTATCTGACACGATCAAACATCATTGCCGATGTGCAGCGTGAGAATGCGGATATAGCGCAAAATCTATCTGAAGAAATTACCCAAACAGTCAGTGGCCAGATAGACGGCCATCTGCTCGAGCAGCTGTTTCGCACGATGTCTATTGTTAATCCGGATGTGCAGTTATATTTGCTCAACCCGGATGGGGTTATTGTCTCCAGCTCGGTGGAAGGTACACCGTTGCTGCGCACCAGTATTTCGCTTGAGCCGCTGCAGGCTTTTATTCAGCCCGATAGAGAATTCCCTTTGTTTGCCGAAGATCCTCTATCTGCAAGTTCCACCATTTCTTTCTCAGTGGCCGAGGTTACCCGAGCCGAACAGTTGATGGGTTACATGTTTGTGACCCTGAACGCACAGGGTGAAGACAATCCACGCAAGTTAATCTCAACCATTGGAATCTGGGCGCTACTGGGGAGTTTATTGGTGTCCTTACTGGCAGGGCTCTATATTTTCAAGCGTATAACATCACGGCTTCAGTTACTCAGCAGTGAAATTGAAACCTTTCGACGTTCCGGATTTCGCACTACTGCAAGTTATATAGAACTAACCGATGACACATCAGGTGATGAAATATCGCGGCTTGGTGCAAGTTACGATGAAATGGCGAATCGAATTGTTGATCAGATACATCTGCTTGAAGCGCAGGATAAAAACCGCCGTTCATTCATCGCTAATATCTCGCATGACCTGCGCACCCCTTTGACTGCCACGCAGGGTTATCTGGAGATGGTCATTCACAAAGGAGAAAAAATCGATGAAGATCAGCGGCAACAGTATCTTGGTATCGCACTGAAACACAGCAATCGTTTAAAAACACTGATCAGTGATTTGTTTGAACTTGCCAAGCTTGAAGATCGTGCAGAAACCCTGCAACTTGAAATGGTTTGTATGTCAGAGGTTCTGGGTGATGTACAACAGGGATGTATGCCACAGGCGAATGCCAAGAACATCCGCCTGGAAAGCCGTGGCGTGGATAAGCCGGTGGGCGTACAGGGTGATCTGGCGCTGCTTGACAGGGCATTAAGTAATCTGCTGGTCAATGCTATTCAATACACACCGGAAAACGGTGAAGTGATTGCGAGCGTTGAAGTCGATAGCGCAACCGGCAAAGTGCATATTCAGGTGGAAGATGACGGGCCCGGTATCGCACCTGAAGAACTGAACAAAATCTTCAAGCGTTTCCACCGCGCTGATAACGAGCACAATGAAAAAGGCAATGCCGGCTTAGGTCTGGCGATCACGCAGCGTATTGTCGAGCTGCATGGCGACACGCTGAAAGTGGAAAATACCGGTAACGGCACGCGCTTTTCTTTCAGTCTGCAGGCAGCGTGACACGCCGCTGAGTATCGAGCGTCAGTTAATGCGTATTTCTTCATCGCCGGCTTGACCCTTCAGCCGGTGCTACTAATCTCTACATTACACATCTAATCGGGTTGGCCCATGCAAATTCCAATGACACGCAACTTTAGTTTCGCCAAAACATTCTTCGCCGCTATTTGCCTTGCAATATTGACTGCCTGTGGCAGTGAAACTCCGTCGGTTGCTGCGGCACAGCCAGACACCAGAACCGCTGATGATGAGCCGGGTACACTGGTTGTAATGAAAACGTCGATGGGTGATATTGAATTGTCACTTGATGCTGAGAAAGCGCCGATCAGCGTTGAGAACTTTCTCGCCTATGCAGATGATGGTCACTATGACGGTACGATTTTTCATCGGGTCATCGCAGGTTTTATGGTGCAGGGCGGGGGCTTCGATGAAGACTTACAGCAAAAGGAAACGCGTGACCCGATCACCAATGAGTCTGCAAACGGACTCAAAAACGTAAAGTACAGTATTGCGATGGCACGAACGCAGGTGTGGGATTCCGCGACCTCACAGTTTTTTATCAACGTAGTTGATAACGCCTTTCTTGATGAGCAATACGCTGTGTTTGGTCATGTTATTGCCGGTACTGATGTGGTTGATCAGATGGCAGCTGTGCAAACAGGGGCTGCAGGCAGGTTTCGCTCTGACGTGCCGACGGAGGCAATTGTTATCAACGGCGTTAGCCGAAAATAAAATAAAAAAAGCCCGACTGACTGGCAGTCGGGCTTTGTGCACTACTAGTGAAGCTGCTAAGTAGAGGTTGCTACTTAGTGAACTCCGGATAGGCTTCCATACCACACTCGCTGACATCCGCACCCTCGTACTCTTCTTCTTCTGAAATTCGGATACCGAATATCAGCTTCAGTAGTAGCCAGACGATAAACGACGCAATGAACACCCAGGTAAAGATTACAACAGCGCCAGTGGCCTGTGCGATAAAGGTGGCGTCTGAGTTGGTGAAAGGTACGATCATCAAACCGAATATACCCACCACACCGTGAACCGAGATTGCACCGACAGGATCATCAAGTCGGAATTTCTCCAGCGCTACAATTGAGTAGACAACAATTAGCCCGGCGATAGCACCGAACAGAGAAGCCATTGCAGGTGTTGGTGTTGAAGGCTCTGCAGTAATCGCAACCAGACCGGCCAGTGCGCCATTGAGTGCCATGGTCAGGTCCGCCTTACCAAACATCAGTCGCGCGACCACCAGTGCTGAAACTGCTCCAGCCGCTGCTGATGCGTTGGTGTTAAGAAAGACAACGGCTACAGAGTTTGCACTGGCGACATCGCCGAGTTTAAGCACGGAACCACCATTAAAACCAAACCAGCCCATCCAAAGAATGAACGTACCGAGAGTGGCCAGAGGCAGATTGGCACCGGGAATAGCGTAGATTTGTCCGTCTCTGCCGAACTTGCCTTTACGTGCACCGAGCAGAATGACACCGGCAAGTGCCGCCGCCGCACCCGCCAGGTGAACAATACCGGAGCCTGCAAAATCGCTGAAGCCAATGTCGCCGAGGTTGAGTAGTTCGAAATCGCCAAAGCCTACAGGCTTGCCACCCCAGGTCCAGCCGCCTTCGATCGGGTAGATGAAGCCGGTCATGACAACGCAAAACAGCAGGAAAGCCCAAAGCTTCATGCGCTCTGCCACGGCACCGGAGACGATCGACATCGCGGTGGCAACAAATACCACCTGAAAGAAAAAGTCAGAAGCATCCGAGTAGACTGAGTCGCCGTTAAAACCTGCTTCGGCAGAGTCTGCAAGCACGCCTGCAACCAGATCTGCCGCTGCTTCTGCACCGTCGTTTTCGATGCCGGCCAGTAGGTAACCGCCACCGTACATCAATTGATAACCAACCAACAAATACATAACACAGGAAATCGAGTATAGCGCGACGTTCTTGGTTAGTATTTCGGTTGTACTTTTGGAGCGGACCAAGCCCGCCTCAAGCATGGCAAAACCGGCTGCCATCCACATAACCAGTGCGCCACATACCAGGAAGTAAAAGGTATCTATGGCGTACTGCAGTTCAAAAATTTGTTCTTGCATAAGTAGGATTCTCTTTGGACTTTAAACTCTAGAGCGCTTCTTCGCCGGATTCACCAGTTCTTATTCGAATAGCCTGCTCGACTTCGGTGACAAATATTTTTCCGTCACCAATCTTGCCGGTACTGGCAGCGTTGCGGATGGAGTCGATAACTGAATCCACCAGAGAGTCAGCCACAACGGCGTCGATCTGGGTTTTCGGTAAAAAATCGACTACATACTCAGCACCCCGGTAGAGTTCGGTGTGGCCTTTTTGTCTTCCAAAGCCTTTCACTTCGGTGACGGTGATACCACGTACGCCTATTTCTCCAAGCGCGTCGCGTACCTCGTCAAGCAGAAAAGGCTTTATAATCGCTGTGACTTTCTTCAATGGGTGCTCCTTGTTAAGCGGCCGCGCACCAGAGTCTGTCAGCAGACAGGGCGCCGGTTTTTCATATTGTCGCGTGGACGATAATCACTGCGAGTGCTATTGTATTCTGCTAATTTTGCACTGCAGTGATGCATAAAATGCATATGCTGAACTGATCGTTCGATAAAGGCTTGAATATGAGGCATTTGTTGCCCCTTCACTACATTGATACCGTGGCACGCAGTGGCTCTATTCGTCGTGCAGCTGACAAGCTGGCCATTACGTCAACTGCGCTAAATCGTCGTATTCTGGCAATGGAAGAGGAATTGGGCGTGCCTATCTTCGAACGATTGCCACGTGGCGTTCGCCTGAGTACCGCCGGTGAATTAATGATTCAGCACATCCGCTCGCAGATTGCCGACATGGAGCGGGTAAAGTCGCAGATTGCTGATTTGAGTGGTGCGCGCCGCGGACATGTTTCTATCGTTTGCGGGCAGGCGCTAATGCCTCACTTTGTCTCTGAGCAGATCGCTTTGTACCGACGTGAGCACCCGGCGGTTACTTTCAGTGTCAGGGTTTGTGATCGAAAAGAAGCTATCGAGCAACTCACTTCATTCGATGCAGACATAGCCATGGTGTTCGAGCCGTTCAGAACCGCCGAGTTTCATCCGCTTGGCAGAGTCGAGCAACCGTTGCGGGCCATCATGGCGGCTTCTCATCCGCTGGCTGAAAAGAAAAAACTCGGTTGGAGTGATTTGTTGTCAACCTCCGTGGTGCTGCCAACACCAAGCAACGGCATGCGATATCTGCTTGATGATGCAATGCTGCGCAAAGGTGATGTGCTGAAACAAGTCATCGAATCTGATAATCATGACTTTATAAAAAATTACCTGATTCATGAGCACTGTGTTTCATTTCAATTACCGATCGGGCTTGGTGCAGAAGGCGAAATACTCAGTCGTGAAATCGAACAACGTGTGGTGCCGCATGGCAATCTTTATGTGGCGCAATTAAAAGGCAGAATTTTACCGGTGGCCGCTGCGCTATTTGGCCATGCTGTTGTTAAGGAACTTGAAGCGCGATACGCCGCGCCCGTTGAGCTGGTTAACCCGGTCGATGCTATTCAATAGCCGACACAAAAAGAGTTAAAACAAACAGTGATGTCAGAAGTACTCACAGAAGAGCAATTGCAGCTGTTCCATCAGGATGGCTATCTTATTGAGCGAGGGCTCGCCGGCGATGATCTGGTGGCAAAAATGAATAAGTTGGTTGATGAATCCGTCAGCCCGGCTTTGGCACCGGTTGAATATGAAGCAGACGTGCATTACCCCGGTGCGCCCGAGAGTAAAGCTGCACCTGGTGGGCAGACACCCCGTCGCCTGTTGAATGCCTACACACGTGCCAGTGTTTTCAGAGAATGGGCTAACAGTGAAGTCGTGGTGTCACGATTAAAAGCTATGCTCAAATGTAGCAGGGTAATGGTGTCGCAGAACCATCATAACTGTGTGATGACCAAGCATCCCGGCTATAGCAGTGTGACCTCCTGGCATCAGGATATTCGCTACTGGTCCTTTGATTATCCAGAGCTGATCAGTGTCTGGCTGGCATTGGGCAATGAAACCGCTGAAAATGGTGGATTGTTACTAATACCCGGATCACATCAACTAAACCTTGAGCGGGGCAGGCTCGACGCGGCGCTATTCTTACGCACTGATATAAAAGATAATCAGGCGTTAATTGAACGTGCAGTCCCCGCTCAACTGAATGCAGGTGATACGCTGTTTTTCCATTGCCGTACTTTTCATGCCGCAGGCCAGAATGAAGCGGATATTATAAAAAAGTCTCTGGTCTACACCTATCATGATGTAGATAACCGTTCGATTCCTGAAACCCGCTCTGCAGTACATAGCGATATTGTTGTTGGCGAATAGGGTTGTTTGCTCTTTTCTGCCGCAGATGAATTTATGTAGTGAGGGTAAGTGCGATGATTAAGCTGAACAACGCCACTATCAAAAACTCGGAATTTACCGATATAGATTTATCGTGCAGCCGGTTTGAAGACGTTAATCTGAAGCAGGCAAGCTACACCGACGTCTCATTGAAAGACAGTATTTTCGAGGACGTTGATCTGAGTAATGTCTCTGTTTCCAATGCAAAGCTGGATGGCATGACCATTGAGGGGGTTTCTGTGCAGGCGTTGTTTGCGGCCTATCATGCCCAAACTAATGGCAGCGAGGGCAATGAAGAAGCCAGTGATCATTCGTAGTTTGTAGTTGTCTGTTGTTTTAAAGAACTATTTTTTTAACGAACTACTTTTTCAACGCTGTTGTCCGCGTTGCCCAGTAATAGAACATCGGCAGGTCGCAGCGCAAACAGTCCACATGATACGACTCCGGCAAGTTGATTAAGCTGTTGTTCCAGTGCAATCGGATCAGTGATCTGCATATTGAAAATATCAAGAATGAGATTGCCGTTGTCAGTTCTGAACTGATCGCGCAGTTCAGGATCACCGCCGAGTTTGACAATCTCTCTGGCAACATAGCTACGAGCCATTGGAATAACTTCAACCGGAAGACCGAATGCACCCAGTACATCAACTTTTTTCGAAGCATCCGCAATACAAATAAACTTCTCGCTGGCAGCGGCAACGATTTTTTCCCGTGTCAGTGCACCGCCTCCGCCTTTGATTAAGTGTAGATTTGGATCAGCTTCGTCTGCACCATCGATATACACAGACAGCGGACCGGTGGCATTCAGATCGTGCACATCAAAGCCTGCCGTCTTGAGCCGCTCAGCTGTGGATTCAGAGCTGGCCACCGCACCTTCGATTTGCAGGTTTGAGTCGGCCAGTGCATCAATAAAACAATTGGCAGTGCTGCCGGTGCCAACACCGATGATGGTGTTCTCCTGAACCCAGTCCAGCGCGGCAACAGCAACGGCTTTTTTCATGTCTTCTGTATTCATGCGGTGATGTATTCAGAGCCTGTGGTGATTGTCGAGGCGCCTGTTTCAGGCTGTTGTTGATTGGCAGATAAATGTCCGGCTTTCGGCGTTATTGTACCTGAAGCACTTCCACCGCAGCCGTGCTTTCGTTAGAGTTCATATCTAATTTGTGCGAGGTCCCATGGATCACTACATAAAAAAAATACTCACAGCCAGAGTCTATGATGTTTCCAGAGAGACCGCACTGGAGGAGGCGCCCGGGTTAAGTGCAAGAACGGCGAATAACGTTTTGCTCAAGCGTGAAGACATGCAGCCGGTTTTTTCTTTTAAATGTCGTGGCGCGTACAACCGCATTTTCAAGCTGCAGCAACAACAGCCCAATGTGCAGGGGGTTGTTTGCGCCTCTGCAGGCAACCACGCCCAGGGTGTGGCGATGGCAGCCAGCCGTCTTGGTCTGAAGTCCGTAATTGTGATGCCGGGGACCACACCGACAATCAAAGTCGATGCAGTTACAGCGCTCGGTGGTCAGGCGGTGTTGGTCGGTGATAACTATGATGAAGCCTACGCGCATGCCTGTGAGCTCGAACAGTCAACCGGTTATACCTTTATCCACCCGTTTAACGACCCCGACACGATTGCTGGCCAGGGTACAGTTGGTGTGGAGATTTGTCGTCAGCATCCGGGATCAATCAACGCGGTTTTTGTACCGATCGGTGGTGGCGGTTTAGCATCCGGTGTGGCGTTGTTGCTGAAGTACCTGCGGCCCGATATCAAAGTGGTTGGCGTAGAGCCGGAAGATGCAGCCAGTATGAAAGCTTCAATAGCCGCAGGTCAGCCGGTAGTACTTGATGAGGTGGGTATTTTTGCTGATGGTGTAGCGGTAAAGTCACCCGGAGACGAAACGTTCAAAATTTGCAGCGAGCTGATTGATGAGATCGTCACAATCACCGTTGATGAAATGTGTGCTGCCATCCGCGATGTTTTTGATGATACTCGTACCATCATGGAGCCAGCCGGTGCGTTAAGCGTGGCCGGCTTAAAAAAGTATGTCGCACAACATGAAATAAGTGAGCAGAATCTTATTGCAGTGACCACTGGCGCGAATGTGAACTTCGATCGGCTCAGGCATATATCAGAGCGTGCAGAGATTGGTGAGCAGCGCGAGGCGTTGCTCGCTGTGACCATTCCGGAGGAGCCGGGCAGCTTTCGCAATTTCTGTGAAATGCTGGGTAAGCGAAGCGTTACCGAGTTTAACTATCGCTATTCAGACAGTCGCAGTGCCAATGTTTTTGTTGGAGTGCAACTAAGTGAAGGCATTAGCGAACGACAGAAAATAATAACTGATCTCAGAGATTCCTCGTTTACAGTCGAAGACCTGACCGACAATGAAATGGCCAAGCTGCACGTCAGGCATATGGTAGGCGGCAGTTCTGTTTCAGTGGAGGGCGAGTTGCTGTATCGATTTGAATTTCCGGAAAGGCCGGGCGCGCTGGCAACCTTTCTGAACAAGATGGGCCAAGGGTGGAATATAACTTTATTCCACTACAGAAATCACGGCTCAGCGTATGCCCGCGTGCTGGCTGCAATACAAGTGCCATCTGACGAGAGTGACAGCTTTCAAAAGTATCTTGATGAGCTGGGTTATCGCTATTGGTACGAAGGCGATAACGTTGCTTACCGTATGTTTCTTGGTTAAGGAGCTGACAGATGTATTCCTAACAGGGATTCATTGAAGTACGTTCAATTCTTGATAATTCGTTATCGTTTTCTCGCCTGGTAAATACTCTTTGGCATTTATAGCGTGCTGCTATACACTGGAAACTCGCCGATTCTGCGGGCTTTTCTGTTATGGCAACTAATCATGATAGCTAGATTACCCAGGGCTTCGCTGTCTGTTCTTGTTCTTGGTTATTTCGGCTGTGTATTCGCTGGCAGTAGTGCGACGGATGAATCTGCCTCTGATGAAGTTGATGTGACAACAGCAAGTGATGTTATGGTGGGGAGCTTCGAAGCAGGGGAGGAGAGGTACAAAAAATCTTGCATTAACTGCCATGGCGCTGGTGGTAAGGGAGTTGCCAGTTATCCAAAAGTATCGGGTCAGGAGATCTCGTACACGAAGTCAAAGCTGGCGACTTACCGCGACGGGATAAAAGTCGGGCCTAACTCATCTTTGATGATCATGATGGCAAAGCCATTAACAGATAAAGAGATTGCAGATTTAGCGGTATACCTAAAGGATGCAACATCCTGATGTAGTACGTATCTTTTGAAATCTGGAGGAAGGAAATGACTAAGTATAGTATGACTATCTGCACGTTCTCTGCGTCCGCTTTTTTGTTGTTCGGTGGGGTCTCTGGTGCCCACGCTGGCGGTCATAGCGAGAGAATGAATGTACCAAAAATCGAAACTACGGAGTTCATGACGGGTCTCGAAAATCCATGGGATATGTCTTTTCTACCAGACGGCACAATGTTCTTTACTGAAAAGTGTGCAGGGCTTTCAGTAAGAGACAGTTCCGGCAACGTAAACAAACTCTATGGCGCCAATGGTTCTTCAGGCTTTCCTGAAACGGGCGATGATCTATTCTGTGACGGACAGGCGGGTGTATTGGGCGTAGTAGCGGATGCTAACTTTGCTGACAATCGCACTGTCTATCTGTATTCATCTTCAACCAAGTATTATGGCGATGGTTGTAAGACCAACTTCGAACGATGTGATGGCAATATCGTGATGAGGTTTACGGTCAGTGACGACTTTAAGAGTGTTTCTGATCGCACAGACATTGTCACTGATATTCAATACAAGCCATTTGAATCCGATCAACCTTTCGGTGGGCCCGGTGCTCACAATGGAGGTAGATTGCGTATTGGGCCTGATGGCTACTTGTGGGTAACTGGCGGTGATCGTCACAGTGGGATTTGTCCCCAGGATCCCGAGCTGTTGTGCGGTAAAATTTTGCGAATCGACGGCGACGGAAATGCACATCCGGATAACAACCCGCCTGAAGGCTTTGATAAGCGGATATACACTTACGGGCACAGAAACGTTCAGGGAATAGACTTTCGTCCGAGCGATGGCGTCGCGTTTACTGCAGAGCACGGGCCCTGGCATAGTGATGAAATCACGATGTTAGTTAACGGTGGTAATGGTGGATGGGATCCCGGTCAAAACCGGGGTGGAAGAGGAGAGTGCCCTGACGAGTACTGCGGTTATGAGCCCAATCAAATGGACGCGATGGATCCTGCTATTCGAGCCGCTTACACACCTATGAGTGATACCCGCTTTGAAGATCTGATGCCTCCTTCGTGGAATAATCACGGTTACTCTCAAGGTACCGGGTCCGCGGCATTCCTGAAAGGTGAAAATTGGGGTATCTATGAAGGGCGTCTTGCTGCTGGCATTATGGGTATTGGCTTCGGTGCTACTCCACCGGGATCTCGTATAGATGTCTACGATCTCGCAGATGATGGTTTGTCTATCAAAGGTGCCATTATTATGCCCACCGGGATCACAACGAGATATCGTGGTTTGGTAATGGGACCCGATAACGCGTTGTATGCAGCGACTGACGATGGTTTTATTTTTCAAATTACTGCAAGTCCGATCAACTAGGTCAGGTTTACATAGACTTGTTCTCTGCAAATATATGCTCGCGCTATCTTATAGTGGCGCGAGTATTTTTATTTTTCACATAAAATGCTGATAAGCAAAGCGGTGGTTGAGTTTTCAGCGACATGTTTTTTTGGCTTTGCGTTAGTGTTAGTTGCCATCGCTGGTTTAGTCCAGGCTTTGTCGGTGTAAAACGTATCCTGTAAAATAGCTTCTGAATTTTCTACGCAGTCGAGCCTTAAGAGGCTCTCATAGCTTGAGGCTGCCATGACTGAGGTCTTGTATCTAATTCTGGTCCATACGTTAATAACGCTGCCATTTTTTTCTAATCGTGTATCGTCGTAATAATAGACATCACCGTTTGAACGGACAGAAAATTCAATCCAGTCTGCACTTGCACCAGACGAGAACACTAACAGGGATATCAACAGTATTTTTGTCATGTAAGTCACTGGAAAATCCTGAATGTCCGGTTGGTTTTTTCTGCTGCTTTGTTTGCAGAGCAAAATAATTCGCAAAGTAAAGCACCGGAGACTGTTCCTGTTGTCGAACGTTCTGCCGTATGTGCCTGATTGGGTCTGCTAATCGTACACTGCCAAGATAATCGGTGCTGAGTCGAGTAAGCACAACCCGGTGTTATTGTCTGTTTAGAGAGACCTCATAAGGGCCATTGTCATTTCCCTGGCTTTGTTCATCTTTACCGCTTTGGATTCATCTTTGTAAACCGGTCCATCTATTAACAGGCTCGCGAGTCCATGGACAGAGGACCACGCTAACAGTTCCTGTGGGCTGAAGTTATCCGGGTCCTGATCCTCTATGGTTTCTGCAAAGCCTGCGGTCAGGTGCTGACGGAGTCTATTTGCAGCTGCGCAATAAGCTTCGTCATTTGAATAGATCGACTCCTCGCGCCACATGGCTCTGAAAAAGCCCGGCTTGTCGATGGCAAATTCAATATAAGCCAGGCCGACCGCAAGGAAGGCGTTGTCATTGTTTTTCTGCGCTGCTTCTTTGGCAACTGACATTGATTCCGACAGCTGTAACAGTGCTTTGGTGGCAAATGCTGTGAACAGTGCGCGTTTATCAGTGTAGTGCCTGAACGCAGAAGAAGGTGAAACACCAGCCAGTTTTGCGCAGGCTCGTAGTGTGACTGCCTCAAGACCGAATCGGGTGGCAATTTCGTCGAAAGCGTCGAGTAGTGATTCGGCCAGATTGCCGTGGTGATAAGCAGATTTTTTCTTCATTTCAAAGCGGGTGCCGCGCGGGGGATTTGAAGTGCAGTTGGTCTCGTTGGCCGGGAAGCAGATCTGCAGGCATCATTATGCCGCAAACCAGTCTAATGTACACAGTGTTCACATTTTTCTTGCAAATCTCATAGGGACTATTATATTCTATGTGAACACTGATCACATAGACGGTAAACAGCCTCGTAAAGGAGAAAAAATGACTAACGCTACTTATTCGTCCTCAGGATGCAAAACCGCTTTCGCAGACCACTACAACACAGACAAGCGCGGCCGCTGGAACGGGATAAACATCGCTGTGATGGTCGTCAGCTTTGTCTTGTTCTGGCCGTTTGGGCTGGTAGTGCTTTACTGGATACTGAAAGGTCGGGACGTACGTGATCTTCCGGCAACAGCACGCAGCCAATGGCATACACTACGCAGTGGTGGTTTCAGGCGTTCGGATAACGTTGTGTTTGATGAGTACCAGCAAACCCAATACGACCGAATAAAGGAGATACAGCATGAAATAGATTGCCGTGCGAAACGCTTTGTGCAGTTTCGCAAGGATGTACAGCGCAGGAAGGATCAGGAAGAATTTAATCGCTTCATGGCTGATGCTCCAGATACCCGAACGTAGCTGGTACAGTCGAGGCTTGAGCCGCTGCCGGGCAGGGTGTTTTGTCGGGCAGCGCTTTTTATATCAGGGAAACGTGTATTAGGTGGACATCCTCCACATGTGCCGTCGCAGACCGTGGACCTTGAACCAGGCGGTTCAGGTGGGAAAAATCAACGCCAAATCAGGCTTTCCGCCGTGGCGGACATGCACAACATCAACGTACAACTGATCCCGGGGTATCGAATTAGGCTCAAGGGAATAACGGGCCTGCTAACGAACACCGCAGAGGACATCCAAACTCGGTAACGCATCAATCGACGCACTGGCGGCGGTTGATTTGACTCAGAGGCGATTTTTGGGGTCGCGTCTGAGTTGGTAATAACTATCGGCAGCTTTGACGTGCTACTAACCGAACATAGTCAAAAAATAGGTAAAAACACCGTGCCACGGCGGAAACGCTACAGCAGCTGAGCCTGTGGTGTCGGCTCGCCGTCCACGGGCTTTGGTTTATCGTTCAGCACTTTTTCAATTCTTGCTTTCATATTAATGATGCTGTCAGACATGCTTTCAAGAGTATCTGTGTTGTCCGCAGCACCCTGTAATTCATTGGCGAGGTTTAGTGCTGTGAGCACGGCCGCTTTCTCTGAAGAGATGTTAGTGCCCATGCTCTTCGCCGCGCGCATTCTGGTATCAACATCCAGGGCTGCCTGAATTAACTGATGCTTTTCATTCGGCGGACACTGTATCTTATATTCCTTGCTCAGAATGTGAACGTTGACTGAAGCATTGTCCTGGGTGGCTGGCTGGCCGGCTTTAGAGTTAGTCATTAAGCAGATTCCAACGATTTCAAACGGGTTATGATAGCCTCGACTTTTGTGCGGGCCACTTCGTTCTTCTCGATCAGGCGGGACTTCTCTGCAACCAGGTTGCTTTGTTGCGCCCTTAGGGAGGCGTTCTCCACCTTGAGATGATCGTACTTATCGATCAGCTCCGAGACTGTGGCTTCAAGCTCCGCTATCTGCTGTTGGGTGATATTTTTGTGGTTATCCATTGGCAAAATAGTATTTTGTCAGATTGTCGGCACATTCTGCGGGACGGGTGCTCCCATGCTGCATTCCTGATTGGCAATTTCTATTACCAGTCGAGGCTGTCCATGGTAAAGCAGCGGTGAGCGGAATGCATGAACAAAAGTTAACGTAATGATGGACTGGTAGCGGTAAGTCCACTGAAACGATGAGAAATAATACCGGATCGAATTCGGTAGCGGAGATTTGTAATGGAAATGCCTGCGTATCCACGCGTAGATGAAGCGCTGTTTTCAGGGGGTTCTGCCGTGTCTGCTGCGGAATGTCATGGTGTGTTATGCGGTATTCTTTGTGCGTCCGGTTCCTCCGACATGCAGCGATGGGTCCGACACCTGTTCGAGGCCCGCACCACTGATCGTCAGATAACTGAAGATGCGCTCAAGCTGCTGCATGAAGTGCATCAGTGCACCTTGTCGGAAATCAACCACGAGACACTGGAGTTCACTATGCTGCTTCCTGAGGCCGGTGAATCAATGGGGGTCAGAATCAGCGGTCTGGCTGATTGGTGCAGTGGCTTCAGTCTGGGGCTGATTATGGGTGGCCTGAATGACAAGATGCTGGTCAGCGACGACGTTCGTGAATTTGTAGAAGATGTACAGTACATCTCTGACGCAAGCTTCACTGAAGATGAGGGTAACCCGGATCAGTCAGAGCGATCTTTTACCGAGATCGAAGAGTATGTTCGAATGGGCGTGTTGCTGTTAAATGAAGAACTTCAACCTCTGACGCAAAAGCCCACTATTCACTAGCACTCCATAATATGCCGGATACCATGACACTGCGTCGCGAACGCGCGCGACGCCGAAAATCCCTGATGAACGCAATTGGCAAAGGATCGATTGCCATTATCCCGTCAGCGCCGATCAAGCTGCGAAGCAAAGATACAGATTACAAGTATCGTCAGGACAGTGATTTTTACTACTTAACCGGATTTGAAGAACCTGAGTCTGTCGCGGTACTTATTACCGGCAGGCGAGCGGGTGAGTACATCATGTTTTGTCGTGAAAGCGATAAGAAGATGGAAACCTGGAACGGTCGCAGGCTTGGCGTCGATGCGGCACCTGATGCACTTGATGCGGATGATGCATTTCCGATCGATGATATTGATGACATCCTGCCTGGCCTGCTCGAAGGGCGTGAGCGTGTTTACTACTCGATGGGCCGTGAAACTTTATTTGACAACCGGATTATTGGCTGGATCAATCAACTGAAAGCAAAATCAGGTTCCGGTGCCAGTGTGCCTGGTGAATTTATTTCTCTCGATTTTCATCTGCACGATATGCGCCTGATAAAAAGCCGCTCTGAATTAACTGCGTTACGCAAGGCGGCCAAAATCAGTGCTGCAGGTCATGCTGCAGCGATGGCTGCGTGTGCGCCCGGCAAGATGGAATACGAGCTGGAAGCTGAGTTGATCTCAACCTACAAACGCAATGGTGCCGATCATTCTTTTTTACCGATTGTTGGTGGCGGTGCAAACGGCTGCATTCTTCACTACACAGAAAACACCGATGAACTAACCGATGGCGAGATGGTGCTGGTTGATTCCGGCGCTGAGTGGCAGTGCTACGCCGGAGACATTACACGCACCTACCCGGTGAACGGGGCGTTTAGTGAAGCGCAGCGGGAAGTTTATGAAATCGTGCTCGCTGCGAATAAGGCGGCTATCGCCAAAGTTGTGGCAGGAAATCACTGGAATGATCCCCATGATGCAGCAGTGCGTGTTATCACCCGCGGGCTAATTAGTTTGGGTATTCTCAAAGGTGATTACAAAACCCTGATCAAAGAAGCCGCGTACCGACCCTATTATATGCACCGTACCGGTCACTGGCTGGGCATTGATGTGCATGATGTCGGTGACTATAAAATTGATGACAAATGGCGTTTGCTTGAGCCAGGCATGGTGCTAACCATTGAGCCCGGTATTTATCTGGCGGCAGCGAGGTCGATCCCGAAACAATATCGCGATATCGGCATTCGCATTGAAGACGATGTTGTTGTAACCAAAGATGAGCCTGAGGTGCTCACCGGGTCGGTAGTCAAAGAAATCGATGAAATCGAATTGCTAATGCAATCTGGTCGGTAGCAACTATGCCGGTAAACATGCTGCCTGAATCGGAGAAGTCTGTTCTTGTTGTGGGGGCAGGACTGATTGGTGCGGTGCAGGCGCTGCTGTTTGCACAGGCAGGTTACCGTGTCACGGTGTTGGAGAAACACCAGCTGCGTCAACCACAAGTCAATAAAGATGCAATGAGTAGCCGTACTGTTGCTCTGTCGCATCGCTCGTGGCAATTACTTTGCGGTGCCGGTTTATGGCCGACGATAAACTGCGGCAGAATTCAATCAGTGCATGTGACAGAACAGGGGCGCTTTGGCTCTGTCAAACTTCATGCGAGCAAGCTGAATGTTGAGGCGTTGGGCTATGTGATGCCGAATGCTGCTTATGAATATTTTCTGCATCAAAAACTGAAGCAGGAGCCGAATATCGAAGTCATTGAATCTGTCACTCTGCATGGCGTGGAAAGTACCGAACACTCTGCTCAGGTCTCTTTTACACACGCGGATGAAACCACATTAAGATCAGCCAGTCTGGTGATAGCTGCCGATGGCACTCAGTCTGCGGTGCGTGAAATGCTAAATGTCAAAACCCGCCATCGTGATTATCAGCAATGTGCAGTGCTGGCTAATGTTGCAACTCGTGGTACACGCTCACGCGATTTCAAAAATACCGCTTTTGAACGCTTTACAGCAGATGGCCCGCTTGCGCTGTTGCCTTTGCACAATACTGATGAAGCTGGTCAGGGTGATTTTTACTCAATGATCTACACCGCACCCGCAACCGAAGCCACCAGGCTGCAGGAAATGCCTGATCGGGAATTTCTTAACCTGCTGCAAACCAGGTTTGGCGGCCGGCTGGGACGATTTACAAACATCAGTCAACGCTACGTGGCTGCGTTGGCACTGACTGAGAGTGCTGATCAGGTAAAGGGTCGAGTGGTATTGATGGGTAATGCGATGCGCACATTGCACCCGGTGGCAGGGCAGGGCATGAACCTCGCTCTGCGTGATGCGTTTGAGCTTGTCTCCAGTGTTGTTGATGGAACATCCAGTAGTGAAAACACACACACTGATGACGATCAGTTAGGTCATGCGCTACAAAAGTTTGTCCATAACCGGCGCCGTGATCAATGGCTGGTGACAAAACAAACCGATACGTTAGCTCGAATGTTCATCGGTAAGCCCGGGCTGCTGCGATTGCCGCGAACTTTACTGACAGGCAGTGGATTGTTTTTGCTCGATGTTATCGAGCCACTTAAAAATACTTTTGCCAATGCCAATATGGGACGCCTGGCTCCGCTCCCCGTAATAAGATCAGATTCGCTCGATCGTTAACTCATAACTCATAACTCATAACTCATAACTCATAACTGATAGTTGATTTTGTGGTGTAGTAACCGATAGACAACCAAAACCTGCACCGTGTCATGATTGTTGTTTTTTCCTGTCCGGGATGATGGTTTTGCCTGCCCATTCGCGAACCGCACAGTGCGCCTGTAGTAGTGTTAGGGGCGACTGACGACTGGCTGAAAAACATTACTTTTCAACCAGTGCAAAAGTTAGACGGGTTGAGGGTCATTATATGCGTGTCGGGATTGTCGGTGGTGGTTTAACAGGGTTGGCGCTGGCGCGCCTCTATGCTCTTGACGGGCACGAGGTCACGGTTGTGGAATACGCCGAACAGCTGGGTGGGCTTGCTACCTGGTCGCCATACGGTGGGTTTGACTGGGATAAGTTCAATCGCATACTTCAGCCGTCTGATCACCACTTTATTGATTTTATAAAAGATCTCGATCTGGAAGATCATCTGCACTGGCGTCATATACCTACCGGCCTGTATGTAGAAGGTAATCTACACCCAATCGGTTGTAGTAAGGAGCTCTTAAAGCTTCCCGCATTGTCACTGCTGGCAAAACTACGACTGCGATTTACCCTGCTCTATGTTTCCCACCTGGCCTCATTGAAGTCATTGGAGTCCATAACAATTGACGAGTGGCTCAGGAAAGTATCCGGCAATGAGAGTGTGGAGAAGTTCTGGAAACCACTGTTAACGGCAAGGTTCGGAGCGGGCTATTCACGAGCCTCGGCGGCAGTTGGTTTTTCGCATATAAAGCGTATGTTGCCAACACAGGACAATTTACAGCGCGCCGGATGTTTTGGTTATGTTAAGGGCGGCTGTAAAAGTATCTATAACAAAGTTGAAAAAGAACTGAAAAGCAAGGGCGGTCGGGTATTGCTGAAGGAAACTGTCTTGCGTGTGTCTTGTGGTGATGATGGTGTTAGTGTGCATACACCGCAACGCAAGCTGGTTTTTGATCAGGTAGTCTGTACCAATTCACCCGGTGATCTTGCGCGTATTGTCGATCAGGATCTACTCGATCTGGATCAGAATAAAAGCTCGGTAGAGTATCTCGGTGTGGTTTGTATTGTGCTGGTCGCTAAAAAATCCCTGACAGAATACTACGCGGTAAATGTTGCAGATGATTCCGTTCCATTTGCTGATCTGATCGATGTAAGTAACATGGTTGATGTGGAAGATACAGCGGGCAATCATCTGATTTATCTGCCACGGTATCTTTTGTCAGGTGATCCTGAAATGAATAAGCCGGATAGTTATTTCAGAGAGAAGTTTCTGGATGGTGTTAAACGTATGTTTCCGGATTTTTCCATGCAGGATGTTGTCAGTGTTCACGTGCATCGTGCAGCAAATGTGCAGCCTCTGCAGGTAATAGGTTCTCCAGCTTCAATAGCGCCCACCAGTACCAGAGATCCAAGGTTACATGTGCTGAACGCCAGTCAGTCGTTTCGTTCAAGTTTAAACGGCAATGAGGTGATTGGCGCGGTGAATGATTTTTATCAGCAAGCCCGCGTGGCAGGGTGTTAATTCAAGCCGCAGTCCGGATCAGCGTTGAAAACCGCAACGGTCAGGTTGTTAGCGAATTTATCAGACGGTAGTGAGACTTGCGAATAACCGTTTTCAATTACCCAGTTTTTCACTGAGTTAATGTGTTTTTCATGCTGTTCATTTGGAAACTCATACAAATTAATAAAAACAAACATACCGATCTGATATTGAGTGACTTGAGCGTGGAAGGTGTCTGCATTGAAAGGCTGCTTTGTGTAGTCGCTCAATAAAGTTATTGTTGGCACGCCGGTATGCAGATGGACTGCCTGTGCGTGCGGACTCCAGAGTGATTTGCCTGCAGTATCTTCTGCAAAACAGCGTTGAATGTAGTCTTTTAACGTGACTGATTCATTGACTGGCAGATCCATTAATTCTGCGGAAGCTCTTGCATCCTGAAAGTAGTCTGCGCGAGTCACCTGTATTGAATTTATTTGTGCCACAGCGTACGCGCCAAGCAAAAAGGTAGTTGCCGCTTTCAGGGCAAAGTTGTATGCGCCTTGATTATTCTGTGTGAAAAGCGAGTGCAGCATGTAGCAAAAAATGATAAAAAATGCCGGGTATATCTGGTAGAGGTAGCGTGGCAGTATAGTGAGCGGGTTGGAGCTAAGTGCGTTGGAAGAAAGATAAAAAAACAGTCCCAGACCGTGAAAGAGGGATACCAGTGTAAAAAGTCGCAGATAACTGATTTCCTGTTCCCGGCTTTTGTTGAGCTGGCTTTCTTTGCCAGCGGACGAAGCTCTTAGAAAACTAGACTTGCTGAACAAGTAGTGGGTCGTTATTGCAATGGCTAACAGAATAAACGTAAAAAAAAGAACAATAACAATATTGCTTTTGGCTGGATCAATGTTGGAAAAGCCAAAGAGCTCTGATAACTGAACCGCCCACAGTCTGGCAGTTGAGCTAAGTGTTTCCGGTGTTTTTGCGCCGGAGTATCGGTCGAGAGTGCCAATATGTTCGTATGTTCGATACATCAGGTAGCCGAAGGTGGCTACTGGAATAGACAACAGCAGTGCTAGTTTGCAGCTCGGGATCAGCTGCGATGAGAGATTCCTTTTTCCGCGTATGAGCGTATAGGTGAATATGCCAAGGCCGGTGCCAAACGCTGCAAATACATTGGAGTAGCGCACCAGTATACCCATTGCCAAAAACAGCCCGCATGCTATCCAGACGGGCAGTGTGCTTTTTTGCGGTTGCGGCAAAAAGTATAGGCTCAAGAGAATTAGTGTGATGAATAAGGGTTCAGTCAGTCCACCGCTGACATAGGCCCACGGCAGAGCCATGCCATAAAAGACGAGTGCACAAACAGATGCAAAAAATCGCTCTACCTGCATTTTTAGCAAAATGAGCCAAACGCATAGCGCGGCTGTTGCATGGGTGATCAGGTTTAGAAAAAATGCCGCCTTTTCCAGTTCAAAGCCGAGCTTGCTGGTTAGTGCAATCGCGGATGAGTAGCCCGGTGGCCAGACGGTTTGAATGGCAGGTAGTACACCTTGAAAGTGAGGGGCATAAACCAATGCGTCTGTTGAAAAGCCGTTACCAGCCAACCAATTGCGAGCCGTTGATAGATACTGGGTACCGTCGTTCGAGATTAACGATAAATTCCAGTTAGCGATCGTCAAGGCATTGATCAGAACACCAACAGCCAATAGCGCGAAAACAGTAATTTTACGTTTGTTCGTCATAGTCGGGCTGAATGCAGAGAGGCTCAGAGTTGCGAATTGCAACAGAGCAGTCACGATAAAGAAGAGTTATACCGGGCATGGGGCCGGGCATGGGGCATGTAACTTCTTAGCCGCATTATAACTGAGTACAGTGCTCTACGCAGGCATTGCTAAGAAGCCTGTGAAGGTCGCTTCTATAAAAAATTATCATCGATAATTTACCTGAGTTTCAAAAGTAAATTCTAGTGTGAGGTCGTGCTGTGGTAAGCAATGCGATTTTTTGCTTTGTGTTTTGAACGAGTCCGTGAACGGGGGCTGAGGTTTGCTTTAGCACTATGGGCATGTTGTATTTTTTTTGACAGGTAAAGGGCTTTTAAATAGGGGTTTTGGAACGTGGGTGTTGTCGGTGCGCACTTTTGGGTGGTGCCTGAAATCTGATGGCGCATGTTGCCTTGCTCTGGACTTGGTTGTCGTCGTTGACTCAATTTTGCTTCCACACACACTTTGCGATATTCGTAATCTCTATGTGTGGTGGACGGGTGTGGTGGATGGGTGCGATGTAAGAGCGTGCGTTGCGAAACGGTGCGGCGTTTCTGAGAAATCTGGTACCTGGAATTCCAGCCGACCCGCAAGCACAGGTTCCCGGTATCACAAACCTGTTTGATGCCGGAAAATTACACACTCGGAATTTCAGGCAGGCGACTTCAGATGCGAGGGCGTGGAGAAATTGCCGGATGCTTTGCTGATGTTTCCAGAGCGCTGTCTGTGAGGCTTCGCTAAGCTACGGAAATGTAAGCAAATTTGCGTCAAATGTGAACAACTGCTCTGATGCTGCCTCCCTACAGCGGTATTATTGCGTCTTGCCCGCCGCATTGTGTGACGCATTATTGTCGGTCGTCGCCCAACTTAACCTTATTCTGTTCAGCCTTGTGCTTTGCTGATCAGTACCCACATTTTCCGCTTTATAAATTACAATAAGCAGATCGAAAACTTATCACCGATAACAGCTGACGCCGGAAACAGGATTGCTTCCAGGCCGGATCGGTGATGGGCCGCGGCAGTATTTATGGAGAACCTAGTGTCAATTTCCGCCCAGTTAAGCAGTGCATACGAAGAACATTTTTTAGCCGATCGTCAGTCATCGGTTTCATCTGTAGATATCTCTACGCTTTTCGCGACCGGTGTGCTCACGCGCTGTGACCATCGTGATAGCTGGACAGATGAGTTGACACCATCCGAAAAGGCCAGCATTGGTGATGTCTGTGAGAAACGCTACGCTGAGTTTGCCGCCGGTAGAAATCAGGCAAGGCGGCTGATCGAAGCCCTGACGGGTGTGTCTGAATCTTTGCTCTCAGGCGACGACAGGCAGCCACTGTGGCCGAGGTCAGTCACTGGCAGTATTTCACATTCTAATGATTACTGTGCCGTTGCTGTTGCACCTAAGTCAGTGCTTGACAGTATCGGTATAGATGTCGAGCCTTTTGAGGATCTGGATGCGGATGTAGCCGATATTGTGCTCACTGACGCTGAACGTATCGCTACTAAACCTGTTGACAGACTGTTTGAACTGCAAGGCGTGACACGATCAGTTCATCAACCGCTTGGCGGTAAGGCACACAAGCTAATTTTTTCAATAAAAGAAGCCGTCTATAAATGCTGTTACCCGCGAGTACAGACTTATATCGACTTCAAGCAATGCAATGTGACGCTGGATGTCAATAGCTGTACCTACCGGGCTACCGTAGAGTGCGATGATTATCAGGGCAATCCGCTTGAACTAAAAATCAGTGGTCGGTGGCTGATTGCAGTCGGGCATATTTTTGCCAGTGCGGAATATAGAGCCTGATAGATTTATTCATCGGATATACCCCGCGCAGTCACCATTGATTGCCGTAGAGTGCCCGATAGTGTCGCGGCACTCATGCACGCTTCGAATACCATATCGTCACAATTTAGTGAACCCCATCACCTATCTCTGATTCCTCGTCAAATTTTTTGTGAGTGACGCCGTTCACATTCATTAAGAGATTTGGAAAATCATTGTTAAGCGGTTGCACAGTGAGTTTCTGTCAGTGTGATGTTTGAGTTTTAATTGCTAGATGTATTATGACGAATGGCAATAGGGCCATGCCCTCCTGCACAAAAGATATTCGCAATCTGTTGCGTGCCTATAATCTACTGGTTGCCACCAGGGATGATGAGCGCGCGATCATTGGCAAAGTCTCTCGTCACTGGTTACAAAGCGAGCGCGAAGACTGGCTACGACTTTGCGATATCAATCCGGGTGTATTCCGAACAGTTCGTGGCAGAGAGGTGCTGTGTGAAGCACTGCGACCGGATCACGATTCAAACCCGGAATCTATTGATATTGAACCGCTGCTTGATCAGCTGGTATTTAGCGACAAGCTGATTAACAGTAATGGTCTGGCAAAGCTTGAGCCGGCTATCGCAGCTGAAGTGCTGCTCGGTGTGATGCTGATGGGTGTGCAGCGTTATGGCAACAGAAGGTGCGGGTCAGCACGTTTGAGCCATGATGTGATCGTTGCGGCGATGATCCGTGACACGATTGGTCTGACCGATCGTTACTCGGCAGTATTGCCGGGCAAATGTAAGAAGATCACTGAAAATACCATCAGCACTTTGTTTGGCGATAGTGTGTGCAAGCACATTGCAGCCATTAAAATGCATCAGCGACAGTTTGATCAGGCTTTTGCCGGTAATCAGATGTCAGCGCTTGTATTGCCTCGACCTTACGCTTCTGTGATCGCCGCAATTGAAGCCTCACAACTCCGGCTGATCGCACGCGCTGCGGGTGATGAAATACTGGTCAATCTTGATGCAGATAAAAAAGCCGAGATGCAGGCGCGCGGCATTGACTGTAACAGTACTTTTCCAGAGCGTGAGTTGCTCGACTTACACTACCGAAGAACCAAAGCGGCACTTGCAATGTCGGGCGTAGACTACAGCGCACTGGCCGAACCACTGGAGCATACATTGTTAATGTCTGTCAGTGATGCGCTGGATCAACCAACAAAGCGACGAAGACTGGTCGGACGGCGTGGCAAAGCGGTGTATGAAACGCATAACAGCCTGCCACTGGTTGAATCTTTTAATGCGTCGGAAAATTTCAATTCCATTGCAACTCTGCATATAGCAGCGCTTGAAATGATGCAGTATCTGGAGAAAGGTCGTCGCAAGTCTGCTTGTACAATGCTGGGTCATTCGCTGCGCATAGCAGCAGTGGCTGAAGATTTATTTGGCGAGGCGCTTGAGCCTTCTTTTGCAGCAACTGCCATACTTCATGATGTAGTAGAAGATGGCAGTCGGCCAGTGGCAGGTTACGATCAATCTCTCAACAATATTAAGCGCCGCTTCGGCGGGCCGCTGGCTGCGATGGTTGCCGAGTTGACCGACGCAGAATCAACTGTTGCAGCGCAGCAAAAAGCAGAGGCAACGCTGTTATGTGATTCTTTGATCATGCCCGAGCAGCAGTATAATTTCGATCGCTTTACCGAAATGCAGATTCAACCGACCACCACCCACGAGCCTTACACGCTGGGTGGCATCATTACCAAAATCATTGATACTGCAATCAGTGAAGAAGAGGGTATACGGGATCCCGATGTCATGACCAGCTGGTGGAAACACAGCGGTATCCGTATTTACTGGTCCTACCATATACGTGGCAGAGTGGTCCGGCCGCTACTGGTAAAGCTGACTCAGGAGATTGAGCGCTTTGAATCAGGCAGTGATTTGTCAGCAAGCATTCTCAACGAAGAGCTGGTAGCAAAGCTGCGCGCATTGATCGAATTCTCGATCACTTCATCTGATAATTATGCAGTGCAAAACCTCGCCATCATCGCTCAGGAATACGGACTCGATAGTGATGAACGGGCCTATTTAATCCGTCAGTTTTTTGATCGCAATATTAATCAGGCGCAATTTCAGCAGGATATTGTCGATACTCTGCTTGTTGAGCATCGTCTCAAAGCCAGCATTCGAAACGGTGCTGTACCGTCCGAGAGTCATGTTGCCTTATACGCAAAAACTAATGGTGTCAGACCGAAACCTGATCCCAATACTTTTGTGCGCTATCGTGCTGCAGCGTTGCAGCGTGCCCAGATTGCAGAACGACTGCAGCTGGAGCGGATTGTGAATTCAGGTCTGCAGCAGGGGCTCGAAGAGGTCGTCTCTTTGTATGACCTACGCAAGGTAGCCTAGCCCGCTCAGCTAAATCCTGCTATTGCGAACGTGACCTGACGCCTGATCAGGTCGGGCTTAAGCACCTGTTTTTTACACAGACCGGGCAACCTTTAGCATTCAGTATTCCTCGATTCAGTACAAGACGGCGCGATTGATGTATGATCACGCAGTTAGCCTTTGATTGTGTCAACTGCATGCAAGATACCTACGATTTCCAGTCAGTCGAGAAGACTGCCCAGGACTACTGGAATACTCATCGCTGCTTCGAGGTCACCGAAGATCCTTCGCGTGAGAAGTACTATTGTCTGTCAATGTTCCCGTACCCGAGTGGCAAGCTGCACATGGGTCACGTGCGCAACTACAGCATTGGCGATGTGATCTCGCGTTTTCAGCGCATGCTGGGTAAAAATGTGCTGCAGCCAATGGGCTGGGATGCATTTGGTTTGCCGGCTGAAAATGCTGCAATCAAAAACAAGGTGCCCGCTGCCGCCTGGACCTACGAGAACATCGCCTACATGAAAGAGCAGTTGCAGAGCCTTGGCTTTGCCTACGACTGGTCTCGTGAGCTGGCAACCTGCACCCCGGAATATTATCGATGGGAGCAATGGTTTTTTACGCAGCTGGTAGACAAAGGGCTCGCCTATAAAAAAATGGCGGTCGTCAACTGGGATCCGGAAGAGCAAACCGTACTGGCCAATGAGCAGGTGGTGGATGGACGTGGCTGGCGTTCCGGAGCGCTGGTTGAGCGTCGCGAAATTCCGCAGTGGTTTATTCGAATAACCGCCTATGCCGAAGAGCTGTTGAATGACATCGACAAACTCGATGGCTGGCCGGAATCAGTTAAGACCATGCAGCGTCACTGGATTGGCCGTTCCGAAGGCGTTGAGTTTTCCTTCAAGGTAGACAATGGCAGTAGCCTCGCGGTTTATACCACGCGTCCCGATACGTTGATGGGGGTAACTTATGCTGCGGTGGCAGCAGAGCATCCGCTGGCGAAAGAAGCAGCTGAGAATAATGCCGAGCTTGCCAGGTTCCTTGAAGAGTGCAAAACCACTGACACGTCTGAAGCAAACATGGAGACGATGGAAAAGAAGGGTATGCCGCTGGGCATTTCTCTGGTTCATCCGCTCAGCGGTGAGAAGATTCCATTGTGGGTCGCGAATTTTGTATTGATGGGATACGGCACAGGTGCAGTGATGGCAGTGCCCGGTCACGATCAGCGAGACTGGGAGTTTGCCGAAAAGTACCAGATAGAAAAGCGCGTGGTCATTTGCAACAAAGATGATCAGCCGGCTGATATCACTGACGCGGCTTTTGTCGAGCATGGCAAGCTGTGCAACTCGAATGAGTTCGACGGGCTCGGCTTCGAACAGGCGTTTGATAAAATTTGTACCGCGCTTGAAAGCCGTGCAGACGGTCAGCGCAAAGTGAATTACCGGCTACGCGACTGGGGTGTCTCACGGCAGCGTTACTGGGGTTGTCCGATCCCGATGGTCTACGACAAAGACGAAAATGTGTACCCGGTTGCGGCACACGATCTGCCGGTGGTGTTGCCCGAAGATGTCGAGTTTGCCGGTGTTAGTTCACCGATAAAATCGGATCCTGACTTTTACCAGACAACAGTACCCGGCAGCACTGAGGAAGGCACACGCGAGACTGATACCTTTGATACGTTCTTTGAATCTTCGTGGTACTACGCTCGCTATTGCTGTACAGATGCGAACAGTATGCTCGATGAGCGCGCCAATTACTGGCTGCCGGTTGATCAGTATATTGGTGGTATTGAACACGCTGTGCTGCATTTGCTTTATGCGCGTTTCTTTCACAAGCTGATGCGTGATGTGGGTTTGGTGACCTCTGACGAACCTTTTACCCGTTTGTTAACCCAGGGCATGGTAGTCGCTGAAACCTACTTTACCGAGGACGAGCGCGGGCGAAAGTCATATGTGACACCGGCAGAAGTCGATGTAGAGCGCAATGACAAAGGTAAAATTGTTGGCGCTAAACGCAAGGCTGACGGCAGTGCTGTTACAGTAGGTGGCATGCAGAAAATGTCAAAGTCGATTGGCAATGGTGTTGATCCGCAGGAAATGATTGATCGTTACGGCGCCGATACGGTCCGATTGTTTTCGATGTTTGCATCACCACCTGACCAGTCACTGGAATGGAATGATGCAGGGGTTGAAGGCGCCAGTCGTTTCATCAAGCGATTTTACAAGTCCTGCCAGGAGGCTATTGCCGCTGGTGCACCGGCAGGTTCAATGCCAGCAGAATTAAATGATAAGCAGCGGGCACTGCGGCTGAAAACTCATCAGACGATTAAAAAAGTGACTGATGACATGCAACGTCGCTACACATTTAACACGGCAATTGCAGCAGTGATGGAATTAATGAACGATGTTAATCGTTTCAGCGCTGAATCTGATGCAGATAAATCGGTCTTACATGAAGCCATTGAAGCTGCAACGCTGATGCTTGCACCGGTAACACCTCATGTCTGCCATGAAATCTGGTGTCGCCTTAAAGGTCACGATCAACCGGTGGTTGATGCGATCTGGCCAGTGGTTGATGAATCTGCGCTGGTGCAGGATCAACTGGAGCTGGTGGTGCAGGTTAACGGCAAGCTGCGCAGCAGGATTACCGTGGCGAGTGATGCAAGCAAAGACGATTGCGAAGCATTGGCACTGACAGATGAAAATACGCGGCGCCACACTGAAGGCAAGACCGTGCGTAAGGTGATTGTGGTGCCCGGCAAACTTGTGAATATTGTGGTGTCTTGATGAAGAGTCGATCAGTCAAAGCTGTTTTTATTGTGCTGCTAACAGCAATGACTGTATCTGCGTGTGGTTTTAATGTGCGTGGCGGTGGAAGACTGTCCGGCAGTCAGGTGGTCGGGCAATTGTTTATCGAAGGCGATGCCAGTGTATTGCGTTTGCTGCGCAACGAATTGACCGCACAACAGGTACAGTTTGCAACGATACGCAGTGACGCTGATACCATCGTCAGACTCGATAACGAAGTCCTCAGGCGGCGTGTTGCTTCAATTAGTTCCGAGGGCAGGGTCAGTGAATTTGAATTGCTGCATGCGATTGATCTGCTCACAGTACGGCCGCTTAACGGGGTCGGTGCCGGTAAACTTGCAGCAGAACAGGTCAACAGTCGACCACAGACTGTGTCAGTGATTCGTGACTACACCTATGATGAAACTGATGTACTTGCCAAAGATGATGAAGAGAGAATTCTGCGCGCCGAGATGAGTGATGAGCTGGTGAGGCACCTGGTGTTGCGTATATTTGCCGGGTCTTTGTAGGCTCGCGCAGCTTGCATCAAAATAAAAAAATGCAAACCGCAAACATGTGCATTGAGCTGCCACAACTGTTGCCAATGCCTACCAGAGCATCAACCCTGAGTACCAACCACTCTATTGATTTCAGCACTGCGATGTTTTTCTCACAAAAGCTGTGTGTTGATCGCTGCGCATTGATCAATGAGTAGTTCATCCAGCGACCGCATAAGTAGTATCTGCGAGACGCTGCATCGTGCAGCGCGAGAAACCAGAGTGCTTAGCCACCTTGGGTGGAGCAGTCAGGTAAGAGAACAATTTTTTAAAGACGGTGGCAGAGAACTGCCGGTGGTTGAGTACCCGCAGTACGACACCAGGCCGGTCTTTGAGCTGATCGAACATGCACGCGGTTCAATGCAGGGGTCGTCTATTGATCGTTGGCTTGAACGTCAGGCCGAGGCAATCCACACCAGTGCGCAGATGTTGGTCAGTACTGGCACCGGAACATTTTATCAATGCTCGCGGCGACTCTATGGCGGGCCGGATGATCCGCTGCTCGACGGTACCAGCACCTCGCTTACGCTGGCGCAATCCTTTGATCAAACGCTTGATAGTTTGAGCGGCTTTGATCGTCGTTTTCTGCCGGAGCGTGAGGTTAGTAGTGATGAAATGGCCAGTCACATTAAAAGCGCGGCGCTGGAGTTGTTTGCAGGTGATGCACCACAGATATTGCTGGTGGATGAGCTATCTGCTAATGCCTTGGCTGGCTCTGAAAGAATTCGTATTCGACGCGACGCGAGCTTTAATGACAAAGACATCGCCCAGCTGATTCATCACGAAGCGGGTGTGCATGTTGCAACCTCACTGAATGGCAGATACCAGCAACAGTTGCCGATACTGGCGGCCAGCCATGCAGGCACTACGCGCACACAGGAAGGCATTGCGGTGTTCTCGGAGTTTATTACAGGCTCAATGGATCTTGAGCGCTTGCGTCGACTGGCCGACCGTACCATCGCCATAAAAATGGCAGCAGACGGCGCCGACTTTATTCAGGTATATCGCTATTTTCTCGAACGCACCGGAGCAGAAGTGCAGGCGTTCGAGAACACAAGGCGTGTTTTTCGTGGTGGTGTGATGACTGGTGGCGCTCCGTTTACCAAAGATATTGTCTACCTTGACGGTTTAATACGGGTGCATAACTTCTTGCGTACGCTGGTGGCGCAGGGCAGACCTGATTGTTTGCAGTTGTTGTTCTGCGGCAAGCTTGATCTTGAAGATATACCGGTGCTTGCAGAACTGTCACAGATGGGGTTGTGCGAGGCACCAAGGTACTTACCTGATTGGGCCAAAGACATGCGTTTTCTGTTAAGTTATCTGGCTTACTCCTCTTTTTTAAACACGATCGACCTGCAGGCAGTTGGCTCGCATTATGAACAGTTACTTCATGACGCGCCGCTTGTTAAACTGGACCGTTGATCACAAATTTTGGCTTAAATGAATTCGGTTAATCCGCAAAACCCCCAGACACCTACTACAGTGACCGGCAACACGGTGCAGTCAAACCCGTTTGGCAAGGCTGATGTGTTGCGTGCCTGCGAGATAGAGTTTGATGAAGCGACTCGAAATCGCGCCCGCGAGTACGCTGAGTCCGGTAAGGTTACACAGCTCGCGTTTAACGGTGTGAAAACACTTAGCGCGAAAGTACAGGGCTCTGATGATCAGGAATATCAGCTAAAGGTTGACGTCACTCGCGGGCGTGAAAACCTGAGTCTGCGCGGTATCTGTAGTTGCCCGGTACGCATCAATTGCAAGCACGTCGGCGCGGCACTGTATACCTGGGTCGAGAGCGAAGACGCTCCGGTTGCCGGCGCGGATTCAATTGTGATCTGGCGTGAAGCACTGAACAATCAAACTGATCTTGAAGACCAGCAACTCAATACCGAGAGTGTGGTGGTGTTATATCGCGTTCGGCAAACTCGAATGCAGCAGGATGTACGTTATTCGGTAGCTGCATTTTCGGCACGTAAGTTACGCAGTGGCGGGCTGGGTAAATCATCGCCATTACCACTTGATCGCCGGCACTTTGATTCATCGGATCTATCCAGTCGTGATGCCCGCATATGCAATGCGCTGATTGGTCTGAAAGACAGCCCGTCTGGACTGCACTTAAACGGTGAGCATGGCTACATGGTATTCCGCTGGATGATAGAGAGCGGCAACTGCTACTTTGAAGCATTCGACAGTAAACCGTTGCGTATTGATGTGAATCGAAGCATCAGTGCCGAGTGGCAACAAACCGATAACGATTTACGCAAACTGAAGTTGTCTCTGAGCGGTAGCGATGAGTCTTTTGTTTGCCTGCCAACACAACCGCCCTGGTATGTCTGTCCGAACTCAGCCCGGTGTGGTGTGATTGATACCGATGTACCACCGCGCTTTCTCGCCAGTGTGGCCTACCTTCCGGCGGTGGCGGAAGAGGACTCAATGCGTATATCAGAGCTGATGGTTGAGTCGCTTGAGTCAGTGGATTTGCCGTTACCCGCCACGGTAGACATTCGACAAATTGCCGGAGTCAAGCCGCGCGGTGTGGTCATACTCACGGCCCGCAAAGACGGCGGTGGCACGCATCGCTATGCTGAAATACTGGTCGATTATGACGGTGCACGACTGCCGCACATGATGGCTATTGACGGAACAAAAGAATTTCTTCACCGACAGGCTGATGGTGAGTTTGTGCGAGTAGTCAGAATGGCTGAAGACGAACTGGCGCTTATTAATGAGCTCACTGGTTCCAATCTGCCGGAGTGGGTCACCACCCGCCAGTCAAACGGCACCATTATTTTAAATGTTGAAGCCAAGACTTCCCGTGACATGGTCTTGTGGCAGGATCTGATCGACGGTAAGTTATCAGAGCTACGACAAAACGGATGGTTGATTGAGCGTACGCCTGAGTTTGAATTCCGCATCGTGACATCCAGAGAGTGGCAGATGAATGTCGATCACTCGCCTGCCGAAAACTGGTTTGATCTGGACCTGAATTTTATTATCGATGGTCAGTCGATTTCACTGATACCGATACTTGCCAGTTTTGTTGAGCGGGTCGGCCCGGATCTGCCTCGTTACCTCGAAGACCCCGATGCTTCTGCGACCGTCTGGCTGGATGAAGAAACCCTGATTGAGTTCCCGATCAGTCACATCCGACCGGTGCTTGAAGTGCTGATTGAAATGCACGAGCACGAGGACGGCAAACTGCGATTCTCCGATTTGCAGGCAACTGTCATCAGTGACATCGCCGAAGGCATTGAAGCGGTTGGTGAGGTAGAGCTGGACTGGGAAGTATCCGGCAGACTCGGGGAGCTGCTGCAGAGAATTAAAAACTTTAAAGGCATTGAAGATGTACCGGTGCCGACCGGCCTGACTGCAGATCTACGTGACTATCAGCGCGATGGACTTAACTGGCTACAGTTTCTGCGTGAGTTTGGCTTCGGTGGAATTCTTGCCGATGACATGGGGCTGGGTAAAACCGTGCAGGCGCTGGCGACCATCATGACTGAAAAACAAAGTGGTCGCACCAGCTCGCCATCACTGGTGGTCGCGCCGACCAGCTTAATGGGTAATTGGCGTCGAGAAGCTGAAAAATTTTCACCGAATCTAAAAGTAGCTGTGTTGCACGGCACTGAACGTGCCGAGTATTTTGATTCGCTGTCCCAGTATGATTTATTGTTGACAACTTATGCACTGCTATCGCGTGATGCAGATGTGCATGCTGGTCAGGAGTATCATTACCTGATTCTTGATGAAGCGCAGGCGATCAAAAATTCCGCCACCAAGCAGGCCAAGGCGGTCAGTCAGGTGGCTGCAAAGCACAAGCTGTGTCTTACCGGTACACCGGTTGAAAATCATCTGGGCGAAGTGTGGTCACAGTTCCGCTTTCTGATGCCTGGCTTTTTCGGTGATCAAAAACAGTTCAACCGGACTTTTAGAAACCCGATTGAGAAAAATTCTGACTCACTGGCTTCAAAAGCACTGACCAATCGACTCAAGCCGTTTGTAATGCGTCGCAGTAAAGATGCGGTTGCATCGGAACTGCCATCGAAAACAGAGATTATGCATCGCGTTGCACTGCATCCGGAGCAATCTGTTCTGTATGAAGGTATCCGTGCAGCGATGGAAGCGCGAGTTCGAAAAGCACTGGCAGAAAGTGGTCTGGGGCAAAGCCATATTACGGTACTGGATGCTTTGTTGCGCCTGCGGCAAACCTGTCTGGACCCGCGCCTGGTAAAAATGCAGAACGCGCAGAATATACATGCTTCTGCCAAGCTTGATGCATTGATGGAGATGCTCCCTACCTTCGTGGAAGAGGGTCGCAAGGTATTGTTGTTCTCACAATTCACCGAGATGCTGTCACTGATTGAAGACAAAATTGTTGAAGCTGGAATCAGCTATACCAAACTGACCGGTAAGACCAAAAAGCGCGATGAAGTGGTTGATGAATTCCAGTCCGGCAAAGTCTCTGTTTTTCTTATCTCTCTGAAAGCTGGTGGTACAGGCTTAAACCTGACACAGGCTGATACCGTGATTCTCTATGATCCCTGGTGGAACCCGGCTGTTGAAAATCAGGCGATAGACCGTGCCCACAGAATCGGACAGGACAAACCCGTGTTTGTTTATAGAATGATTACCGAGCAAACCGTCGAAGAGAAAATTGTTGAGATGCAGGAGCGAAAACGTCAGTTGGCGAATATCGTTGTTGAGAATCAGGAGCAGGGTCTCGGCAAACTGGAAGCTGACGACATACTCGATTTATTCAGTTAACTCCGCAAGACACGGTAAAAAAAGAAAGGTAGGGTAGATAAGCGCGAAGCGCATCTCCCATAGTGTATAAAAGCATACAATGGACGGTGCGACTGTCTCTTTTACTAACTTTGCCGCACCAATTTTTGATACAGTGCCAAGCTGACGCAGGCTCCGGTTGATCTCAAATACCTGAAAGCCTTGCCATCCGCTTCAATTAATCCACGGTACTGGTATCGCAATGAATGACAATGCGTCTCGTGTAATCGCGGGCTCGGAGGAATGGTGCTCGTTCCCTGCGCTGGGCATACCCGCAGTGAAAGCCAGGGTTGACTCTGGAGCTCGAACCTCTGCGCTGCATGCGTTAAATATCAGACCATTCACCAGGGACAACGCGCGCTGGGTATCCTTTGAAGTGCATCCCATACAAAACGAAAGATCCACGGTACTGCGCTGTGAAGCGCAGGTACTTGATCGTCGTACCGTTAAAAACAGTGGTGGTTATTCCGAAAAGCGCTATGTGATAAAAACAGGTTTTGGCCTCGGTGATCAGCAATGGGATATCGAGCTGACTCTGACCAACAGGGATAGCATGGGTTATCGAATGCTGATTGGTCGCGAGGCCATGGGTGCCAGGATTCTGGTGGATCCGGCCGCTGGTTTCCTGATGGGTTCAAAATCAGATGATCAAATCGCTGCGATCTATGCGAAACATGAGAACCGTAACGATGGATTGCGGATTGGTCTGATGGCAAGTAATCCAAAGCTCTACAGCAATCAGAGAATAATAGAAGCCGGAAAAGAAAGAGGTCACGATATCCGCTTTTTTGATATCAAGCAGTGTTATATGAAGCTCGATGCAGAGGCACCTGAAGTACATACTCGAGGCGGCATAATGCTGAATAATCTCGATGCGATCATTCCTAGAATTAAGCCTTCAATTACCTTCTACGGTTGTGCACTGACAAGACACTTTGAAAGCATTGGTATCTCAACACTGAATAAATCACAGGCGATTAGCCGCTCGCGCGATAAGCTGTATTCGTTGCAGTTATTGTTGAAAGAAGGGCTGGATATCCCGATCAGTGGATTCGCGTCTTCACCAATGGATACTGATGAACTGATAGAGATGGTTGGTGGAGCGCCGTTGATTGTGAAGTTACTTGAAGGAACTCAGGGGCGCGGAGTAGTGCTTGCTGAAACATCAAAGGCTGCAGAGAGTGTTATCAATGCGTTTAAGTCGTTAAATGCCAATCTGCTGGTACAGCAATATATTGAAGAGGCAGAAGGTAAAGATCTGCGTCTGTTTGTGGTTGACGGTAAGGTGGTCGCTTGTATGCAGCGAGAGGCAGCCCCCGGAGAGTTCAGAGCAAATATGCATCGGGGTGGCACGGCAATCAGTATCAAGCCAACGCCACAGGAGCGACGGCTTGCATTAAAGGCAGCAAAAGCCATGGGGTTGCTGGTGGCAGGTGTTGATGTGATTCGTTCAAAAAATGGCCCGCTGTTGCTGGAAATTAATTCATCACCCGGACTGCAGGGTATTGAAGAGGCGACCGGTAAGGATATCGCAGGTTCTATGATTTCTGCGGTAGAAAGAATGTGTGGCTGGCGTCGTGAGTTGAGCTCTGTGGCTGCGTCTTAGGCCAAAGCCTAAATTTATTTGCTGTGCTGCTCTATGCGTTTTGCTGGCGTAATTAAAAGTGAAGTTAGCGCCAGGCAAATCGAGGTTGTCCAAAGTGTGCGACTCTGGTTGACTTGCCGAGCAGTGTGACTTCTCTGAACTGATAGATGATTGCCGCAGTCGGGCTGTAGATTGTGGTTCCAACACTCGGGAGGTAGAGTGACATCACATCATTTTCGCGAGCAGTTTTATTGTGGGTTGCATCATCGCCCGGTGCCACATCCCAGTGATCGGTGCTGAGCGTCAGCTGCATCGAGAGAAGTTCAGACAGTGGTACCTGATAAACCCTGGCTACTTCATCGACATTGATTTTAAGTGAGTCAATGTTGTCTATCCAGACAACGACCGGTGTGATGTTATAGCCGGATTCGGTTGGCATATCATCCAGCATACCAAGCACGTTGTTGTTGCTTTGTAGCAGGCCAAGCTCTTCCTGCAGCTCCCGTAGTGCGGCTTCGGTCAAAGATTCATCGGGGTCCAGTTTGCCACCGGGCAGAGCGAACTGACCGGCATGCTGTCTTAGCGTGCTGCTTCTTTGTGTTAGTAAAATACAGGCTGTGTCTTGCAGTGCAGAAATTCCAATGACTACGGCTGCAGGTGTTTTGTTGCTATTATCAATAGCAATGCGATCAAAACGGTGTAGTGAAGAGACTATTGATTCACGTAACTTGTCGTTGTGTAAGGTGTTTGAATTTGGCATCAGGCAAACACCCCGCCAAACACCGCACTAGCAGGCTGTTGAAAAAGTCGAATATTTTGTAAAATAGCGCTGTACACCGGAGAAGAAGAAATTGCGCGGCGAAATCGATCCCCAGCAGAGTATGTTCAGCTATGTAGATATGGAGGAGCGTATACCCGCTTCTCATCCTATCAGAAAGATCCGAACAGTAATTGATACCGCAATTACAGCTATTGAGTCTGATATAGACGAGCAGTATTCATCTATAGGTCGTCCCTCTATACCGCCGGAACAGCTACTCAGGGCGCTATATCTCCAGATATTCTATTCAGTGCGATCAGAAAGAATGCTGGTTGATCGAATTGAATATGATCTTCTTTTTCGTTGGTTCGTCGGGCTCGGAATAGACGATGCCGTATGGAGTCACTCGACGTTCTCGAAGAATCGAGATCGAGTTTTGACTGAACATATCGCCCAACGGTTATTTGATGAAGTGAAACGCCAAGCGTATGCAAACCAATTGATGTCGAGAGATCATTTCTCGGTAGACGGCACTTTAATGGACGCCTGTGCATCAATGAAATCGTTCGTACCCAAGCAAGCAGAGCAAGAAAGCGCCGAC
>CALLLW010000007.1 GCA_938007995.1 uncultured Granulosicoccaceae bacterium | reverse complement strand
TTCTTGCTTCGTCCATCGAGTTGTCCTCTTTATTGTGATGCTTTGGCGGCTCACAACAGTAGTTTCTCGATGGACTCCCCTATACGTCAAACGTTGGGTGCCTCCCCGGCATAGCCGGGGGGACTCCCGCTTTCGCTAGCCTGATCTATTCATGAAAACTCCGGCAAAGGGAATAATAACTATAAATCGCCAGCCATTGAATCGGTTTTTAAAAACGATACACATACGATGGCGTGGATCACTGCGGAAGTCGGTCAAACTAGTCGATTTGCTCGCAATCGGCATCAGTTTTAGGGATTGCAGGCGAGTATAAACCAGCAATGCTGTCGATCACTGATAATCTATCTTAGATTCCTTTGATATCTCACGATCTGGAGCTAATTAGCGGTATTTTGGAGTACTACACCAGAGTTGCCTCCCCCAAAACATCTACTTATTCCACATTATACAACTACTTTACGCTTTTCTTGGATTCTGGCACAACGGTGCCGTACACTTCAGCATCAGAACCATTTTTTGGGTAACTCGGATGTTCTTCGATAAGTACCGCACAGCATTTTATCTTCTGCTGTTTTCATTGATGTGTTGGTGCACGATCGTCGATGCCCAAAGTCGACACGCGCTGGTCAACGGAAATTCAGAGTATGGGTCACGTTTCAACCTGATTAACCCGCGCAACGATTCGATAGCTATCGCAGAGAAACTGCAGGCACTTGGATATGAAGTCCATAGAGGCAAAGCCTCTGAGAATCTTCAGTTAGAACAGCTCAATCAGTTGCCGATAGTAGAATCAAAACTGATCGGACCTCACTGCATCATAGAATGCTCAACCAACTCACTCGTTTCATCCGTGCAGGAATTCGGTGCTCTAACCGTTCAAACAGCACCAGCTGATGCTGTCGTCTGCTATCAGAAAACCGAGTTGTCAGAGAAAATAGGGAGCAAAAATATAAGACTACCGTTGGATCAGTATGTGACGCTAACGGTCTCTGCGGAAGGGTATGAAGCCGTCAGACGCACGGCGCGGATATCCGCACCAAATCAACAAATAGCCATCCAGCTCAGGGAAATCGCTAACAACACAAGATCGACATCCAGAACCCTCAAAATCGTTGGTGGCGTTGCCGCTCTCGCTCTGCCTGACATCCTACTGTCCAACACTTCAGGTGACGATGATTCACGGACTGGCACACCTGGCGACACACACACGTTCACGTTCGTGCCGCCTGAACAGTAGAATACAATGGCTAGCGTCAAAGAGTATCTGTCAAATACCCTGGAAATTGAACACGGCACAAATACGCCTATCTTCTCGATGCAAGGAATGCGCGGGCTGGCTGTTCTTCTAGTTTTCCTCGTCCACTACACTGATTTGATTCAGCCGTATTTGGGACAAGAGTCTCAACTTATATCACAGTTCATCTTCCAATTAGGACACCTGGGTGTTGACCTTTTCTTTGTTTTAAGTGGTTATCTAATATACGGCTCGATCATGAAACGTCAGAGTTTTAACGTGTCCACTTACGCGATGCGAAGGATTCAACGTATATACCCAACGTTCCTCGCTGTTTTTTTTATATACGTCTTTATATCGATAATCATGCCGTGGCACAGCAAGTTCCCCGATACCGGCACCGCCCTGTATACGGTACAGAATCTTTTACTTCTTCCGGGTCTTTTACCAATTGAACCAGTCATTACTGTCGCGTGGTCCTTGAGTTATGAAGCATTTTACTACCTGCTTGTTCCGGTACTCATACTCACGCTAAAACTCAAGAAGTGGGCTCCTAACGCCCGAATATTTTACTGGTCTACACTGTCTGTACTTTACATCATCATCAGCTGTAATCCCGACTGGGTAGACGTATGGGATCACCGTGTACATCTGGTATTTTTTGTAGCCGGAATACTTCTTTATGAACTATACGATATAAAGGGTATCCGATTGGCTCGCGGTGGCACTCGCATACTACTTGTTGCTCTGCTCATCGGTAGCCTCCGTGCTACTTACGCGCTTGTAGATGCACTGGTAATACTTTCACTATTTCTGTTGTTCCTTACTCTATGCATAAGCTCATTTAACCGCCAATCCACAGCCTACAAATGGCTCACGTTATCACCTTTGCGTTGGCTCGGTAATATGAGTTACTCCTACTACCTGCTTCACGGGCTTGTATTGAAAATCTGCTTTGTGGTGTATGCATCCATGCTTCCAGACTCATTCACGAGCCACACCATTTACCTTACCTTGTTTCTGCCATCTTTCTTAGCCACACTAATCGGGTCTTATGCTTTGTTCATGATCATAGAGCGCCCACTGTCGCTACATACAAAGCCGTTGGATGGCACTAGAAATAAACACTTACTGTCCACTACAGTCCGCTAGTGTTGGAGAGATATGATGCCTCTGCTTAATCTACCGAACCAACACTTGTGTATCTAAGCCTGATCGCTGCTTCACTGATCTCCTGCGATAGTGAAACACACCCCTAAACCATACCGGTTGAATTTCCTTTGCCGCAGGTATTCTGATAGTTAACGTCAGTAGGTTCCAACACCTTCATACTGGATATATCCACAAAGAGCAACACCACTACAACACACTTCATCGACCCCGGCGCACCCACAACCTTTCAAACCAGATCAAAACAAATAGAAAACGAACGAGCCTCAGATGAGGCTCGCATCGCTATTTCTGTATTTGTGGGATAGCAGCGCTATATGCTCGCCTTTAGTCGAGCTGCAAACGCCACTGTTTAAACCCACACCGTTAAACAGCTCCTCTCATTTAGAAAACGACTATTTCTCCCGCCTCGTTAATTCTGCAGGAAGCAGTTCCGGTCCAGCCCCATCCGTCTCCGTCTGTATCCACACATTGAAATCGCTGATCACCCACGATACGAACAGGGTTACTATTGTCGCCGGAGTCGTCATCGCTATCTCCAGGGTTATTGTCAGCAACCATGGTCCCGTTGATGAAACCCTGGGCTTGGGCGAACGCGTTAACACCGATTTGTTCCCCAAGCGCTCGTCCACGCAAATCACCATCCTGGATATGTATACCGCCGTAAAGTCGAGAAATTCCAGCTTCGTCTGCAGCATCTAAAAATGTTGGCCATTGCAGCACAACATCTTCAACAGGCCCATCTTCTATAAAGAATGATCCGGCGCGCGCTATGTGCTCACCGAATACATCTCTGATGCCATCAGAGTTTACGTCCTGAATGGTTGTAGTCTCCCCGTCAAAGAATATTTCAGAGCCGGTAAAAGCGGTGAGCACCTCAGCTGCCGCGCGGCTGAATGTGCTGTGACCGGACACGTATTCCGGAAACGGCGGTGTAACAAACGTAATTGACTGGTAAGGCTGCCACGCCTCAGCAGGTATTAACTGAGTACCTCTGTTGGGCCCTCCCCAGGCAAGTATATCGGTACCCTGAAACAGCCATCTGATGGCAGACGCAGGCCGGATATAGTCATAAAATCGCTTGGCTTCCCAAGTGGCTATACCTGCATCAAGCAGTGCACCATTCAAAGAAAAAAACAGGTGAACCGACGTTGCAAGATCCATTTCATCCCGCTCAATCACACCATGGGCCAGTTGATTCCAGTGTCCTGGAGGCGACTCTGTTCGCGGTCCGTCAGCCCAGAACTCTGCAATAACCTTTCTGCGATCGTTTAGATCAGCGCTGAAATTCAAAACCTCGGTAACCTGCATACGATAAGCGGCATCATTGGTTGTTACCTGACCATTTGCGTCTGTATACGATTCGGTAGATCCAACCATCGGAGGCGGTGCTGGTCGGAACTGTGCGCTGTCTTCAAGGGCAAAGGGCGTTACCGCTCCCCAATGCGGGGTCAAAAACTGCTGATCACCAAACGAGTCGAGGTTTAAATCATCGACTACGGCCAGTTCATCTTCGTCGAGTACAGTACCGTTAGGCACACGCAATGGCTGCCAGCGATTCGGGTTGAAGTCGTCACCGAAGATTCCTATTTCCGATATCGGGTCCGGGCTGTTGACTGGCACATAAGGTTCCGGAAACCTTGCAGACGTGATCGGCGCGAAATCGTTTTGATAGTTTGATCCATCTGCGTCGCGCTTCGCAAACACCGCGTCAGCAGCGCTTAAGCCAATGCCTGCAGGCGTATCGTCGGCAACAAGCTGTACCTCATACCCCAGTTGATTAAGGTACGCCTCGAAGAAGCCATTGCTGCGCTCGAATTCAGGATATAAACGACTCAGTGCCTGATAAGCGGCCTGACTAACCGCAGACTCCCGATTAGACCGGGTATGATCAGCCAGCGGTTGTCGCAACGTGTCACTTAATGCATACGGAGTGGAGTGTTCCGTATACATCGTCAGTGCATCATACATCGCAGCACTGATCATAAACAGTTGCCAGGTTGTGACAGTGGGCCTGGCGCCCGTGTCACGCACACCGGCTAGAGCAAGCTCATTCCACTGCGCTACTACGGAGAGGCCAGGTATTATCGGCGAATCATCAGCGATCTCCGGCGGTGAAGTTGCTGGAGAATCCATCACTGTCTGTGCGTTGCTGACGGTTTGGAAGATGAGCAGACTGGCTGCAAATACAGGTACAAAACATTTCATAAGGTCCTTCTTTCTGTTGTAAATAAAAAATTACTACTTGACGATAGTCTTGCCTGAGTATCGCAAATAAACATTCGAGTGCATGAAAGCACAATACGAACACTTTAATGACAGCGCCGTTGCCAGAGACTCGACACTTACCGCAATGCACGCTTTTCTTTAATACACCCCCATTAAATAAACGCATTTTGCTGGACTGACAGTATGCAGATGCAAGCGTAACAGTCACAGCTACTTTCATAGTATCGAAGCATAGGTTTGTTGACCATAACCCAATAGGCTAATTGACCATAACCCACTAGTGCTCTGGCAACACTAAAAATTGGAATACAGTATGACTTTCGATGTGCCATTTAACCACCTGCAAATTCTCGGTGGTCGTGCCGGGCACATCAAAAGCCATCCCCTGCGGGCGAGCACATAAGCGGCCATTGCTGCGTTGCGCTCACTCGAAAGGGAACAACCATTACTCGATCGCGCGCCTTGCACTGACCACTTCTGCACTCGCTGTATCCCAACTTTTAATATTGCCAGAGCACTAGTATTATTTCGGTAACAATAATGAATAGCGTTCAAGCCGTTGCATTGCACAGCGACACATTTGGGAATTGGCGCACTCGCGAATGAGTGGCAGCGGACGAGCTAACGCAGAATTCCGGGTGTGCGTAAAAATCGCGACGTCACATCAGTGAGGTCACGGTCAAGCGTGGCTACACGATAGCGTGTGACGTCAGTGACAGAGCAATCAGTCATCTCGCACAGAGTCCGGACGACAGAATCACTTCTATACCAGTGTCTGATTCACGACTGGATGCGAGTCTGAGCGTTATAACTGTGCCGAGAGTGAGATGTTAGCGAACGCCGCATCGCTACTACCGCCGGTGTTGTCGCTGTCGCAGAAAAAACCGATCGTCTGTAGTACCGGGGTGCCAGTACCACCAATGTCGTTGTAAATTTGCCTGAGATCTACTGAATGTTCAAACCACTTGCCTGTATTTTCCACTAAACCGTTAGCAACATAGTGATAAAACTCGCCGATTATCTTGTAGTCATCAGGTTGATACTTTTTATTGCTCCATATAATTTCCATTGCCGATCTGTTGCCGTTTTCATTTGAGAAAGTGATGAAAAACCGTATCGGATGATCGTCTCCCTCTTTGGTGGATTCGTCAGCATTACTGTCTATGGGTGTTGTGACTTTCCATCGCCATGACAGTATCGCGTGCGAGCTAAGGGGAATTTCGGTATCACGCGCAAGAATCGAGGCACTGTTGTTCGTGCTACAGCGCAGTACCAACTCACCATCCTCTTCCGTCATTTGATAGTCTGCGGGTTTGACCGTCAGGAATTTACGATGCCCCCAGCCTTCGGGCAGTTCATTCGTATCCAAATCAGCAAGCAAGTCTATCGGTCCCTCCTTTGCGAGCAGCGGATTGTTGGTATCGAACGGTGACGGTCGCATAAACCGGTACAGTGTGCCGGCCAGCGTCACAATCACCACACAGGGGATGAGGATTCTTAACAGGAAGCGCATGCGTTAGACTTATTCAAACGAAGTTGCGTAATAGTACTCGAAGAAAGCACGAATTACCTGGCCTGGTTTATCTCGTGGCACCGTATGAAATAGTACTGTCAGTTAATATAAAGACTTGACCCCTATTGGTCTCAACCCCTAATTGGTCCACGTACAAAATAAACTTCACCGAGATTTGGTATTTTTCCAGATAGTATGTCAAACAAATACTATAGCTCCACGCATCAATTCGGCGCGTGTGGCATGCCTGACTCGGTATCTCCTCTTCATATTTTGCCTGCCCGAGTAATGGTTCGCTAGAGATCAATCCATTCAGGAAAGAAGACTGCAATCTGATCATTTATGCAGTGACTGTCCTAATAATTGTCCATGGACCGTCAAAAACTAAACTCTGGCTTATATAAAAAATACAACGGAATGTAATGTGCATACGCTACATAACAACGAAGTGGTGCATTTTGAGATCGGTGTGGCACAGCCTTGAGTTTGGTATCTACGAGGAACTTATGCTCAGCGCCAGAACTACGCAAAGCGAAGTTAACACTATCGCACTTGTCGTCGATGATGATAATGACATTCGATCTGCTATCGCAAGAATGCTAAGCCGATGCGGATGCACGGTAACAGAAGCTGCATCAATTGAAGATGCGATTGAAAAGCTCAAACCGCAGGAATTTAATATAATTTTCTCTGACTTACGCTTCGAAGAGGGTCAAATGAATGGCGAAGACTTACTTGCCTATACGACGCAAGAATATCCGGCCACAAAGGTTGTTTTGATGTCAGCCTCAATCAACCCGAAACAAAAATCCGACCTCCTGGGCAAAGGAGCTGCATATTGTCTGCAAAAGCCTTTCTTTAAAAATACCTGCCTTGAGGTACTGAGTGAAATAGCTCAGGCGTCTTAAGCACGACTTCGCTGGCAGATCATCTCACAACACACTAAATTCTGACTATTGCTCTGCAACTGAAACAACATCACCCGACCTCAGTGGCAGCATGAACGAGAATATGCTGCCACTACCAGGCTCACTTTCCATCCAGATTTTACCCCCATGCAACGCAACAATTTCTTTGGCAATAGATAACCCAAGACCTAACCCGGCCCCCAGGCAGTCCACACTCGCTGAGCCCGCCTGATACAGTCTATCAAAGATAAACTGCGCATCGTCTTCGCTAACACCATTGCCATTGTCTGCAACACTAATAACAATCTGCCGGGCATCTGAGCTCAGTTCAGTTTTCAAGTGAATCTCGGGGCATTCAGACGAGTACTTGATTGCATTGCCAATAAGATTGGACAACACTTGAATAATTCTATCTTGATCAGCGTGAATTTTATCTATGCTCGCA
This sequence comes from uncultured Granulosicoccaceae bacterium, assembly GCA_938007995.1. Classification (GTDB taxonomy): domain Bacteria; phylum Pseudomonadota; class Gammaproteobacteria; order Granulosicoccales; family Granulosicoccaceae. Next base: position 71,345 of record CALLLW010000007.1, on the reverse strand, counting down.
TTTTTCTTATAGTGAATGTTCCCACCGCACTCACGTAGCTTAGCAACACATGATGCTGTACTTCTTTGCACAATATCATGGACACTACACTCTTCTATAACTAACGGAAGCTTCCGAAGCTCGAGCTTGGTCATATCGACAAGATCATCAAAGTGCCGATTAAGCTGATCACAACTGACGAGCGCATAGTCCAGTAGTTCACTTTGTTGACCGTTAACCTCCCCGGAGACTCCATCGCGTACCAGCGACAAAAACTCTCTTGCCGAGGCTAACGGTGTCTTTACCTCATGAGAAATCTTCTGGTAAAAATGACTAATCTCACGGTTCTTTTTCTCAAGCTCACCATTCATTTGCTTAAGTTCCAAAAACTGCCTCTCGATCTCGCAGTTTAACCTGTGCCTGGTAACAACGTTGGTAATAGATCTGGACAATGAGTTGTCGTTAATGTGATTCTTCGGCAGATAGTCCTCAGCCTCGGCTCTTAGCGCTTGTCCGGCAGTGCTTTCACTGCCTTCAGCTGTGCATAATATCGCAGGCGGCTTATCTAATTTTCTGGTTTGCCCACTACGAATAGAACCAAGACATTCCAGACCAGTCATATTTGGCAGATGATAGTCAAGCAACAGCACATCAAAGGTGTGATCCCGACATTGCGATATTGCATCTTCTCCAGTGACAACACTGCGGACATCATACTTACGATTGCCGACCCGTTGTAATATTCGACGCAAAAGCTGAATATACAATTCATCATCATCGATGATTAAAATACGAAGCGGGTCATCCAGGACATTTTCTGTAGCTTCAAGATTACATTGATCTGGCAACACTATTTTGTGTCCACGCCGCTTTGCAATAGCTCGGTGATTTTTCTCTCCAGCGTATCAGATGCTCTTGTTATCGCATCAGTACACATCAGGATATCGTCATTAGCAAGTTGCTTACACGTATCCGAGATCTTCTGTTGAGATGCATCCGAATGACTATCCGCAATCGTCTCAAGCACCTGTGCGACATGCTTCAACTCTTCATTGAATGCTCGAATATTACACAGCGGCGCTAAAAGATCATGCCTGGTGCTACTTTTTATATCCATAGCTTTATCTACATATAGCCAGACACTCGCTAAGCTGCCTGGGGATCTTGCAATCCATCAGACGGCAGGTCTTTGGCTGCAGTCTCAATCGCCTCCAGCAATGCGGTAGCACCAAATGGTTTTGCTAAAAAAGCACGTGCCCCGTGCAGTAATGCTTCCTGCTTTAAATTGTCATCTCTATTTGCAGTCATCATAATAGTAGGCATTACTTTACATTCATTGGACGCACTAAACCGATCCAGCACAGTAAACCCGTCTCCACCAGGAAGATTGATATCCACAAGTGCGACGTCAGGTTTATGTTTAACGGCCATAGATATCGCTGAAATCGCATCTTCAGCCACCACTGCCTCGTAGCCGAATGACTGCAATCGGGTACGTATTGCAAGAGACAACTTCTTATCATCTTCAATTACCAGTACTTTCATTCCTGAATTCTCCGTGACCTGTTTATCATGTGATGCTCCTCACACGTTGACTGCGAGCACTCTGGGACAGGTTAGCGGCAACCCTGGAAATTCCTGCAATTCTGCTGCAGGATCGCGATGGCGAGAGCTACCTAACGGCAGCAGACAAAAGCCATTTGAGTTTGATCGACCAGATAAATGCTCGATTCAAGTAACCGGAATAGCACCAGACCGGCCCGGCGCAAGATGCTGTCGATTCTCCGCTAATCGCTTTCTCCAGAATGGAAAAAAAGCGCAGTATGTCACTACCGCGCCTTGGTACTATTTGAAAGTTGGTGCTGAAGGGATTACGTTGTACCGTGACTGTCCTGCTAATTGTATGATGGTCTGCGGGTTTGACCGTCAGGAATTTACGATGCCCCCCAACCTTCGGGCAGTTCATTCGTATGCAAATCAGCAAGCAAGTCTATCGGCCCCTCTTTTGCGAGCAGCGGATTGTTGGTATCGAACGGTGACGGCCGCATAAACCAGTACAGTGTGCCGGCCAGCGTCACAATCACCACACAAGGAATGAGGATTCTTAACAGTAAGCGCATACGTTGGACTTATTCAAGCGAAGTTGCGTAATAGTACTCGAAGAAAGCACGAGTTGTCTGACCCTGTTTATCTCGCACGACAATGCCGGTCTCTGTTATTGCCGAGTTTCTTATTGGAGATTAGTGGCGTGTCAAAAACGATCAGTGGGTTGACGGTGTGTTTGGCTGACGAGAGAGTGTTAAGCAGGCAGTGTAGCGTAGTGTACATTGCCACGACTTGCCCCTTAGATTTTCCCTCACTTTCTACAATGACTGTCTTAATAATTTCGCCAATGAAGACGGATGCCATGAACCGATAACAATATCGTTATTGTCGACGAGGTCAGTGCCTATGTGAGCCTATGAGGAATCCCCAAGTAGTGCTGTCCGACATTTTTGATCTCCGTTTGACAGGCGTGATCGACCAAATGATTATTAGTGGATGGCTTGCTCTGCAACAGCATCGGCTATTTGTAGTCGGGTTGCTTGAGCTTCAGTGAGACGGGTTTTGAGTTGATCGCAGATGATCATTAGTTCACTGACCTTCAATACTATTCTATGTTGTTCGTTAAATGGTGGAACTGGAATGACTATGTTCCAGAGCTTGTCTGATATTAACTTGCATGTGCCGTGTGATGAGCGATCGACTAGCTGAACTACATCAGATTTCGAGCTCTTCATTTGCAAGAGAAGAAAGCTCGGTAATATGTTTCCAAAGATAAGCGCTTTCATATCTTGGTTAATGACGACTTTACATTTTGTGATGGCCACCGGGAACGAATGAGCGAGGATCATCCCACGTACAACTAGAAGCAGGCTATTCTCTGGAATAAGTTTGACGGTTGTTTCACTTAGTGCTTGTTCGGTTACATAGTCCTGGGCGTTAACTATGTAATCTGTTTTCATGTCTTTCGGTGAAACCCACGGAATATCTCCGTCCCAGTAAGATTTTTTTGATTTGGACGGTGTACCCCCGCCTAGATCGTAACCAAGATCACCAAGTCGGCTCCACCCCCACCCACTCGGCAACGCAAACGGTTTCTCGTCCTCCCCAATCTCCGGCAACGCCTTTTGCTTCTTAATCTTCTTAGCCTTAACCAACTCAGCTTTCTCAGCAGCAATACGCTCAAGCAGCACACTGGCAGGCTCATCATTGGGATCCTGCGGTACGAGCTTACCCATAACAGCAAGTTGCAGGATGGTTTGTTTGAGTTGTTCGATACTGTCTTCAGTGGTGAATACGGTGTCGAAGTGTTCGGACAGACGATTCCAGGCTTGCTCAAAGGGCGTGGTGGCGTCAGTGGCACTCTGCGAGTTATCGGGTTGTGAGGCTGCTGCCTGAGTCAGGGCGTCGAGCAGGGTTTGCACCAGTGTTTGGTGTGCAGTGAGGCTGGCTTCGGTTTGTTGCTCTAGCTGGTCGCAGAGGGCCATTAGTTCGTCGACTTTGGCTACTATGCGGTGTTGTTCTGGCAACGGTGGTAGTGGAACAAGAAACTTACCCAAATCAGCTGCTGACAAATTAGGCTGTGCAGTACCATTGTCATAGAGCTGTATGCTCCGGAAAGAAAGCGGGCTATTGAAGTACATCTGTAGATATTCCTGACTTGTCTCCTTCAATCGCCGCACAATGACTAAGGAAGATGCGATTGCTCCGCAATCAAATCCCTCGACCAATGCGGATTTTCCGAGTGATCCTCTGAGGCAAAAAAGAATATCTCCGTCTCTGAACTTGCCTGCCTTTAGTAGGTCGTACCGCTCTCTCGTTATAAAAGTCATCTCGTCTCGGTTGACCTGACCATCAAGCAAATGCCCGGCATTAACAAATGGTATTCCACTATCAACTAGTAATGATTTGTTCGGGTAGTTTTTACTACGGTCTCCGTTTTCGAGAATACAGATTGAGCCTAACCTGACCCATTGCCAGCTACTTGGCAAATTATTCGGCTCCTCGCCGCTGTCAATTGGCGGAATTTTTTTCTGCTTCTTTGCCTTTCCCTCGGCCTCCAACCAGGTTCGCTCTTTATGGATAGTTTCAAGCAACGAACCGACAGGCTCATCCTCCGGATCCTGCGGCACCAACAACCCCCGCACCGCCAAATCCAATATCAATTCCCGAAGTTTCTTAACCCCATACAGCTCAACCTTCTTACCCCCACCACGCCCGGAACCGGACCTACGTTTAACCGCAGAAGTCCAAATATCAATATGCTCAGTAATCAGTTCATCCACCGCAGCCATACTCAACGACCACTCTGCTGTGAATTGCCCATCAACGCCTGACCGAGAATACTTTTCAACTGATCACGAAGCCCCTGAATCTCTGCCTGCTGTGCAGCATAGCTTTGTAGTAATTCTTCAGGATCATGATTAACCACTTCCGCCACATGTGGATTTTTAATATCCAGGTTGAAGTTGTTTTTCTTAATATCATCAACGCTGACTTTCCAGGCTTGCTCTGTCTCAACCCGTTTTTTGAAGCCCTTCGCTTCATCACCCCACCAGTCGCATTCGGTTTTGAATTCCTCAAAGCGCATTGGTTTGGTTTTGTTGTAGCTGACGACTCCTTCGGGATAGGGATGCTCGTAATACCAGACATGCTCAGTGGCAGGCCATTCACTCTCTGCTTTTTTGGTAAAGAACAGAATATTGGTTTTGATGCCGGTATAAGGATTAAAAACACCATTAGGCAACCTCACAATAGTGTGCAAATGGCACTGCTCTAACAACGTTTCTTTAAGGCGAGTCTTGGTACCTTCGCCAAACAAAAAACCATCAGGCAACACCACGGCAGCGCGACCACCGACTTTGAGCAACTTAATTACCAGCGCCATAAAAAGATCAGCTGTTTCACGCGTTCGGTAAGTAGCAGGAAATTGATTTTCAACACCATCTTCTTCTGTGCCGCCAAACGGCGGATTGGTAACAATCACGTCTACCCTGTCTTTCTCGCCATAGTCTTTATAGGCGCGGCGGCTCAGCATGTTGGCGTGTTCTATTTGCGTGGGCGTGTCTATGCCATGCAGAATCATATTGGTGGTGCAAAGCATGTGCGGCAGTGATTTTTTCTCAACACCATGAATGCTCTCAACCAGAGTCTTCTCGTCTTTGGCTGCTTTGACATAGCGCTCTCGTTTGTGGTCGATAGTGCATGCGAGGAAGCCACCAGTACCACAGGCCGGATCGAGCACTGACTCTTTGAGCTTCGGGTCAACCCGATCAACAATAAATTGCGTAACGGCTCGCGGTGTATAGAACTCTCCGGCATTACCCGCACTTTGCAGGTCTTTGAGTATTTGCTCGTAGATACTTCCGAAGGTGTGGCGGTCTTTGGTGTTATTGAAGTCAATCTCGGCTATTTTTTTCAACACCTGACGCATCAGCGTGCCTGACTTCATATAGTTGTAGGCGTCTTCAAAAACGTTACGCACTACGCGGGCACGCTGTCCGTTTTTGCCGTCGAGAGTTAAGCCGGTCTTGAATGTCGGGAAAAGCTGCAGGTTAACGAAGTCGTTCAACTCGTCGCCTGTAATACCTTCGCTGTCTGCTGCCCAGTTTCGCCAGCGCAGGTGCTCAGGCAGCGGGCTTTTGTAGTTGTCTTCGAGGAGCTCTATCTCTTCTTCACGGTCATCGAATATTTTAAGGAAAAACATCCATACCAGCTGACTGATGCGCTGCGCATCGCCGTCGACACCGACGTCTTTGCGCATGATGTCCTGGATGGATTTAATGCTGCCACTGATATTGCTCATGCTTGTTTTTGATTCTGGTTATAAAGAGCGTGTTCCAGCTCTTGCAGGGCGGTTTCGTAGTTGGCTTTGCCGCCGAAGATATCTTTGATGATTTCTACCGGTGTGCCTACTTCATCAAAGGGCTGTAGCTTTAGCACGGTGTTACTTTCGATGGTGGTGATACCTTCGTCTGCGTATTTATCGAGCAGTGCTTCGAGTACTGCACGGGCCTGAGTATTGTATTTGGCGAAGTAGTTGCGCTTTTTCACGTTGTTGGCGCGTTCCGCACGGGCGAGTGGGGGCTGATCAAACGCAATGTGGCAGATAAGGTCAAAGTCACCCACTTCTTTGCCCACCTCTTCGGCAAGCTTGGGGAGTTCGATGCCGTATTCGGCAAGCTCATCAATGATGGCAGTTTTCTTTTTGGCTGTGTTCCAGTGCTTTAAGAAGTCATCTAGCGAGCTGTATTCGCTGCGGATGCCTTTACGGCTGTACTCGCGGTAAGACTCTGTAACCTCCTGACCATCTTCACCGATGAAGGTGACTTTCTCTGAAAGTATTCGTACAGATACACCACTGACATAATGCTTTTTGGGTGTCGTGTCTTCGTCATCATCGTTACCGGTGTCAATGTCGTCTGGATATTCCGGATCAGGTGGTTCCGGATTGCCACCATCTTCTGGTTCGTAAATTACTACAGCTTCACCGTCGAAGTCCGGGTCCTGAAAAAGCACGGTGGCCTTTTTGAAATCCATAATGGTGAAATAATACTTGTCGTGGTCTTCATCAATGCGGGTGCCACGGCCAACGATCTGTTTGAAGGTTGTCATCGAAGTGATGGTTTTATCCAGTACGATCAGTTTGCAGGTTTTCGCATCAACACCGGTGGTCATCAGTTCTGATGTAGTCGCAATAACTGGGTACTTGCTTTCTTCGTCTGTGAAGTTATACAGCTCGGCTTTGCCTTCAGCACTGTCTCCAGTAATTCTCATTACATATCTGCTGTTGTCAGTCGCGAGCTTACCGGCAGCATTGACGATGGCTTTGCGCATGCGCTCGGCGTGGTCGATGTCTTCACAGAAGATTATTGTTTTAGCAAATGGGTCGGTAGCATTGAGTAGTTCCATTACTCGCTTCGCTACCAACTTTGTGCGTTGGTTGAGTACCAGTTTGCGATCCATATCAGCCTGGTTATATTCGCGTTGTTCCAGTTCATGGCCTAGATCATCAGTCATCCCCTTTTTGGGTATCCAGCCTTCAAGGTCTTTATCGATATTGATACGTACAACCTTGTAAGGGGCGAGGAATCCATCCTGGATGCCTTGTTGCAGGGTGTAGGTGTAAACCGGCTCCTGAAAATAGGTGATGTTGGAAGCGTATTTGGTTTCTTTTGGTGTGGCGGTTAAGCCTATTTGTACTGCACCGTCGAAGTATTCAAGAATCTCGCGCCATGCGGAGTCATCTTTGGCACTGCCACGGTGGCACTCGTCAATGACAATGAGATCGAAAAAGTCGCGGGAAACACTTTTGAAAATTTTGTCTTCCTCATCGGGGCCGGTTAGTGCCTGATAAAGGCCAAGATGAATCTGGTAGGAAGGGTCGATCTTGCGGTTCTTTATTTTTGTCATCACGTCGCCAAACGGGGCGAAGTCATTGGTGAGGGTTTGGTCGGCAAGGATGTTACGGTCTACCAGAAACAATATGCGTCTGGCGCGTCTGGCTTTCCATAAACGCCAGATGATCTGGAAGGTTGTGTAGGTTTTTCCAGTGCCGGTAGCCATTACCAACAACAAGCGCTTCTGACCTGCGGCAACACGTTCTACCACCCGATTGATTGCCTGTATCTGGTAGTAGCGCGGTTCCTTGCCGCTACCGTCATCGAAATAAGGTTGCAGCACCAGAGCTTCACTGGTGTCATCGTAGACCGGTGCGAGAGGTTCGGCTGCTTTGGGTAGTGCGGCAATGTTGTCTTGTTCTGCTATGGATGGATCGAACTGTCGGTAGCGCTGCCAGAGTTCATCCGGTGATGGAAAGTTATCGAGCGGAAATTCGGTCTCTATGTCTTCGTTTTCACCGGCTACTTTGTTGTGTGAGGCAAAGGCGTCACCGTTGGAGCTGAATGCGCTGGGGATACCCAGAATCTCTGCATAGCCAAGCGCCTGTTGCATGCCATGACCGGGAGGAAAGTTGTTGGACTTAGCCTCCACTACCGCCACTGGCAGGCCCTTTTTCATCTGCAGCATGTAGTCTGCACGTTTGCTTTTTTTCTTGTTGCGGGACGACATGTTGCCACGCACGATGACGGGGCCGGGAGTGAGCGGAAATTCTCGGCGAATCTGCGTCATTTCATCCCAGCCTGCATTAATAATGGCTGGAGTGATGAATTTGGCTGCGATATCGGATTCGCTTAGCTCTTTTTTGTCTTTTTTATTCATAGAGCCTCAGCAAACTTTGTTGATGACACTGTGTGCTGCTCGTACCCTACCCTCATCAACAAGCACTCCAACCGCATCGCGGTGACTTGCGGCAGCTCTTGAACTTCACCAGGATAAATAACTGCGTTATCACAGCCAGCACATCAGAGAGACCACTGACCCACGTTGTATTTAAGGTGCGGTTTATTTTCGATATATTTTCGCCAGTTATCACGGCTCTGCACCCTTGCTACCTATGGGATCTTTGTAGCTAAATTGTACGCGATTCCGGGCAGAATATCAGCGGCCCGGACAGTACAAAAGGTTCAGTCTATTAGCCATTTGCAGGCAGCTGGCAATACGCTATACTGTTTTTATATACAGTTTTATGGCGGTATGCGATGCTTCAGCAATTCGGCGGTATCTGGACGAGTAAAAAGCTTGCTTTGCTTGAGGACTACCTGAACTTCTACACCAAAGCATTGCAGAATCAAACTTTCATGCTTCACTACATAGATGCGTTTGCTGGGTCCGGGTCTCATCAACCATCCGAGCAGGCAAATCAACAGCCTCTGATCCCCATAGAGAATCTGAGGGCTTCAGTTGAAGTTGCCCTTTCGATTGACCGGCCATTTGATCAGTATCACTTTAACGACATCAATTCAGAGTTTGTGGCTGAACTTGAGCAACTGAAAGCAGAGCACAGCGATAAGAAAATTGCTGTCTACTCACAAGATGCCAATACCTTCATACCGGAATTTTGCCGCCGGCTAAAAGGTTCAGACAGAGCTGTTGTATTGTTAGACCCATTCAGCACTCAGCTCGATTGGAACACGCTCATCCCGATTGCACGGTCCGGGAAAATTGACTTATGGTTGTTGTTTCCAATTTCGGTGATTCTGAGGATGACGCCAAAACAAGGCGAAAAAATTAAATCTGAATAGAAAAAGATCTTATTACAATGACTGTCCTGGTAATTGTCTCAATTGTCGTACCAGTGACACGACAATTGCCTTAGCGGGAAAAATCTCGGCAGAAACGAAGAGTAAAAGTCAACCGCATCCTTTATATAGAGCCCCGTCCATCTACGAGAGCTCATACTACATCTTTCATTCTTTATACTCACACAAAGAACACTAGTGAAAATAATTCAGTAAGGTTATGTTTGTAGAAATATTGCAAAGCCCCCTAGCGTACAAAAAAACTACTACTATCTCCGAGAGTATATCGGATGACAAGGTAAACCCTCACCCCAACTCATCCACCAACTTCTGAAAATGATGCACCGCATGCTCGGAAAGCTCACTACGCTCACCATCAACCACAAACCGGCCCTGGTTATACCCTTGTGACCTGAGGCCCTTCTGCACGCTGACACAAAGGCCGATATCTTCCGGTTGCAGCACATCTTTCTGATAGTCCATTGCATCTTTCAGTTGCGGGCTTGGGGTTTCTGTTTTAGCAAACCAGTCTTAAAACTCGATGGTTTGTTCGACGCCTGTGGGGTTCATTTGCAGCACTGATAAATTCGCTTCACCGGGATATGCCCAGATGGTCAGGTTGGGCTGTTTATGATGGCTGCCTCGACATTTTTTCAGAGTAAAGTTGACTCAAAGCGGCTCTGTTCCACTAATAAGCTGATCCATATAACGCTGATACACATACCGCTTGTCTCGCTTTTTCCCCGAGGTCTCTTGCAAAATACTCAGCTCTTCAAGATGTTCTATCGCTTTTCTAATAGTCGGAGGTGAAAGCCGTAACTGGGTGACCGCAACTTGTACATTCACCACTGGCCTGCGCTGAATAAATTCGTGCAGGCGCAAAGCAGTGTTGGCAGCCTGACCAAGTTTTTCAATGTCTCTTTTGTCTTCGTCGAATATGGTCAGGATTTCGCGAGCCGTTTCTGTTGCCTGATCAGAAGTTTCCAGCACGCCCTGAAGAAAGAACTCTATCCATGGTGCCCAATTGCCTGTCTCTCGCACACTTTGGAGTAGTTCGTAGTATTTCTGTCGATGAGATTTTAAATACAAACTCAAATATAACAATGGCTCTCTTAGTATTCGGTTTTCACACAACATAAAGGTTATGAGTAAGCGGCCAAGCCGGCCGTTTCCATCCAGAAACGGGTGAATAGATTCGAATTGTAGATGAACCAATGCCGCTTTAATGAGTACTGGAAGTTCAGATTCTTCCTGATGCAGAAAAGACTCCAGTTGATACAGGCATTCAAGCATTACATCGGGCGGTGGCGGAACATAGGTCGCGTTGCCCGGACGTGTACCACCTATCCAGTTTTGCGATGTTCTAAATTCACCCGGCTGCTTGGTGGAGCCACGCCCAGAAGTCATGAGTACTTTATGGATGTCTCTTATAAGCCGTAAAGAGATTGGAAAGTTATCGTCCTTGATTCTGGCGAGCCCAAGATCCATTGCAGCCACATAGTTCGATACTTCGCGGACATCATCAATTGAAACGTTGAGCTCAGCACCGTCTTCGAGCGCAAACAGATCTGACAATGAAGATTGTGTTCCCTCTATCTGTGATGACAGGAGAGCTTCTTTTCTCACATACATATAAAGGAACAGCGGTGTGTCGGGCAGAACAGATGCCAATCCATCAAGTCTGCCAAGCGCCTGATTGGCGGAAGCCAACAGTCGTTGAAAAGGCATTAAATCAAGCGGCGGTGCTGGCGGAACCGCGCCGGGAATGAAGAATCTCACCCTTTCGCTACCGAAATCCCGGGTTTTCCAGGTACCCGAAGACGTTGTTTTATCTACATTTTTATTCACTAAGAAAGGAGGCTTTTTTAGCGCACATCGTTAAGAAAGAATTAGTCTACATTCTTTCTTAGTGAGATTCATCCTTCCTTATAAGTTGATGAATGATCGGCTCAATTCGGCCATGGAGGATTAGCCTGGAAGTCGCGTCACACCCTGCTGTGCTCGCACCACAACCGCCCTCACCCCAACTCAGCCCCCAACGCATCAGCCACCAACCGCTGAAAATGATGCACTGCATGTTCGGAAAGCTCACTACGCTCACCATCAACCACAAACCTGCCCTGGTTGTACCCTTGTGATTTAAGGCCCTTCTGCACACTGACACAGAGGCCGATATCTTCCGGTTGCAACACATCTTTCTGATAGTCCATTGCATCTTTGAGTTGCGGGCTTGGGGTCTCTGTTTTAGCAAACCAATCTTGAAACTCGATGGTTTGTTCGACGCCTGCGGGGTTCATTTGCAGTACTGATAAGTTTGCTTCACCGGGGTAGGCCCAGATGGTCAGGTTGGGCCATAGAAACCAGCCGGCATAGCCGAAGTCAACATCACCTTTTTCAAACTTATAGGCTTTGTTGTCTGTAGATTTGACGGCATCCGATACGTGACTTGAATAGATACCATTGATTTTGGAGCGGTAGCTTTCCATATCAACCAGGTCAACAAAATCACGATGCGCGGTATGGCAGTGATAGCATTCGAGAAAGTTATCAATCATGACTTTCCAGTTGCACGGCACTTCGTAGGTATCACGCTGTGCGAATACCAGATCATCGACTGACGGGCAGTATTGTCTTATCTCTGCTTCAAGACCCGGTGCTTGCTCGGTTAGTGGTTTTGCCGATGGATCAAGATTGACCATGACCAAGCCGCAGAACACATTGACCTGTACCGGCTTTAATGCGAAGTCGCACTTTTTGAAGCCTTCCATGTTCTCTGTGTTACGCGCGCCTTTGAGTTGGCCGTCAAGATCATACGACCAGGCATGATACGGGCAAACAATCAGATTGGCGTGACCATTGCCACTGACCAGTTCATGACCGCGATGCTGACAAACGTTATAAAACGCACGCAGCTCGCCTTCTCTGTCACGAACCACAAACACGTTTTGTTCGTGTATTTCTGTGGTCAGGTAGTCGCCGGTATTTTGCACCTGACTGACATGCCCGGCATACCACCAGCTGTTATAAAAGATGGCATGCTTTTCGAGATCATAGACTTGAAGGTCTGTGTAAAATCGTGCAGGTAGCGTGAATGATTTTGCGGGGTCTTTATTGAACGGTTGATCACCGTCTTTTCTGTTGAGTGTGGTTGTACTCATGCCGTTTCCCCTGCTGTGCGTTCAACAGAGACTACTGTATTCAACCCTTGAATTAAAGCGTGCACATGCTGCTTCACTCTACTGGCGGCGCAGCTGGTAAAGTGCTTTCAGAGTTATTGATGTGATTGGTGATGTTTGTGAAAAAAATGGTGCTGACCGCCATGGTTGTATCCACCAGGTCGCGATCAGTCAGGCCACAGCTTCTGGCCTGCTGCAGTTGCTGATCAGATATTGGCCCGGGCTTTTTAAAAAACGATCTGACAATCTCAAGCAGCGCATCGACTCTGGCATTCATTGTTTTGCCGCCAGTGCGAATGGCGATTTGCGTTGCTTTATCAATACCGGCTTTACTTGATTTCATGCTGTGCACCGCAAGGCAATAGTCACACTGATTTATTTCACTGACCAATAATTTTATAGCCTCGATCTCATACTCGCTAAGACTCGATTGGCGCAGGCTTGCCTCCATTTGAAGGTAGGCCATTATTGCAGGTTCGCTGTTGGCAAACTGCAGATAAACATCAGCGAGCTTGCCGTTCAGCCGGGTGGGTTCCAATGCTGCAATACACTCTGCTGACAGGCTCGATTCAGCGCGGGTTTCCAGTCTGGCCATTGTGTGGGTGCTCAGTTAATTAACTGCTTCAAAGTCTACCCTATCGCCTGTGCTGTGGGTTAGCACATTGCCCTATCGATATTGAGCTGGCAGACTTACTGACAAGCTCTGATTCCCCACCGACGATGTCGAACGCTTTTAACTACGATTCAGCCATTCATCATATTGAAAAACGTTCCGCGCTAAGTGAGGAGCTGCGGGCGTCGGTTGATCAGCTGCAGGCACAGAGTGGTACTCGTGCGCAATGGATTGATCATCATCGATTTGCCGGTGAGGCGCAGTTTTGGGTGCAGGTTCATGAGGCGTTGCTTCGCGCAGTATCACAGCTGCCATTGAGGTGTACCGAATTGCTGCTGGTGCTGGATGAACCCGAAGCGCGGAAAAAACACATTACCCAGTTTACTCAACTGGCGAGTCAGTTTATTCACCATGCGCACACGCACCAGCATGTGGTAGAGCACCAGTTTCTACCCATCATCCGGCGGGATTTTCCCGAGCTGCAACACCATCTTGATTTACTGAACGGTGATCACCGGATATTGACCGAGGGGTTGGATCAGCTTGAGTCTGCAGTTCAATCACTGTCTGCAGCCAGGGGCGAAACAGACCAGAGCAAGCAAAGTGCGCTGGCGGCCACGGCCAATGCCCTGTACGCCACTGCCAAAAGAGTCGATGCGCTGTTTTGCCGACACACAGCCGACGAGGAAGAGATCTGTATTCCGGCACTGTTGCAGATGCGGGTGTAGTTTTAAGGCCTGAACGTTATTGCTCAGACTCATTATGCGTGGTGATTAACCCAGGCGCATTACCCACGGTTATTACCCGTAATAATTAATCAGATCTGTGACGATCAATATCACACCCACCCGCCACAGCTGCCTGATGACCGCTCTGGAAAAAACTCAGCCTCCTGCCCCTGATAAATCCAATTGGTGAACGTGCAACACGACGCACAATATCAACGTAAATCATCGTTATTGCAGACAAACTGGAATCCACCCTGCATTTAACACTACACTTGAAACATCCTACTTGTGGAAGAACCCGATGACTCTAGCGCATTCACACAAAGATCACGTGAACACCCCGGAATCCGCTCGCGCGAAAATGCCAAGATTTAACTGGGAAGACCCGTTTCTGCTTGAGCAACAGCTCAGCGAAGAGGAGCGCATGATTCGCGAAACCGCGCACGCCTATTGTCAGGAGAAACTGGTGACGCGTGTTATTGAGGCGAATCGCAACGAGACTTTTGATCGCGAAATTTTTAATGAAATGGGTGAGCTCGGGCTGTTGGGTGCGACCATTCCGGAATCTCTGGGTGGCATTGGTGCCAACTACACCAGCTACGGATTGATAGCGCGCGAGGTAGAGCGTGTGGACTCCGGTTACCGGTCAATGATGAGCGTGCAGTCATCGTTGGTGATGCATCCGATTTTTGCGTTCGGCACCGACGCGCAGCGCGAAAAGTATCTGCCCAAACTTGCCAGCGGTGAGTGGATTGGTTGCTTTGGATTGACCGAGCCTGATCACGGATCAGACCCTTCTTCGATGATCACTCGTGCTAAAAAAACCGAGAGTGGCTATCTATTATCAGGTGCTAAAAACTGGATCACCAACTCACCGGCAGCTGATGTGTTTGTGGTCTGGGCCAAGTCAGAAGCACACGACAATAAAATTAAAGGCTTTGTGCTTGAAAAAGGCATGAAAGGATTAACGGCACCAAAGATAGACGGCAAGTTTTCACTGCGTGCATCGATCACCGGCATGATCATGATGGATGAAGTAGAAGTGCCGGAAGAGAATCTACTACCCGAAGTTGCCGGATTAGCCGGCCCTTTTGGTTGCCTTAACCGCGCCCGCTACGGCATTGCCTGGGGGGCGATGGGCGCTGCCGAGTATTGCTGGCACGCGGCCAGGCAATACACACTGGATCGTAAACAGTTTGGCAAGCCACTGGCGGCAAACCAGTTAATACAAAAGAAGCTTGCCGATATGCAGACCGAGATTTCAATCGGATTGCAAGGTTGTCTGCAACTGGGCAGACTGTTTGATGCACATCAGGCACCGGCAGAGCTGATATCACTAATGAAGCGCAACAACTGCGGCAAGGCACTCGACATTGCCAGAACCTCGCGTGATATGCATGGTGGCAACGGTGTATCAGATGAATACGGCGTTATCCGCCACATGATGAATCTTGAGGCAGTCAATACCTATGAAGGTACGCATGATATTCATGCATTGATTCTGGGCCGTGCTCAAACCGGCCTGCAGGCATTTCAATAGTTGTATTGATGGTTAAAAACAAATATTGAGAGTGGCGCTACCGCCACTCTCATTTTTGAACTTTCTAGAAGGGCTTCACCACCACCAGTATCACAACAAAAATTAAAGCCACAAACGGCAGTTCGTTTAGCACTTTAAATTTAGACACTATTGCTGCATTGCCTTCTTCATCAAGCCTGCGGCCTGCTTTAGTGAAGTAGATGTGCATCACTGTAATTGCGATCACCAATAACAGCTTGAGCCACATAAACTTTAATTGAAACACAGCCGGGTTCAAGCCGATTAAGGCAATCCCTAGTATCCACGTTGTGATCATTGACGGAATCATGATGATCTTGCGCAGCAGAACAGCGGCGTCTTTCATGGCTTCAAATAAGGGTTCACCGATCTGGCTTTTAGCCTGATGCATTTTGTAGCGCGGATAAATGAGCAATGAGGCCATCCATGCGACCATTGCGATTATATGAAACGCTTTTGCCCAGAGATACATCAGTTATTTACCCAGCAACCAGCCACCGTCTACATCAATGGTTGTGCCGGTAACAAAATCATTCTCGACCATAAATACAATGCCTTTGGCGACTTCATCCGCATGCCCTGCTCTTGGTAACAGGTGCGGTGCAGTGAGCTTTTTGAAATGCTGCTCACGTTCATCACCGGTCAGTGCAGACATCGGTGTATCAATGGTGCCCGGTGAAACTGTGTTGATGCGCTTCGGGGCAATCTCTGGTGCAATGCCGCGAACAAATGCCTCGACTGCGCCGCCCACGGCAGAAAGTGCAATCTGACCTGGCTTGGGCTTTCTGGCCGGGGAACCGCTCACCAGCACTATCGTGCCGTGTTCGGTCAGATGGTTTGTGCCGTAACGCACTACATTCGCGTAGCCCCACATTTTATCGAACGAGCCGGTAAAACCATCCATATCCATCTCGAGGAATGGCCCGAGCGCACGACTGCCACCAGTTGCAGCACTGATCAGAATATCAAACGGTGCATGCTTCTGGAAAAGCGTCTGCATGGCTTCACGATCACGCACGTCACACGCTTCACAGGTGACACCCGCCGGTAAGTCACCGGCTTTTGATGGATCACGGCTGATCGCGATCACGTTAGCGCCAAGATTGGCCAACTGATGCGTGGTGGCCAGGCCAATGCCGGATGTACCACCGAAAACCAGCGCTTTTTTACCTGCTACTTCCATTCTATTCCCCAGTATGAGTTTGCTTCAGCGCTGTATCATTATGCGCCAGCCGGACACTTGCAAGTTTTTTGTGAAGCGCTGGCACAAGATTATTTCTGCATCGCGTGCTCCGCACAAGCCACGTTAAAAGAAGTAGACTTGTGAGATTTGTATTTTAGCGAAGGAAACCAACTTGAATCACACGGTACTGATCAGCGTCAACGGTACGGACCGGCCGGGTATTACCTCAGCGCTGGTGAACATACTGGCCGCCTACCCGGTGACCGTGCTCGATATAGACCAGTCAGTGATACACAATCTGCTGTCGTGGGGCATGCTGGTTGAAGTCGACGCCAGTGCCTGTGGTGACAACGGCAAGCCAGATGCGCTGTTTAAGGATCTGCTTTTTAAAGCACATGAGCTCGATTTATCCATCAGCTTCACGCCAATTGATGCGGAAGAACTGCAGCAGTGGATGCAGGATGGTGCGATTGATCGCTATCTTGTCACGCTGCTTGGCCGCAGCATGAATGCCACGCTGATAGCCGAGATGACTGAAATCATCAGCAGCTACAACTGGAATATCGCCACCATACAGCGTATTTCCGAGCGCCATCAGGGCGGTACTGAAAATCAAACGCCGCTGATTGCAGTAGAAATTCGAATCCACCATCGCAATGGAGATATTGACGGACTGCGGCGCGACTGTCTGGCGCTGGCAGGCCGCAGCGAGATGGATATCGCCATCCAGCAAGACAGCATCTGGCGCAGAAACCGACGCCTGGTGTGCTTTGATATGGACTCAACTCTAATCCAGAGTGAAGTCATCAACATGATGGCAGATGCCGCAGGCGTTGGTGATCAGGTCAGTGAAATAACCGAGCGTGCTATGCGCGGTGAAATGAATTTTTCAGAAAGCTTTGAGCAGCGCATGGCGTTGCTCAAAGGCTTACCGGTTGACCGGCTCGACCGTATCGACAGCAGCCTGAAGATGACTGATGGTGCCGAAAAACTGATCAGTAACCTGCGACTGCTGGGCTATAAAACTGCCATTCTATCGGGCGGTTTTGAGTTTTTTGCCTCCCGCCTGGCACGCAGACTGGGCATAGATTATGTGCACGCTAATCAACTGGATGTGGTTGACGGCAAACTGACCGGGAAGGTCACCGGCAAGGTTGTTGACGATCAGCGCAAGGCGGAATTACTCAGATCAATCGCAGAGGCAGAGGGTCTTCAGCTACAGCAAGTCATTGCAGTTGGCGACGGTGCTAACGATATACCGATGTTGTCAGCTGCCGGACTTGGTATTGCTTTTCATGCCAAACCCAAAGTTGCCGACGAAGCCGGTAATGCTTTTGGTACGGTAGGACTTGACGGTATTTTGTATTTGATTGGTATGCGTGAGAATGAAATCAGGGGCTGATAAGCGTTATCAGTAAAAACATACAAATTTAAAAACTACTGGCGTTTTGACGTGCTGCCACGCATACAGTTCTCAACTTCAATCGCATAGCGCCTTGACGGTTTTTTACCGGTACTGCCGGGTTCTATCAGGCGGAGAATTGAATTCGCCGTCACCCGCCCCAGTTCCTGTGCGTTGAACTTAACCGTGGTGATATCGGGCACGCTGTATCTTGACACTTCAAAGTCACCAAAGCCTGCAATGCCAATGTCTTCAGGCACCGAGATGCCCTGCTCTTTTAGCGCCGTAATTACACCAAAAGCCGGCGCGTCAGATACACAAAAGACACAGTCGATGTCATCGTAGTATTGTTTTAAGTTACTGCCGACAAAGTGGCCGTCTTTAATAGACATTGGTGGTGTGCCAAATCGAATCATTCGATGAGCTGAGAGACCGGCGTTTTCCATTGCCGCTCTAAAACCTGCACGTCTGGCAGCACCTCGAGTCCATTCATCATTGGTTTCACAAAGAAACGCAATATTTCTGTAACCGAGCGTAATGAGCTCCTGCGTCATGTTGTACGACACATCATGATTGGAAAATCCAACCGTATAACCAATGGGTTTATCCGGCATCTCCCACAATTGAAATACCGGTACCTGCGATTTTTTTAGCAACTTGATTGTGCGTTCGGTATGGCCGTCATACGGCAATACAATCGCCTCAGGTCGTCGCTTAAGCAGGCTTTCAACCAATGCTTCTTCGCGTTGAGTGGAGTATTCGGTATAGCCCAACAGCACTTGCAGACCAGTGCTTTCCAGTGATTCAGTTAATGCCTGAATCATTCCGGCGTAGTGAACGTTGTTTATTGAAGGGACTAATGTCGCGATAAATCCTGATCGTTGAGAAGATAAGCTACCCGCTGCCTGATCAGGCACGTAGTTCATCTGCTCGACCAGCTTTAGAATTCTGTCGCGGGTTCTTTCAGATACCAGCCCGTCTTTGCGCAGAGCCCTTGATACCGTCATACGGGAGACCCCCGCTGCCTGAGCAACGTCCTCCATGGTGATCGGGTTCTTTTTTACATTTTCCATCGCTTGGATAAATAACCTAGTGACGATACTGTTCTAACCAGGACAGACCTGCTTCAACAGATTTGCCTCTGGGTTTGTACTCTGCACCGATGTAGCCATTATAGCCGAGAGACTCCAGTACGCTGAGCACATACGGATAATTGATTTCTCCCACATCGGGTTCACCGCGATCATGAACGGCAGAAATCTGCACATGACCGATATAGTCAATGTTTTCTTTCAACAAGGTTTCAAGATCACCCTGAACAATCTGTGCATGAAAGAAATCAAACATTAACTTTATGTTGTCTGTACCGGTAGCCTCTCTGACCGCCACAATAGTTTCAATCGATTGCTCAACCGTGTACATGTGGTAGTTTGCCACCGCACGAGGATTCAAAGGCTCGATCACGATGGTCTTGTTGTGCTTGGCAGCCGACTCACAGGCATATTGAAGATTGCGGCGATACACTTGCTCCGCTTCGGCACTGCCACCTGTTAGCCCGGCGACTACGTTGATATTGCTGGCATCTATAGCCGCAGCGTAATCAACAGCCTGATCAATCAGTTTGCGAGCCTGCACTTCCTCACCGGGAACCGCTGCCAACCCGAAGCATCCTTCAGGCCCGAGGCTGGTATTAACACCCAGCATAGACAAGCCATTTTCCTGCAAACTACGCTTTATTTCTGCAGCGGGATATTCATAAGGAAAATGACACTCAACCGCGTCGAATCCCGCCAGCGCGGCTGCATTTATCCTTTCTGGTAGTGGTAAGTGATCCCACAAAAAACCGATATTGGCCGATATACGCATGATTCAGACCCTGCCATCAGCCAAGGAATCTGATGTAGTTCGGGGCGGGAATCGTATATTCATCACCGGTGGCTTTTATCAGGCCGCTTTCAATATCTCTGCTAAACAAAGTGATTGTTGAGGAATCCTGATTCGCAACTAAAACAGCATTACCGCATGGGGTCAGTGCGAAGTGACGCGGGAATTTACCACCGGTTGGCACAACATCAATACGCTCTAGCTGACCGTCATCGAGTACTTTAAAAATTGCCAGGGAATTATCACCACGGTTTGATACATACAAAAAGCGTGCATCAGGAGACAGCTTGATTTCTGAAACATAAGACACCTGATCACGGTTATCGAGCGTTGATTCGTATTGAATCGGGATCAGCCGCTCTTTACTTGTAGAGGAATCAGATGCGTCGAGCTTTGCGACACATACCGTATTGAACAGTTCATTAGAGACATAGCAAATATCCAGAGTCGGATGCATGGCCATGTGACGTGGTCCGGAGCCTGCCTCAAACTTGATGTGTGTATCTGGCTCCAGCTTCTTTGCTGCAGGATCATAGCGATACTGAAATATTGCATTTTCACCCAGATCCGGAATAAAGACCCAGTCGTGCCAAAAATGCGCACAGTGGGCGTGCGGCCCTACCTGGCGATTCTCCCAGTGGTCTTCGCGGTACTCTACCTGCCGCCACTCACCTTCTTTGCGGTACAGCTGTTTAAAGCTTTGAATGATATTGCCAAGCTTGCCATCACTATCAACTTCCACCAGATCAATGATCGCATCCCAATAGTTGATTACGATGGCGGTATCTTTTTGTGGCGACACCGAGATATAGCAGGTTGATTTACCAGAAGCGGTAAAACTGCCTTGCAGATCGAGCCCGGCGCTACTATCTACGCCATACTGCAGTACTTCACCAGTGGTTTTTATGGTCTCTACAATTGCATACACCATGCTGCCGTTGGAGTGTGGTATCAGTACAGCGGGATTGAGGCATTCTGTTACTGACTTTTGCGCGAGCTGCCCATCTTTTGAAATGGACATTGAATAGATGCCCTCGCCAGACGTTGGCGCATAGGGCTGATGTGCCAGTACATCAAGGTTGCTGTAGGTTCCAACCAGAAAATTAAATTCTTGATCCAGGCTGATGGGGGTTGTCATTATATTATCCTCTGCCAACAAATGGCATCCCATTCGCCATCACGTTAATTCTTAAAACATTCACATCTGCAGGCAGGTTTGCCATATACAGCAGTGCATCACAGACTGGTTCAACCCCGACTACTGGCTCTGCCATTTTCTCACCATCGGGTTGCAGAACACCCTCGGCCATGGCATCACCCATACTGGAAGAGATATTGCCAAGATCAATCTGGCCGCAACAAATACCATAGCGACGTCCATCCAATGCCAGTGACTTGGTTAGGCCGGTGATAGCGTGTTTACTGCTGGTATAAGGTGCCGAAAACAATCTTGGTGTGGTCGCAGAAATAGATCCATTATTAATAATGCGGCCACTGCCCTGCTTGCGCATGTGTTTGAATGCCGCTCGTGCACACAAAAAAGAACCGGTGAGGTTAATCGCGATCAGGTTGGTCCACTCGGAGACATCCAGCTCGTCTACCGGCACCGCAGTAGATGAAATGCCTGCGTTGTTAAACAACAGATCTACGCGACCGTATTTTTCCACAACCGAATCAAACAGATTATCTACCTGTGTTTCATCACTGACATCACAAACCACTGCCATGCCATCACCGGCAAGACCTGCTACGGTTTCATGAAGCGACTTTTCTGTTCTACCGGCAACAGCGACAGTCCAGCCAGCTTTGCTAAATGCTATTGCAGCAGCACGGCCAATACCGCCACCACCACCAGTGATGATTGCTACACCTGTCATAGTACTCGAACCCTGTAAATTGTTAGCCTTTCACAGCGCCGGCTGTCATGCCGGTGATGATCTGCCGTGAGGCAAAAAGTGTAAAAATAATGGGTGGAATTGCGAGCAACATGCCCGTTGCCATAATCACACCCCATTCAACATTAAACTCTGACATATTGTTCACGATTAGAATCGGTACCGTTTTGGTATCCCGATCAGATAACGCTGATGCCAGTAGATATTCATTCCACGCAATTCTGAAAGTAAAGATGGCAGCCGCAGCAAGACCCGGCTTGATCAATGGCAGGACCACTTTAAAGAACACCTGAAAAGGTCCGGCGCCATCCATTCTGGCAGCCTCTTCAAGTTGCCTTGGCACCTGCACAATAAAGCTTTGCAGAATCCAGATGACAAACGGCAGATTCATTGCCACATAAATTAAAATGATTCCAGAATGAGTGCCTGCAAGGCAGACATCACCACGGCCACCGAAGTTATCCCTGATTAAACTACCTAACCACGATGCTTTATCAATACAAAACTCGTTATTCCACAAACCGAATACCGGAACCAGTAAGACTGCAGGTGGCACCATCCTTACCATCAAAGTGGTGGCTGATGCGGTATCACGCCCCATAAAACGAAATCGCACCAGAGCGTATGCGGCCATGCAACCGATTACCAGTGTCAACAGGGTTGAGACCAGTGCAATGATTAGCGAGTTGATAAATGCACCGCCGAACTTCAGTGCACAGAAATCAAGATGATCCAGCTCATACGGAAGAATGTCGCAAAGTGCAGTTTCGTAGTTCTGGATTGTCGGCATAAACAGCAAGCCGGTTGTGCCGGATATAATATCGACGTCAAGTTTAAAAGAGTTGATGAACATCATCAGGATCGGACCGACCGCCATGATGATTAACATCACAAGGATTGCATAGAAGCCCGGATGCTGACGTTTCTCTTCAACAGCCATCAGTGAGCCTCCTCAATCATTCGATTTGCTTTGGCAGCACGATGTTCCATGATGCGGTTATAAATCAGCATCAGTACGGTAATGAAAAGCAACAGCATTAACAGATAATTAGACATTGCAGCAGCTACGCCGAGCTCCCTGAATTCTGTTGCAGTGCGGGAGATACGCAAAGCCAGAATCTCGGTTGACAAACCCGGCCCGCCTTCGGTCATGACCAGGATCACTTCCAGCACTTTGAAAGCATCAATCAGGCGTAGTAAACAGGTAACAATCAGCACTGGCATCATCAATGGCAGTTTGATATGGATGATCTGTTGCCAACCGGTAGCGCCGTCAATACGCGATGCTTCCAGTGCGGAACGCGGTAGGGATTGCAAAGCCGCCAGTGCAAGAATAAAAATAAACGGTGTCCACTGCCATATATCAGCAATGATCACAGACAGCAGCGCATGCTGACCTAACCAGTCAACCGACTCCAGCCCGACACCTTTTAACCCGCGATTAAAAATTCCCAGTGTCGGGTGGTACATGTAACGCCATATCAAGCCCACCACTACCGGTGCGATCATCATTGGCAAAATAAACAATGTGCGCAGCAATGACATGCCACGCAAATTTCGATCAAGCATCAGTGCCAGACCGACGCCGATGAACATTTCTACCGTCACCACAGATACAGCGAACTTCAGCGTCACCAGCGTACTTTCTCTGAAGTTTGGGTCGTTCCATAGAGTGATGTAGTTTTTCAAGCCAACAAAGGTCGACTCACCCATCGCCTGACTGGGGTCCCACTCACGAAAACTGCCGTACATCATGTAGCCGAGCGGATACAACAACGCCAGCGCCATGATGATGACTGCAGGTGCAAGAAACACATACGGTGTCAATCGATTAAATGAAGTGGAAGTGCTCATAGATTCTTATCGTGAAGAGTCAGGCTATGCAGTTGCGATGTATGCACCCTGTTCAATACAGGGTGCATACACGAATCAGCTAACTACTCGCTCCAGGTGTAGTAGCCCGCTTCTTCCATGACTGCTTTAGTGCGCTCTGCAACGCCATCCAGTGCTTCCTGCACATCAAGATCTTCGGTCAGTACTTTGGAAAGCGTGGTACCAAGGTCTGCATTGATCTTGCCCCATACCGGAATGATCGGACGCCAGTCAGGATCAGCATACTTCAGTGCCTCACCAAAGGTTGCCATGTGCGGGAATTTGGCATTCACATCAGCATCTTCATGGGTAGAGAAGCGCGACGGATTACCACCGGCCAGTGCAACCAGCTTGTCACCTTTTTTGGAGGTCAGCCATTGCATCAATAAAAATGCTGCTTCCTTGTGCTCTGCATTCTTTGGAATACCGATACCGAAACCACCCGTCTGGCTACCACGACGAGTGCCTTCAGGGTGCAGCGCCCAGCCAACTTTACCGACAACCTTTGACTTTGAGGGGTCATCAATCTGGCCTGCCACGACGGTAGTATCGAGAAACATTGCAGTATCACCGGCAAGGAATGAACCCAGCGCTTCACCAAAGCCGAAGCTTGCCGCACCTTCAGGACCACAATCTACAATGGTCTTAAGTGCGTTGGCCGCCTGAACACCCTGTTCGTTATTGACAATCGGATTCCAACTGTCATCAAACACACGTCCACCCAGTGGTGCCAGGTGTAACAGGAATGCATGACTTGCATGGTGACCTGATGCTGCACGTGAACTTAAGCCCCCCATACCCGGCTCAAGCTCGGGAATCTTGCAGGCAATATCAAGCATCTCATCGTAGGTTTGCGGTACTTCCAGACCATGCTTTTCAAAGATGTCTTTACGATAACCGAGTATTGAAGTTTCTGATCCGTAGGGAATACCAAACAATGAACCGGTTTTACCTTCAAGATAGCCTTTACTACCACCAGCAAAACCAATGTTATAGACATACCCATCAATCAGATCATCTGCATCATAAGATGGATCAGATAATTTGGGGTTCATGAAATATCGGGCAAGGTTCTCCAGCTGATCTGCAAAAACATAATCCGCTTTTGAGAAAACCACGTAGGCAATCAGGTCATAGTCACCTTCGTCCTGACCAAGCTCCAGTGTTTGTCGCTCACGCATCTTAAGGTATGGCAGCTGGTCAACCTCAACCTCTATGCCTGTTTCTTTGGTGAACTCAGGCAGTATCTTACGCACAGCATCGTAATGCGGGTGAGCAGGGAAATTCACCACCAGAGTTGTGCCCTGATACTCATCATACGGACCGGCCAGTGCCTGCCCTACCAGTAACGCTGTTGCTGCGGTGACACCGCAGATTGTTTTGGATATGTTAAACATAGTTCCTCCTGTTGGACCTCTCTCAATAAAAAAACAACCTACCCGATAGCACGGTCGTCTTCGGGGTTAAAAAAGTGCAAATCTTTAAGATCCACTGAAAAACGCAATCTTTCACCTAATGCAATTGGCGTATCTGATTTCAGTTCGACCATTATTTTTTGCCCGCCACAATCTCCAATCAGCACTGATTGCGCACCAATGTATTCTGAAAGTACTACGTCTATATCAAGCGCGGCGTTCGTAGCGGCATCCGGCTGGTAGTCAAGATCGCATGGCCTGACACCCAACAGTATGTGATCTGAGCGGGCTTGTGATAAGCGATCCAGTGTGAATCCGTCACACAGCAAATCAAAACCTTTACCGGACAGATAAACATCATCACCACTGCGCTGCAGTGATGCAGGCATAAAATTCATTGGTGGTGTACCCAGAAAACCTGCAACAAATTTGTTGGCGGGTTTTTTAAACAATTGCTCCGGTGTGCCCTGCTGCTGTATGTAGCCGCCGTGCATAACAACGATGCGATCTGCAAGCGTCATTGCCTCTATTTGATCATGCGTTACGTAGATCATATTTTTACGTACCCGCTGACGCATCATGGCAAGCTCGGCACGCATTTGCGTACGCAGCTTGGCGTCAAGGTTTGACAATGGCTCATCAAATAAAAAAGTAGAACTGTCACGTGTTAATGCGCGACCCATCGCAACCCGTTGTCGCTGACCACCCGATAACTCCGCAGGCTTTCTATGCAGATACTCGCTCAGCCCGACAATCTCTGCGACTTCCTGCACTTTGCGTTTAATTTCTTTTTTAGGGCGTTTCTCAAGCCGCAATGCAAATGACATGTTTTTTTCAACATTCATGTGCGGATATAAAGCGTAATCCTGAAACACCATGGCCAGATCACGTTCTTTCGGTTCAAGCTTGCTGACAGGCTTGTTATCGATATAGATCTCGCCAGAAGAGACTGTTTCCAGCCCGGCGATCATTCGCAATGTCGTTGATTTACCACAGCCGGACGGGCCGACCAGCACAGTAAATTCTGCATGTTCCATTTCGAGATCAATGCCGTGCAATACCTCGACACTGCCATAGGACTTCTTCAGATTATCTAGAAATATTTCTGGCATCGTGACGTAAAAAAGATCCGGATTGCGGCCAACAAAAACAGGCGAATTGATCGGGCTACCAACAAAATGTTATCGGTAACATTTTCTGAGAATATGAAACCATGCCTGAAGATTATGTGCAAGTCTTAATATTGGTTTATTCAGGTATTTTTTAAAAAGCCGAACTGTTACTGCGGCTTCGCGTCAAGTAACTGCGTAATTTTATCGACTACTGCATCAATTGGCTGATCAATATCTACCGTAATACTTAATTCATCAGCAGCCGGCACTTCAAGCGCTGCAAGCTGACTTTCAAGCAACGCTCTACTCATGAAGTGTTCTTTTCTTTGTGCAAGTCTTGCAGTCAGTACTGCACTGCTGCCATGCAGGTATATAAATAAAACCGACTCATCTGCACAGTCGGTGATGTATTGCCGGTAGGATTTTTTTAATGCAGAACAACTCGCTACCACAGTGCCGTCTGTACTGCGCATCAGAAGTGATAATCGCTTTAACCATGGCCAGCGATCATCATCGGTTAAAGCAATGCTGTTGGCCATTTTTAGCTTGTTTTCAGGGGTATGGTGGTCATCACCCTCTATAAATTCAGCATTAAGACGTTCTGATAACGCTGTACCAATTGTAGACTTGCCACAACCGGACGAGCCCATCACCACCAGTAAGCGCACGCCGTTAGAGACAGGCTGTGATTCCACCGTCGACATATAAAGTGTGTCCGTTGACAAAGCTTGAAGCGTTAGAGCTCAGGAAAACTGCCGCACCCACCAGTTCTGGCAACTGGCCCCACCTTCCACACGGTGTTCGCTTTTCCAGCCACTGGCTGAAGTCTTTATCAGCAACCAATGCTGCATTCAGTGGGGTATCAAAGTAGCCGGGGGCAATCGCATTGACCTGCAAACCATGCGGTGCCCAGTCAGTGGCCATCCCTTTGGTCAGGTTGGCGACCGCGCCTTTGGTGCAGGTATACGGTGCAATACCGGGTCTGGCCAGCGCGGTTTGCACTGATGCGATGTTGATTATCTTGCCCTGACCACGGCTAATCATATTGCGCGCCACTTGCTGGCCGACATTAAAAACCGACGCTACGTTGGTTTGCAGCATCTGGTTGAAAATCTCGGGATCGAAGTCTTCGAGCGGAGTTCTGTGTTGCATACCTGCATTGTTGATCAGTATGTCTATCTGTCCGTGACTGGCTTCTATGCCGGCTACCGCTTTGCTGACTGCTGCATGATCGGTCACGTCAAAAATGGAAAATTCTGCTGTATATCCCTGTTTTTCAAGCGCTTCCTGAGCTTCTTTTACCTTTTCTTCGTTACGGCCGTTGATGACAACAGTGGCTCCGGCATCGGCCAGTCCACCTGCGAGGGTAAAGCCAATACCCTGACTGGATCCCGTTATCAGTGCCCGTTTGCCGGTTAAGTCAAATAGCGCGTTGTTTGCAGACATCAGGTAGGATCTCTTGGAAAAGTATTCAGAAAACAGACAAAGTCTGCAATAATGTTATCGGTAACAATAATAACCCTGCTGTTGAAGTTTCTCAACAGGTACCCTGTGATACCAGTCACCACGGACTCTGATTCTACATGAAAGCACTTGTTATACACGCCCCGAAAGATCTAAGAATTGAAGACACTGAAGTCACTACCCCTAATGCGGATGAAGTTGTTGTTGATATAGAAGTCGGGGGGGTCTGTGGATCAGATTTGCACTACTACAACCACGGCGGCTTTGGCACAGTCAAACTCCGCCAGCCAATGATTCTGGGACATGAGGTGTCCGGTCGCGTCAGCAGGATTGGCAGCGAATCATCTGACCTTGCAGTGGGTGATCTGGTTGCTGTGTCTCCGTCACGCCCCTGCTTTAAGTGTAAGTACTGTACTGAGGGATTGCATAACCATTGCGAGAATATGCAGTTCTATGGATCTGCGATGCCGTGGCCGCATATCCAGGGAGCATTCAGACAACAACTTACCGCTAAAACCTGGCAATGCGTTAAAGCCAATGAAATAAGTGCCGGTGAGGCAGCGATGGCAGAACCATTCTCTGTAGCACTACATGCGACAAAGCTTGCCGGTGATCTGCTTGGCAAGAGCGTACTGGTTACCGGTTGTGGTCCTATCGGAATTTTATCAATCATTGCGGCGCGCAGAGCCGGTGCCGGTTTCATTGTGGCGACTGATATCACCGACAATGCATTGCGCTTTGCCGAAACCTGCGGCGCTGATAAAACAATAAATATCGCCAGTAACCCGGACTTAATCGAACCTTACACACGGGGTAAAGGTTACTTCGATGCGATGTATGAATGCTCCGGCAATGTGCAGGCGCTTAGCACGGGGATCTCAGCCCTGCGCCCGAAAGGTATCGCAATACAACTCGGACTGGGCGGTGATATGACACTGCCCATGATGCAACTGACTGCCAAGGAAATAAGCCTGCGCGGCTCGTTTCGATTTCATACAGAGTTTAGAACTGCCGTTGAACTGATGAGCGCCGGTCTTGTAGACGTCAAGCCGCTGATCACACATTCGATACCGATGGCAAATGCGGTAGAGGCTTTTGATATTGCGGGTCAGAGAGAAAAAGCCATGAAAGCGCAAATACTGTTTCAACCGTAGCATTTGAACACTAATTTGATTGGCAATAACTTAATTGGGTAAAAAGGTTATTGTTACCTGCGTACCAGATCCCTGCTTGCTGTGCAGAGAAATCTCCCAGCCATAGTTGCGGCAGCTTTGCTTGACAATCGCAAGGCCAAGCCCTTGATGTTGATTCGGTGCGCTATCAGTGTTTGCACGAAAGAAGGGCTCGAACGCTTTACCGAGCGCATTCTTATCCATGCCTACACCGGTGTCTGATATTTTGATTTTATTGGCATCTATCAACACGTTGATTTCACCATCCCGCGTGTAGCTGAATGCGTTGCCAAGCACGTTACCAAGCACAATAGACAGCACTGACTCCGGCGCTTTAACAAACAGCTGTTGCTGATGGTCAATGGTGAACTGATTGTTTTTATCAGAGTACACTTTGCTGAGCTGCCCTAGCAAGGTATCCGTCATATCATTGATGCTTAGTGGTGTGCAGCTCTCGGAGTCGGCCTCGGTTTCTTCTCTGGCGAGTAACAACAGCGTATTGAGCAGATCACCCATCTGCCTTGAGGTACGTTTGATTCGTTGCACAGCGCGTGAAGGCGCACCTTGCAGGTCAAGTAACTCCAGCGTTGAAACCGACCCCTGGATCACCGCCAGTGGTGTTCTTAGTTCGTGTGAGGCAAAACGGGTGAAGTTTCGTTCACGCTCTATTGAGGCGCTGGATCTTTGGACAAAATGATCTAGCGCTGTGGCGAGAATCTCTGTCTCGGAGTTCGTTGTTCTGTCGAGGCTGGTCAGATTCAATTCATTAGCGTCGCGTTTGTTGAAATCAAAATTTTCAATCACACTGGCAAGTCGTGTAATCGGCGATACCGCCTCTTTTGACAGCAGGTACGCCAGGAAGGCAAAACCGTACATGGTTAGCAGAACCACTATTAACGGTAGCACACCAAAATAGAAAGCCAGGTTGCCAACCGTACCATCAGCAAACAAAAGATATAGCCGCTCTCCATTTTTCTCACTCACATGCACTATCTGACTGCTCTGATGACCTGCCACCCGGTGTTGCCCAAGGTCGAGCTTTACAAATGACTCCGGAACAGATTTGGTTTCATCGGAGGATAAGAATGACGCCAGGTTTAGCGTTTCCGGTAGCGGGAAGTCTGGATCTTGCGCCCGCTTGTTCCAGAAGAACTCAGCTTCGCCGCGCAGGGCTTTGTTCACCAGTAAACGCTCTACAATCAAGCTCGCGCTGATCACACCGATCACGGTGGCGATACTGATAAGTACCAGCTGGAGCAGGAAGACCCTGAGTAGTCGTGACTGGACTCGGTTGTTGGTTGATCCAAGCATCTGAACTGCTGCGTTGAGAAGAGGGTTAAGTTTACCAACTCTACTGTGATTTCGGCGTCAATTGTCGCTAACTGGCTGTTGTGAACTATCTTCCTGATTCGTCTGTCCGATGCAGAGAAACTCGACCAGTCGTTGATCGGCCAGTTGTTAATAGTCAGTCGTTGATCAGTCAGTCTTAAAGCGGCCTGTCATTGAACAGCTGGTTATTGAGCAGCCAGTCATTAAACGGAAAGACACTGTGAACAAAGTTGTGCAGATAGCCATCCTGATCACTATGGCGTTGATGAATTATCCATCCGGTATAGTCGCATCGCAATCTGATGATATTCGGATTAGTACATTTAACATCCACTACGTGTCAGCCGGACAGAAAAAGCTGGATTGGAACAAGCGCAAACAGGCGGTCGTTGAGGCGATTCGTGAACTGGACGCTGACATAATAGCCTTTCAGGAAATGGAAACCTTTGCCGGAGGCAGTTTCAATCAGGAAAACAAGCAACTTGACTGGGTGCTGAAACATTTTCCAGAGTACGAGGCAGGTGCATACGGCGATGCTGCTGTTTACCCGAATACACAACCGATCCTCTACAGAAGTAATCGGTTTGAAGAGACGGACAAAGGCTTCTTTTTCTTCTCTGACACACCGGATATTATTTATTCACGCACTTTCAATGGCAGCTGGCCCGCCTTTTGTTCCTGGACAAAGCTCACCGATCGAACCACCAATCAGGACTTCTACATTTATAACGTGCACTTTGAATACAAGAGCATGAGTAATCGCGGCAAATCTGCCGCACTGGTCAAAGAAAGGCTGAGCCCGGTGGTCAGTCAAAACCACCCGGTGATCCTGGTAGGTGATATCAACGCACCGTCATTCTCACCCACCGCGAGAAAGCTAAAAAGCATCCCGCTTTCACTGGTCAAGCCCGACGGCGCGACCTTCCACTTTAATCGCGGGATTAATCTGCTGCCTGCGATAGATCATATTTTTGTTAGTGAAAATATTTCAATCAGCAGTAAGGTTGAGCGTTTGAAGAAAAAGTATAACAACGTATGGCCTACTGACCACTACCCGGTGACTGTCGGCGTTCGTTTGCTACCTTGATACGGACCTTGCAAAACGTAGTTTGGTCGTAGAGTAGACGTAGGGCAGAATATCCCACGCAGCATGGGCAGTTTTGCTTCTGCACCCTACGGCCACTATCAAACAGCAAACTATCCCATCACACGATTCGCATATACCGGCTTTAACGCGGCATAGGCAGTCTGGTAGTTCCGGTACTGATGTTCTATTTCTGCAGTATGAGTACCCACAGGCTCAATGGTCGATTCAATCGGTGGTGCTGTGCACACTGATAGAGGATCACCCTGCTCTGCTGCAATCATACCCAGCCGTGCCGCTCCGAGGCTTGCGCCAAAGTCACCGTCTACCGTCTTGTGCAGTGGTTTGTTCAACACGGTTGCCATCATGCTGTTCCAGTAATCTGAGCGCGAACCGCCGCCAATTACAAATGCGGACTCCAATGTTGCACCGGTCGACTCAATCGCCGCCAATCCGTCACGGAAGGCAAAACAGACACCTTGTAGAACAGCCCTGGTGAGCGTTTCGATATCCGAGCTGTGCGAGAGTCCAACAAAAACACCCCGTGCATCAGCATCATTGTGTGGAGTTCGCTCGCCACCAAGATAAGGCAGAAACAACACATCAGTTGGTGTGTATGTGCTGCCTTCCAACGCACCGGTTAGCTCTTCGGCTGTCTTGCCGGAAATTGTACACAACCAGTTCAAAGAATCGGTTGCCGCTAACATCACTGCCATTTGATGCCATGTTTGCGGGACGGCGTGGCAGAATGTATGCACAGCACTTTCAGCTTTTGGCCTGTAGCTCTCATTGGCGGTGAATAACACGCCTGAAGTACCGAGTGATACAAACGCACTGCCCGGCTGCACCACACCCATACCACAGGCGGAGGCGGCGTTATCACCCGCGCCACCAGCAACAACCACCTGCTTGCTCATGCCATAGCGTTCAGCCAGCTCTGCTCTTAAGGTTCCGGAAACATCGGTACCTTCAACCAGCGCAGGCATGTGAGACAAATCAAGGTTGCAACTCTGTAGCAACTCACCTGACCATTGTCGACCCGCAACATCAAGCCAGCCTGTGCCCGCCGCATCAGACATCTCTGATACGTGCTCGCCAGTGAGCCAAAGCCGCAGATAGTCCTTCGGCAACAGCACTTTTGCTACTTGATTAAAATTATCGGGTTCGTATTGCTCAAGCCATGCGAGCTTTGGCGCAGTAAAGCCCGGAAACAATATATTGCCACAGAGGAGACGAGAGGTTTCCGTATCAAGTGCTGTCGCCTCTTTGTGACTGCGAGTGTCATTCCAGAGAATGCATGGTCGAATAACCTGATCCGCCCTGTCAATTAAAGTGGCACCGTGCATATGGCCGGACAAGCCAATACCACGCACTGCAGCGATCTCTTTCGCATGACTACTGGCAAGCTCAGAGAAGGTGTTTTCAACAGCTGTAATCCAGCTTGCCGGGTTTTGCTCTGACCAGCCATCCCGCGGACGCTGCACGTCCAGCGGCGCACTTGCACTGGCGATTACTTCCTGAGCATGGTTCATCAACACTGTTTTGATACCTGAAGTACCCAGATCAATACCGATATACATTGCCGGACTCAGCCCTTTCAAAATACTGCGTTACGGGAAATGCACTGCGCTTGTATAAATCAGTGCACACTTTGAGCGATTTTCGCGCAGCGCCCACTTTAGCCTGTCAGAGCATCAACCTGCAACGGCGAGCAGGCCCGGCGGACGCTGAGTATCGGTTCTCAATCCTGAAGATTCCAACCAATTAGCCTTGTTCAAGGTCTAATCACGTTAAGTCTCGCGAGATATAAGCCGTTAGTTGTTTCAAGGGAGTAAAAGCTAAAAGAACATGATCCACCCTCTCGACACGCTCTGGCTCACGCTAGCGACGTTCCTGGTATTGCTGATGCAGGCAGGCTTCCTGTTGCTGGAAGGCGGCCGTGTGCGTTCGAAAAACTCAATCAATGTGGCGCAAAAAAACGCCAGTGATCTGGCTGTTTCGTGGGCATGCTTCACCGCGTTCGGCTTCTTTATAATGTTTGGGGCTTTTGCACCCCTCACCGATGCGCGCCAGGCTATCGACCAGACGCCGTCGCCCATGCAATTTATCTATCAGCTGGCATTTTGTGCTGCTGCGGCAAGCATTATTTCAGGTGCGGTAGCCGAGCGCATGTCATTCCGTGCCTACCTCGCGTTGACTGTTGCGGTATCAGGCTTTATCTACCCGTTTGTCGGCAGACTAATCTGGGGTGATATGTTTAATTCCCAGGTGACCTCGTGGCTCTATGATCACGGCTTTCGTGACTTCGCAGGGTCTACTGTTGTGCATGGCGTGGGAGGCTGGGCAGGCTTGACCGCTATCATCATGCTGGGTGCAAGGACCGGTCGCTTCGATAAATCCGGCAAACCTAATGCGCTACCGTCGCATAATTCTGTTTTATCTTTGGTGGGTGTACTGCTACTGCTGTTCTGCTGGCTCGGCTTCAACGGTGGCAATCTATCTCCTTCCGATCCGTTTTTACAAAGAGTCCTGCTAAACACCCTGACCGCCGCTGCATTCGGCTCACTGTTTGGCATGGCAGTTGGCGCCTGGCTGGACAAGGGAATTTTTAACCCATCGCGAATTTGCAATGGTCTGCTTGGCAGTTTGGTGGCTACAACCGCTGCCATTCAAACAATGAGCACTATTGAAGCTATGTTTGTTGGCGCGTTGGGTGGCATGGTTGCAACTGTGGCAGGCGATATTCTATTGCATAAATTTAAGCTGGACGACCCCGTGGATGTAGTGGCCACTCATGGTGTAGCGGGCGCGTTTGGTACATTGGCTGTGGCATTTGTCGGACCTGTATCTGCGCTGCCAGCTGGCTCGCGTTTAATACAGTTTGGTATTCAGCTGGGTGGCGTGTTGACCATATTTGCATTCGTTACCCTCTCTACGTGGCTCACGCTTACATTGGTTGGCAGATTTATAAACATAAGAGTTAGTGTTCAGGACGAGAAAATCGGCCTTAACTATTCCGAGCATGGTGAGTCGATCGGTACTGCGCGGCTACAGCAAGCGCTCGACTCAAAAACCGTGGGGTCATTGAACTCAGGTTATCCGCTGGATGTTGCCAGCAATGATGAGCACTCAGACCTTGCAGCATCAATGAACAAGCTGCTGCAGAAGTATGAGCATCGCCAACAGGAGATAAAGCTGTCAGAAAAGCGATTTCATCACTTTGCCCAAACGGCTTCGAACTGGCTCTGGGAAACTGATGAAAATCTGCAGCTGGTTTACTTCTGCGCCAGCACAATTAACGAAGATACCAGTATCCATGTTATGGGCAGTAATATTCTCGACATTCTAAAAATTACCGAGATCGACGATATTCAAATCCGTCGCAACTTTGAAGCACGTAAGCCGACTGGCGTTTTTGAAGCCAGAATGCAACTCACAGAGCAGACTGAAATACTGGTTGAGTCACGCGCTGTTCCCTACTACTCACTCAACGGTGATTTCGAAGGTTACCGTGGCACAATAACGGATATTACACCCAGAAAAGCTGCAGAGAATCGTGCGGTGTTTTTATCTATGCATGATGACCTCACCGGACTATTAAACAGAAGAGCTTTAAATAACCAGCTACCGGGCATTCTTTCTGCCGCAGAGCAAGCCGGACTCACTGCTGTTGTAGCCGGTGTGGATCTTGATGGTTTTAAAGCAGTGAATGACAACTATGGTCACAATGCCGGTGATACTCTGCTGAAAACAGTTGCCCGCCGACTTGAGAGAGTGAACCGCCCTGGAGATGTTATCTTTCGTACCGGCGGCGATGAGTTCGTAATTGTACTGACCAGCTTTGATCCAGCCACAGCGCAACAACAAGCCGAAGCCATCTGCAACAGAATCATTGAAGAAGTCAGTCAGCCACATGACGTTGATACACAAACAGTTAAGATAAGTGCAAGCATTGGTATTGCACTGCATCCAACCCACAGCAGTGACGTAAAAAATCTAACGCGCTTGGCTGACCTCGCACTATATGCTGCAAAAGCAGAAGGAAAATCGCGGGTCGTTACCTTTGACCCGTCCATGGACGCTGAAGCGCAGCGAAAACATGCACTG
Source organism: uncultured Granulosicoccaceae bacterium (assembly GCA_938007995.1). GTDB lineage: Bacteria > Pseudomonadota > Gammaproteobacteria > Granulosicoccales > Granulosicoccaceae. The sequence goes on along the minus strand of CALLLW010000007.1, from coordinate 36,190 downwards.
GAAGTAGATCTGCGCAAAGCATTAGATGAAAATCAGTTTTATTTGATGTATCAGCCGCTTGTACACACGCATTCAGAGAAACTGAAAGGCTTTGAAGCACTAATCCGCTGGAATCACCCGGTTCATGGCAACATACCGCCAACGGATTTTATCTATCTTGCCGAACAACTCGATCTGATGCATGAAATAGGTGAATTCGTACTTCGCGAAGCCTGTTCGTTTGCAGTTAACTGGACTTGCAAAACTGATCTCGCTCCGTCAATCGCAGTAAATGTATCGCCCGCTCAGCTGCGCGGTGGCGATTTCATCAACCTGTTGCAACAAGTACTCAAGCAAACCGGCCTGGCCCCTGCCCGGCTTGAACTCGAGATCACAGAAGATGTGCTGGTCAGCGATTTTGAGTCAGTATCAAATGTACTGCAGCAAATTCGGGATCTTGGTGTTTCTATTGCGGTCGACGACTTCGGCAGCGGTCAAACCTCGCTGCGCTACCTCAACGACCTGCCAATCTCGAAAATAAAAATTGATCGATCGTTCGTTCGTTACATGGCAGCTGATTCAAAAGCCGCAGATATCACAAAATCAATCGTTGAGCTGGGACGCAAGCTAGGCGTGGCAGTACTGGCTGAAGGCGTTGAAGAAAACGATCAGCTTGAACTGCTCAGAGGATGGGACTGTGATCAGGTACAGGGATATTTATTCTCAAAGCCTATTTTGTCTGAAGCAGTGAACGACCTGATTGAACAGGAAGAAAACATAGACTACAAAAAGGCAGTAGGTGAGTGATAATTCAGCTGATCGCACAGAGCGGATAATTTTTGGTTGTAATTAACCCGGCGCCTAGCCCGGTTTATTCATGAAAATGACTGCATCCCGCTTGATCCTTGATTCCACAGCGAATTTTTTCTCTTGCAAATATCAGTAAGCCAAGTAAGTTAAAACATGGGACGCGAGAAGAAAATACCCTGTGAAACCAATGCTCTGCGCGCTATGCTCGCCATTACGGCGCACCGAATAAACCGGGCTAGCTCTTGCTACGATCCACAGCAAGCAGATTTGGCAGTGCGGATCTTAAATCCTGATAACTTTTGAATCCCAGAGCGCTTTCAACAGTTTGGCCCCAGGCAGTGTCGAGTGCTTGCAACGTTGCCTCTGAAATCTGGCATGCAGCACCTTCATTTAACACCTTGCCGCTGCTACCACCCGCTGGTAGACCCCATACCGGATCTCTGTGTCGGCGCAATACATGTTCATCAAACTGATCTGCATGGCGGGTCATAAACTCACGTGATGAATGAAGCTTTGCTGTTGCAAGCGCGGCATCGCTGAGTTTCAGTTGCAGAAAGTCAGCTACCAACTCAACTGTTTTGTCTGCTGCTAACACCATATCCTCATAGCAGAGTACCAGTGTGTCGCCAGAATCAATCCTGCCCCACCAGTCGATCAAGTGATCCCAGTGTCGCCCTGAGGCGGAACCTGGAATATAGAGCCGTGCAGCAAAGTCGTCGATACTGATACTGCCAGGTTCAAACCACCAGCCTTCAAAGAATCGATAGAAAGAAGAAAGCACGCTCACCGGATCGCGTAGTACCGTGATATAGCGAGCACCTTCTGGTAAGTCACGATACAACATGTGGCACTTATACGCTCTGAATGAATAAGGCTGATCAGCATCTGGATCAATGCCAATATCAACAGCAGACTCCAGCCACGGAACAACACAGCTGATTTCTTCAAAATCAGTATCACCACCACTGCGCAGTTGATGAACAATCTGCTGCACCCAGGTGGTACCACTTTTTGAATAGGTAGAAATATAAACATCATCGGCACGTGCCTGATGCGATTCCTGCGCCGCAACTGCCTCCGCAGAGCGGAAATTAGCCAGACGTGCACAGACGTCATCAATAGTGACCGGGCGTGACGCTCCGGCTTGCTCAGTCATACTGCGATCCTTGTGGTATTAGCAACAGAATTTAATTGTTTGGTCGGTTCAGGGCACACCGTTGGTACCATTCGTGTTGCCTCGGCGGTTTGCACACAGAGCATACAACACACCCGGTTGTTGCAACAGGACGACTTTTGGTTGCAACATGCGGTATGCGGATAGCAGCCGATGGTGTAAATATATGCGTTGAAGCGCTGCAATGGTTAACGCTACACTGCTGCCAGCTTAATAATAAAGAGTGGCTTACATGTCAGTGACAAACCCGCCAGCACAAAACTCGCTTGCAAAGAAACACTATCTCAAACCTTCCTCTGGCGATTTTTCTGCTTTCAAAGAGATCGTCAAGCGTGAAACTTCACTTGATGACTACCCGCTTGCCAGTGCAACCGAACAGGGTGCACTGGTGTACACCGCAGATACAGTAAAATCGGCCAGTGCAAATGCCACATCCAAACAGGCATTGATGGCCGAATGGATCAAGGTATGGCTGGATGGTCCGGGCGTCTTGATGATCTCCGGTGCGATGGCAGCTGATCTTATCGAAGAAGTTAATCAGCTATTCGACAAAATCATCCGCCGGCAGCGTGAAAGTGGCGGTGGTGGTGGCGATCACTTCGCGAAAGCAGGCGCTAATGATCGTATATGGAACGCACTACAAAAGCATGGCCTGAGTGATCCTGCCAGTTTTGCAAACTACTATGCAAATGAATCAATTGCACTGGCCTCAGAGGCATGGCTCGGGCCAGGCTACTGGGTCAGCGCACAAGTTAACCGGGTTAATCCGGGTGGTGCAGCGCAATCAGCGCATCGTGATTATCATCTCGGGTTTATGTCTGAAGCACAAATCAAGGACTACCCGATGCATGTGCACCAGCTGTCACCTGTGTTGACGCTGCAGGGTGCTGTGGCTCATTGCGATATGCCGCTTGAAACCGGCCCGACACTCTACCTGCCCTACTCACAACATTACGCTGAAGGATATCTTGCCTTTGGTCGCAGTGAATTTCAGGATTACTTTAGCGAGCATCACTCACAACTTGCATTGAAAACAGGTGACATGGTCTTTTTTAACCCGGCACTGATGCATGCTGCCGGTGAAAATAAAACTACTGATCGATACAGGCTGGCCAATCTGCTACAGGTTTCCTCGCCGTTTGGCCGGTCAATTGAATCGATAGATTTTTTGAGTCTGATAAAAGCGGTATATCCTGAGCTATTGGAGATGAAGCAACAAGTATCGCTCACCGCTGAACAACTGCACAATGCGATATGCGCCTGCACCGATGGCTATCCGTTTCCTACGTGCCTTGATACAGACTTACCAAGTGATGGCCTGGCCCCCAAATCGCAGAGATTATATGTTCAGGAAGCACTCGACAGCGATGCCTCAATGGCGGATCTGATGAGAGACCTGCATGATCAGATGTCACGAAAATCCAGCGTCTGGCCTAAGTAACAGTTTGGCTAACCGTATGGCTTATACTGCTGACCGACCGGCCATCTGGATAATTTGCTGTAGCAACTGACTTGCATCAACTGGTTTGTACAACACTTCAAAACCCGCCAGCCCCTCAGGGGTTTTAAATTCAGTGTCGGTTTTAAATTCAGTGTCGGTTTTAAAATTGATAGTGGTATCACCAGTAATCAACAATGCAGGAATATTTTTTTCAAAGAGAGTACGCACAACATTAATTGCGTTTAAGCCATTTTCTCCCCGAGCTAGCCGGTAGTCTGAAACGATGACATCCGGCTCAAACTTCGCGTCACCTGATGCGTCGGCAATGCCGGCTGATTCACAGAGCTTCTTTGCGGCGGAAATACTTTCTACCGCCTGCACTATGCATCCACGACTCTGCAATATAAGCGTTGTGCTCTCCCGAACTTCAAGTTCATCATCTATGACCAGTACATTTAGATTCTCAAGCGTATCCTGCATTGGCGCGGTTTGTATTGAATCTTCACTTAACGGTTGATTCTCAACAGCAGGCAAGCTAATCGTGATAGTGGTGCCTTCTCTTTCACGTGATTCAAGTGTCAGGGATAGTTTGAGCAAATCACCCAATCGCTTGACTATTGACAAGCCAAGCCCGAGCCCGCTGTCTCGATTATGTGAATGACCATCAACACGATAGAATTCATCAAATACTGCTTCATGTAGCTCTGCAGGAATACCAAGACCTGTGTCAGTGACGGTAACTAACACTTCATCGCCAGACCTCTTTCCGGTTAGCGTAACACTGCCTGACCCGGTATATTCTATTGCGTTAGCAACCAGATTCTGCAGCATACGGTCTAACAGTTGTTCATCAGTAAATACCTGTGAATCATCCGCCTCAACGATAAATTCAAGACCCTTTTCTGCAGCCACTGGAAGAAATCTCGCATGTAGTTTTCTTAACAGGTTGCCGAGCGAAAATCTGAATTGATCTGTGTCAGTCAGGCCTGTATCGAGTCTGGACAAATCCAGTAGACTATCGATAAGTTCAGTGACTGCTTCTGCAGAAAGATTAGCGCAATTGAGTATATGCGCCGCTTCATCCGTTTGCACATGCCGTTGCAGTGAACCGATGTACAGGCCCAGTGCATGCAATGGTTGTCTTAAATCGTGACTGACCGCAGCAAAGAATCTTTTCTGGGCTGTATTTTCATCTTTGCTTTGCCGCAAATCTACCAATGCATTATTTGCCTGTTGTTCCGCTTGTTGAGATTTCTCAAGCAGGGCACTGGCAAGTTTCAGGGCCTTGTACACTAAAGAGATAGCAATCGCCGCCATCATCAAAAATGACAGACCAAGCACAATTATCGTGGTAAAGAGTTTGTTTATACCGCTTTGTTGTTCCTGAGCAGCCCGGTTATCCAATTCGAAAAAACTCTGTGCAAACTCATTTAATTGATCTTTTTGTGCATAGATATCTGTCAGCATTTCATTGATTCTGCCGCAGCTGACTGAGCCTTCCGGATTCATATCGGCTTCGTATTTATCCACGAATGCAAGTCCGCGATCACGCAACTCCTGCGCGGCTGTGGCTCTGGACTCGTCCAGCCAGTAACCGGTTCCCGACCAGTGTCTGTAGATGTTCCTGTAAGCTACCTTGAAAGAGCTCCAGATCACATCAAACTTTTCTATATATTTTTTATTTGATGTTGATGGAGACAAAGACTCAGGAGTAATACGACAATCACGATAATCAATTAGTGCATGCGCAAGCTCATCGTAATTTCGCCCGGTTTTAAATGAAAAATTTACCAGACGAATACTGCCTACTGTCTGCACTCTTTGGCTGGCTATCGATATTTCTTTGGCAAGGAATAAAATACTGGCAACGCACAGTAAGGCTGCGACAATTGAGCAGACAATAAGTGATGTGTATTTCAATGCACTTCAAGTTGCAACAGCTGCCAGATAGCCACGTTGTGATACCTGGCTATGTCAATTTCCGGATAGTCGCTGTAGGGAAAAATCACCCGTAATGGACCAAGCGTTCTGACTGTCAGCGATTCACCATTCACCTGCCACGCAATTATCGCCGGGTATTTAGTGTAATCAATACCGGCGAAGTCAACTTTGTATTTATCAAGTGCGACGGCATGGAAACTTTTACCGCTGGCACCAAGCGAATCCATCAGGGTTGTGATGCGCACTCCTGTAAAGACTTCGGGCTCGTCGGCCCAGGGTGTTGCAGTTTCAAATTCAGTCGCACCCAGTGACTGCAGCATTTTAAGATCAAACCAGGCCTCATCACCGTTGTTGGTTAATTCGATATCACCGGAAACTTTGAGCACCACCTCACCTTGCGGCGCATCAAGTGCCAGACCTGAAGTACACCATCCCGTAAGAAAAACAAACACCAACCATAGATTGACGAAAAAAATCCTGTTTTTCTTTGATGATTTCAATATCTGTAACATATCGGGCCCGGACGGCTTGGGTTGATTCAATTTAACGCAACCACTCCTTGCACTGCAACTGTGGCCACTAATTTTACCTGTCGCGCAAGGGCCCGATATAAATTGCCACTAAAAATGACGCTACAGCCAGAAATACAGCCAGAAATACAACCAGAAAGGTTGCGCACTGAACGACAAGCAACAAGCCGGTTGCTATGAGGTCTCAGGCTGTCTCAAGGCCAGATACATACCTGGCAGAATCAAACACGCACCCATTGCATGGTACCAAAACGGGGGTTCGTCCAAAATCCACCAGCCAATCAGTGCGGTGTACAGCGGGCTGACGTAAAGCACCATACCTGCACGTGCAGCACCTACTTCCTGCTGTAAGAAAGAGTAAGCCTGATAGGCGCCAAAGCCTGGAAGTACCGCAGCAACAACAGCCAGCAACAACGCGGAACTGATATCGACAGGAGCACCTGAAATCATTACCTCGGCTATGGTGAATGGCAGCAGTACAAGAAGCCCGCCCATAGTGACGATAGCAAGTCTTGAAAATGTACCAAGCGCACTGGGCCATTTTTTTAACAGGATTGAGTAGGTTGTCCAACAGATAACCGCAGTGAGTATCCACAGATCACCCTCGCTGAAATTCACTTCGATCAGATTGCGCCAATGGCCTTTCAGTACAATCACCAGCATCCCGCTCAGTGACATAACCAGACCCAGAAGCTGCAGACCACGCAGTCTATCGTTAAACAGCTTTGCCGATGCCACTGCAATCAGCACCGGTGCCATGGCGTAGAGTAAGCCAATATTCAACGCTTCAGTAGTGTGACCACCGATATAAACAAATGCACCACAAACCCACATACCCAGCGCACCCAGCACCAGACATTGACGCCATTCCGCACGCCACTCGGGCCATTTGTTCAACAATTCAGGCAGTGCAAAAGGCAACATCAGACAAAGCGCCATGAACCATCTTGAAAATGCCAGAAGATGCGGGCCGATATGACCCGGTGCCGCCCGGGCTACAATATAATTAGCCGACCACACGGCGGGCGTTATGATCACCAGAATAAACGCAAGCTGTTTGCGTTGATTTGCGGATAACTTTGACAAAAGTGTAACTCTGGCGGCGGGCCCGGTGGAGAATACCCGAATCATACTTCGCAGAGAAGCAGTCGCCAGGCGATCACTGACACAAAGACTTCACTGAGTGCCGGCAAACAGGTGTTGTGAGGGCGTGATACCGGACCACTTTATATTGTAACTCACGGGTGTTGTAACATCCGCGCTTCAATCTGTTTCGGTTCAAAGGCTAAACTCAGCCCAGTACACCAAAAGGCCAGAACACCAAAAGCCCAGAACTTGCCCTGACAGTATTCAGGTTATACTGCTAGCCTGCCAGCTAGCCACCTTTGTCAATCAGTAAAATTTATCTATGAACACAACGACCGTAAACAAAAGTGTATTGGCAATTGTGGTCGCTACTATCAGTGCACTTTTCCTGGGCATTATCTGGCGATTTCTTGAGGCGATTTTTCTGGCCGGACTCTTCGCCGCTGTCTTTCATCCGTTGTATCGACGCTTGCTCAAAGTGCTCGGTGGCAGACAAGGCATATCCTCAATTTTTACGCTGCTGATTGTGTTGTGTTTTGTTTTTATACCTATTGTCATGATTGGCACAGTGTTCGTTGGTCAAGGTGCACAACTCGTCTCCGGGGCGGTGCCGTGGTTTCAAAATCTTGTCAACGAGCCCGGATCTGTCTCGGTACAACTTGAGAAGCTGCCGTTTTACAGTGCCCTCGAACCCTACAGAGAACTTTTGACAGAAAAGCTCGGTGGTGTTTTTGTCGCCACCACCAGCACAGTGGTTGATTTGCTGCAAAGCGCGACACGCGGCACACTGAGCGCCGTCATCACCGGTCTTCTGGTGCTGTACAGCTTCTTCTTCTTTTTAATGGATGGCGACCGGCTGATCAAACGGATTTTGTACTATCTGCCACTCGATGACAAAAATGAGGTTTTGCTGCTCAATCGATTCAGAAGCGTCACAATCGCCACGCTAAAAGGCACCGCAGTCATCGGTTTTTTACAGGGATCCATGGCAGGCATAGGACTGTGGCTCTGCAAAGTCCCGAACGCTTTGTTTTTGAGCGTGACGATGATGTTGTTGTCAGTGGTGCCGGGCATTGGATCTGCGCTGGTCTGGATACCGGCCTGTATTTATCTGGCGGTCAACGGACAGTGGCCATACGCAATCGGTTTATTTCTGTACTGTGGTTTACTGGTTGGAAGTGTTGACAATATCCTGCGCCCGAAATTGGTAGGATCAGATACCCAGCTACACGAGCTGATGATTTTTTTCTCGACCCTGGGCGGCTTGATTACCTTTGGCCTTCCCGGCTTCATCATCGGGCCGATCATCGCCGCATTGTTTGTGACAATCTGGGAGATCTACGCCGTGGAGTTCAAAGACTGGCTACCGGTGACAAACTTCATGCCGTACAGTGAAAAGGAATTGCACACCGGTGATACCAAAGATTCACCGATCACAGACATCGAAGAGCTGGCAGACGAGCTGGAGAGTGAGCAAAATCATCACGCGCAGAAAACGGACGATCAAAACCACAACAGCTGACCAGGCAAGATATTTAAGGGCCGAATACCGCGAGACGCCAGATGAATAAATGTGCAGTCATACTTTTTTGCCTGTTGCCCACAGCCAGTGTAATTTTTACAAGAGCCATGGCTGCAGAAGCGCCTGCTTCACCCGCCCTGTCCTGCTCTATTGACGTACTCGACAAGCTGGGTTGGAGAACAGTTGCCAACAGCAATGACACCGGGTTTGAAAACACCGGTACTTGCGAGGCGGATAGCGTACCAGTTTTTAAGTACAACTACGCCACTGAAAACCACGACAAACTTCTGTTTCGCAGTCAGGACGCTACGCAGTCAGTGACCAGCAAATGCCTATTCAGTCGAAACTATCATGAATCAGTGAAAGCATCGGTGAAGGAGCTTACTGACAACACCGATTTTAAATTTCTACCGGTCGGCAAGGACCCGAGAGATCCTTTTCTGCCACCGGAGGGAACATGGAATACAACAGACGCCAGTGGTTATGATATTCCGTTGGCCAGTATCAGTGAGTCGATGCAGTCACTATACGAAAAACCCTTCGTTGCCGAGTGCTCTGCCGCTATGCAAATCGCACAGCTGGGGGCGTTGACAAAACACTACGGCGCCACTACTGATCAAATGCTCAGTGTAGATGAGGTTGGCATTGGCACCTGGCGACACTACGCAAAGATTCCTTCAATTGCTGCAAGGCAATCGCTGTTTGTAGACCGCAAAGCCAGACGCAAAGACGGGCTGGCCGCGCTGGCAAAGTACGGCCATGCCGCGTTCTATGGACAGGTGGGCTATATGAGGCCACACAAAGGCGAGAAGTTTATCGACTCACTGGACAACCTTGGCCAGAACTATTTAATTGTAGATATCAGCGATGCAGCTGTTGCCTCTATCAAAAGCAGAAAAAAACCGCTGAAAGAATACGCTGCCATGTCTATTGACATATGGAAGGAGTACCGCCGAAAACAAAAAGAAGGCCACTCAATGGAGATCCTGCGGGATCAAATGCAAGTGGAACTGGAACAAGCCGATCCTTTTTTTAGAGAAATCGACGTTTATGTACACCCGCTCGGGGTACAGAACTTTGCTCACCATGTTGCCAGACAGTTCAACTACAACCCCAGAACCCCGTACGTTTTTGAAGTATACGAAGACTACCAGCAGGGGTATTTTTATAATCGATTCATAGAGCACAGTATGAATAACTGTCTTAGCAATAGCAGTCAGCAATAAAGAGCACCATGTAAACCCATAAAAAAAAGCCCGCCTCCCTAAAAAAATAAATAAAAAAAATAAAATACCGTAACAAAAAAGCCCGCTTTTGCGGGCTTTGATGTTTACAACTTTGGTGATTACGCGTTAATACTATCTGGCGTATAACTCCACCCGGCGATTACGTGCTCTGCCTTCTTTGGTGTCGTTAGTATCTATCGGGCTGGTCTCACCGAACGCAGTTGCCTTCAGTCTGCCGCGCGATACACCGGTGGCACTCAGATACTCTGCCACTGATCTTGCACGCCTCTCGGATAGGCTCTGGTTGTAACTCTCCGCACCCACGCTGTCTGTATGTGCCGATATCTCTATCTGCGTTTCCTCACATGTGCCCAGTCTGAGCGAGATATCATCGAGTACATCCATAGACGTGGCGGTCAGCTCTGCTGAATCGGTATGGAAGTTTACACCTTCCAGTACTCCATCAAGGCCGGCACATTGATTTACTACCGGTACCGGCGCTTGTACATACGCCGGTGGCGGAGGTGGTGGTGGCGCTGCTGCTGCAACTACCGGCTCTGGTTCTGGCTTTAGCACTGGCGCTTGTGACAGCTTCGGTCTGACTATCTCTTGCTTACGACCTGTGCGATACATCAATCCCAGTTGTGCATACTGCACGTCTTCATCAAAAGACACACCTTCGAGTCGTAAACCCACACCAATTGGCGTCATGTACTCTACGCCCGCACCCAACAGAAAGTGTGTAGCATTGATTTTTTCGAAAGGCACATCACCTACCGGAGTATTTTCAAGTGAACCAAAGCCAACACGACCATAAGCAGTCAATCCCTGCCGTCTGAAGCGATGTCGGTTGCCACCGGCATACAACAACGCGCTTACGCCGTTGATGTGGTAGTTGATACGACCTTCTTCACCGACCGCTGGTGCAGATAACCCTGCGCTGCCCAGGTCTGCCGAGTGCGCCTCTACTGACAAGTGCCTGGTTAGATCGGCACCGATGGTGATCTGACCTGCGGGCTCTACACGATCGTTCGGATCCCAGCCCGGCACCTCAGTAGTGTCAGGCTCCAGACGACTCGGGCCTATGCCTGCTACCGCATACAATCCCAGTGACAGTCGATCTTCATAATCACGTGTGACTTCATCCGAGCTAAAGCGTGATTCGCTTTTGCCCCACAAACCAGACACGCCATCAGAAAAACCGTTGAAGGAAGCGCAGCCACTGAGGAACAGCGACCCTATCGTCACTGCCACCACACTCACTGCCTTACCTGCACACTTTTTTACTGCACCTGATCGTCTGCGGATCACAAGACCCATCAGCGCCAGCATACTTAACATAGGTAACATTGGATCGACCTTTGTTGTACCGTTAGAATTCAGCGGTGTCACAATCGAGCAACCGCTACCTTGAAGACCGGTTTTTATCCGCCCGTTCGCTTCTCCGATTGGCAATGGATCAAGGCCATTCGGGTCCTGGTAATCAGGAATACCATTGCCATTAACATCCGGCAGGGCTGCCCCCGGCACCGGCTCATCAGCAATACCATCACCATTGGCATCGATACCGCCAGTCTCTGCAATGTCACTCAAGCCATCGTTGTCTGAATCAAGCTCCTGGAAGTCAGGAATGCCGTCACCATCAGAGTCTGTTGCTATCGTTGGTACTGCAGCAACGGTATCGTCTATACCATCGCCATCACTGTCTGTGAAGTCATCCAGTGTGCCGTTGCCATCTGCGTCCATACCACCTGATTCAATCAGGTCAGAGATACCATCGCCGTCGGAATCGATTTCGTTCGCGTCAGCAATACCATCACCATCTGTATCAGCCGGTGCTACCGGAGCCACCTGGAAGACGTCATCAATACCATCACCGTCCGTATCAACGAAGTCATCGAACATACCGTCGTTATCAAGATCAACACCAGCACCGAATGACTCGACGATATCCATGATACCGTCGTTATCACTGTCTGCATCACGGAAGTCGGCAAGGCCATCTCCATCGGAGTTACGCGGTAAGCCACCGGCATCATCTGCCAGACCTGCACTATCAACTTCCAGTATGGTTCGTCTTACTGCACCTACCGTATCGATAATGCCGTTCAGGTTTTCATCTTCATGATCAGACTCTTCGGTGTCTAACAGACCATCGTTATCTGAATCCAGATCGCGCCAGTCGAGTACGCCATCACCATCGATATCCGGCAGTTCGTAGTTCTCTTCGCCTGAGTCAGGTGCAGTCTCTACGATGTCTGCCATACCATTGCTGCCATAGGCGTTGCTGAAGTCGATGATACCGTCGTTGTCTGTATCGATCTGGACCACTTCAACCTGACCAATACGTGCTTCGATCAGATCAAAGATGCCGTCGTTATCAACATCGAGGTCACGGAAGTCTTCAACACCATCACCATCAGTGTCATCAGCCATTTCAAACGCATCACTGATGCCGTCGTTATCGGCGTCGATGTCTAGATAGTCCTCAAGACTATCACCGTCTGAGTCGACTGCGGTTTCTACTGAATCAGGTATCCCGTCGTTATCCGAGTCTTCATCAAGAAAGTCAGGGATTTCATCACCATCGGTATCACTGGTACCTTCTATTGAATCCGGAATACCGTCTCCGTCAGAGTCTGAACCAGGTTCCTGAAAGTCAGGCGTGCCATCGCCATCGGCGTCGGCCGGATTGGATGGATCTGCTCCTGCTTCCAATGCATCGGCAATACCGTCATTATCTGAATCAAGATCGAGATAATCCGGGATGCCGTCTGCATCAGTGTCTACCGGGTTAGTGGCATCGGCACCGGCTTCGGTGTTATCCGGAATACCATCGTTATCTGCATCCAGCTCCAGGAAGTCTGGTATGCCGTCACCATCTGTGTCCACAGGGTTGGCTGCATCACTACCCACTTCTACAGAGTCAGGGATACCGTCGCCATCTGAATCTTCATCAAGATAGTCAGGAATGCCATCACCATCAGTGTCAGCAGTTCCCTCAAGCGAATCAGGGATACCATCGTTATCTGAATCTTCTTGAAGGAAGTCAGGTGTACCATCACCATCGGTATCTACCGGCGTCGTTGGATCTAAACCCGCTTCTGCAGTATCAGGTATACCGTCACCATCTGAATCGAGATCAAGATAATCAGGCGTACCGTCACCGTCTGTATCGGCTGGCGCGGCTGGATCGCTGCCAGCTTCTAGCGAGTCTGGTATACCATCGTTTTCGGAATCCTCATCAAGAAAATCCGGTATACCGTCACCGTCACTGTCTGCAGTGCTTTCAAGTGAATCAGGGATACCATCACCATCTGAATCATCTTCAAGAAAATCAGGCGTACCATCACCATCTGTATCCACTGGCATCGTTGCATCAACGCCCGCTTCTGCAGTGTCAGGGATACCATCGTTGTCTGAATCCTGCTCCAGGAGGTCTGGTATACCATCACCATCAGTGTCTGCCGGTGCTGTTGGATCGCTGCCCGCTTCTACTGTGTCAGGAATACCATCGTTGTCTGAATCCTGTTCAAGGTAGTCAGGTGTACCATCACCATCGGTGTCTGCAGGATTGGCTGGATCTACACCTGCTTCCAGAGCGTCAGGGATTCCATCACCATCTGAATCCGGATCCAGGTAGTCAGGGATACCGTCACCGTCTTTATCAGCTGTACCTTCTACAGAGTCTGGTATACCGTCATTGTCTGAATCTTCTTCGAGAAAGTCAGGTGTACCATCACCGTCTGTGTCTACCGGGTTAGCTGAATCACTACCGGCTTCTTCTGAATCAGGGATGCCGTCGTTATCAGAGTCAAGCTCCAGGAAGTCAGGCGTACCGTCACCATCTGTATCTGCCGGGTTTGCCGGATCAGCGCCTGCTTCTATTGAATCAGGGATACCATCACCATCTGAATCTTCATCAAGATAATCAGGGATGCCATCACCGTCTGTATCAGCTGTACCTTCTAGCGAGTCTGGTATGCCGTCATTGTCTGAATCTTCTTCCAGAAAGTCAGCCGTGCCGTCACCGTCTGTGTCTACCGGTGATGAAGGGTTAGCACCTGCCTCGATATCATCCGGTATACCGTCATTATCAGAGTCAAGCTCCAGGAAGTCAGGTGTACCATCACCGTCTGTGTCGGCAGGGTTCGCTGCATCACTGCCCGCTTCTACAGAATCAGGAATACCATCACCATCTGAATCAGGATCCAGATAGTCAGGGATGCCGTCACCGTCTGTATCAGCTGTGCCTTCTAACGAGTCTGATATGCCGTCGTTATCCGAGTCTGGCTCAAGATAATCCGGCGCGCCATCACCATCAGTATCGAGTACAGCAGCTGAATCATCAATACCGTCGTTGTTGGCATCGACTCCGCCGGTTGCATCAACATCGTATAGGTCATCAATGCCATCATCGTCTGTATCTACACCCGAGATCGGTGCTTCTATAGCATCAGGGATTCCATCGTTGTCGCTGTCAGTATCAAGATAGTCCGGCGTGCCATCACCATCTGTATCAACATTGCCTTCGATTGCATCCGCAATACCGTCGCCATCTGAGTCCACATCCAGTGCATCCGGGATGCCGTCACCGTCTGTGTCTGCTGTGCCGGCGGCTTCGATTGCGTCATCTACGCCATCACCATCTGCATCAGTACCAACGGTAGTATCAACATCGTACAGATCATCGATACCATCACCATCCGAATCTACACCGCTTACCATGGCCTCTTCACTATCGAGAATGCCATCGTTGTCGCTGTCTACATCCAGATAGTCCGGGATGCCGTCACCGTCTGTATCGACGTTGCCTTCGATGGCATCCGGGATAGCATCACCGTCTGAATCTGCATCCAGCGCGTCAGGTATACCGTCACCATCGGTGTCGAGGGTACCTGATGCTTCTAACGCATCGTCTACACCGTCGCCGTCTGCATCTGTGCCTGCGGTTTGGTCTGTGTCAAACAGATCATCAATGCCGTCACCGTCTGAATCATCACCTGTGACCTGGGCTTCATCGCTGTCAAGGATACCGTCGTTATCTGAATCTGTGTCCAGATAATCCAGTGTACCATCGCCGTCGGTGTCTACATCGCCCTCGATTGCATCAGGGATACCATCACCGTCTGAATCTACATCCAGATAATCCAGGGTGCCGTCTCCATCTGACTCAACATCGCCTTCGACTGCATCAGGAATGCCGTCGTTGTCGCTGTCTTCATCCAGATAGTCCGGGGTACCTTCACCGTCTGTATCTACAACACCTTCAACCGAATCAGGAATACCATCACCATCTGAATCTTCATCCAGATAGTCCGGTGCACCGTCGCCATCAGTATCCACTGTGCCTTCTACTGCATCAGGGATGCCGTCGTTATCAGAGTCTGCATCGTACCTATCCGGTGTGCCGTCACCGTCTGTATCGATCGTGCCTGCGGCTTCGATTGCATCGTCGACACCATCACCGTCTGCGTCAACTCCACCCCCTGGTTTAAGTGGTGAGGGATCAACATCAAACTCATCCATGATGCCGTCGCCGTCAGTATCTACACCACTGACCTGCGCTTCTACGCCATCGGCGATTCCGTCGTTGTCTGAATCAAGATCCAGGTAATCAGGGATGCCATCACCATCTGTATCCACAGTACCTTCGATTGCATCCGGTACGCCGTCGTTATCGCTGTCTGTTTCCAGTGCGTCAGGGATACCGTCACCATCAAAGTCGAAGGTTTCGTCGGATTCAAGCGCATCGTCTACGCCGTCGCCATCTGCATCGGTTCCACCTGTCACATCAACATCGTACAGATCATCGATACCGTCACCGTCTGTGTCTGTACCTGTGACCATGGCTTCATTTGTATCAGGAATACCATCGTTATCTGAATCCACATCCAGATAGTCCGGTGTGCCGTCACCATCGCTGTCGATATTGCCTTCGATGGCATCAGGAACTCCGTCGTCATCTGAATCGACATCCAGATTGTCAGGGATACCGTCACCGTCTGTGTCTACGGTGCCCTCCTGAGAATCAAGGATGCCGTCGTTATCAGAATCACCATCAAGATAATCCGGGATACCATCACCGTCTGTGTCTGCCGTGCCTTCAACAGCATCGGGGATACCGTCGTTATCTGAATCAAGGTCCAGTGCATCCGGAGTACCGTCGCCATCGCTGTCGAGTGTGCTGATGGCTTCTATCGCATCGTCTACACCGTCACCATCGAGGTCGCTGCCGCCAGTCGCATCGACATCGTAGATGTCATCAATGCTATCGCCGTCTGTATCAACGCCACTGACCCGGGCTTCCACGTTATCCGGAATACCGTCGTTATCTGAATCGGTATCCAGATAATCTGGGATGCCGTCGCCGTCGGTATCAGTGATGCCTTCTATCGCATCAGGAATGCCGTCGTCATCGGAATCTACATCCAGTGCGTCTGGCGTACCATCACCGTCTGAGTCAAGTGTATTAGATGCACCAAACGAGTCGTCTACACCGTCACCATCAGCATCGGTGCCTCCTGTGACATCAACATCATAAAGATCACGGATGCCATCACCGTCTGTATCAACGTTAGCAACCTGTGCTTCCACACCATCGTTAATACCATCGTTATCAGAATCAATATCAAGATAGTTCGGGATGCCGTCACCATCGGTGTCGCCCGGCTCTAACGTATCAGGGATACCGTCACCGTCACTGTCAAGATCAAGCATGTCAGGCGTGCCATCACCGTCTGTCTCGATTGTGCCAGTGGCTTCTATCGCATCATCAACACCATCACCATCGAGGTCAGCACCACCGGTGGAATCGATATCAAACGCATCGTCGATACCGTCTCCATCTGAATCTACACCGCTAATCTGTGCTTCCATGCTATCAGAGATACCATCGTTATCTGAATCAGTATCAAGGTAATCAGAGGTACCGTCACCGTCAGTATCTACGTTGCCCTCGATTGCATCAGCTACACCGTCGTTATCACTGTCTGTGTCGAGTGCATCCGGTGTGCCGTCACCGTCTGTATCAAGAGTGTTTGAAGCACCAAACACATCGTCTACACCGTCACCATCGGCATCGGTCCCGCCAGTAACATCAACATCATACAAGTCACGTATGCCGTCGCCATCGGTATCAACATTGGCCACCTGAGCTTCAACGCCATCGTTGATGCCATCATTATCTGAATCGATATCAAGATAGTTCGGGATACCATTGCCATCGGTGTCACCCGGCTCCAGAGTATCCGGAATACCGTCGCCATCTGAATCTGCATCCAGCATATCCGGTGTACCGTCACCATCGGTATCAACCGGGGTTGCAGATGCAGGACCGGCCTCTGCGTTATCCGTTATGCCGTCATTGTCTGAATCAAGATCCAGATAGTCCGGCGTGCCGTCACCATCAGTATCAACATTACCTTCAACCGCATCTGGTACGCCGTCACCATCTGAATCATCATCAAGATTATCCGGAATACCGTCACCGTCTGTGTCGATAGTGCCTGCTGCCTCTGCTGCATCATCAACGCCGTCACCGTCAGCATCAACTCCACCACCTGGTTTAGTTGGTGAGGGATCCACATCAAACTCATCAAGGATGCCGTCACCGTCTGTGTCTATACCACTGAGCTGGGCTTCATCAGCATCGGGAATACCGTCATTGTCTGAATCAAGATCCAGATAATCAGGGATACCGTCACCGTCTGTGTCTACATCACCTTCGATTGCATCAGGGATTCCATCGCCATCGGAGTCTGATTCTTCTGCATCAGGGATTCCATCACCATCGGTGTCCAGTGTGTCTGAGCCTTCGAGTGCATCGTCTACGCCGTCACCGTCTGCATCAACACCTCCGGTAGCGTCTACATCATAGAGGTCATCAATGCCGTCACCATCGGTATCCGTACCGGTAATCTGTGCTTCAACATCATCAGGGATTCCATCGTTATCGGAGTCTGTATCGAGGAAGTCGGGGACGCCATCACCATCGGTATCACCTGCACCTTCGATAGCATCCGGCACACCATCACCATCTGAATCCAGATCTTCCGCATCGGGAATGCCATCGCCGTCAGTATCAAGCGTGTCACTTGATTCCAGTGCGTCGTCTACGCCATCACCGTCTGCATCGGTACCACCGGTTACATCGACATCATAAAGATCGTCAATGCCGTCACCGTCACTGTCTACACCGGTGATCTGTGCTTCAACACCATCAGCAATACCATCGTTGTCTAAATCGGTATCAAGATAATCAGGAACACCATCACCATCGGTGTCAGCGATACCTTCCAGCGCATCAGGAATGCCGTCGTTATCACTATCCAGATCTCTTTTATCCGGCGTGCCGTCACCATCTGTATCCAGTGTGTTGGCAGCACCAAGCGCATCATCCACACCGTCGCCATCAGCATCGGTACCGCCTGTTGCATCAACATCATACTCATCACGGATACCATCACCGTCAGTGTCAACATTGGCAACCTGCGCTTCTACACCATCGTCGATACCATCATTATCGGAGTCAGTATCCAGGTAATCAGGGATACCATCTCCATCTGTATCACCTGGCTCCAGAGTATCCGGAATTCCGTCGTTGTCTGAATCAACGTCGAGCATATCCGGTGTACCATCACCGTCTGTGTCTACCGTGCCGGTTGCTTCGATTGCATCATCTACACCATCACCATTAAGGTCGGCACCACCGGTGACGTCAACATCAAACGCATCGTCAATACCATCACCATCTGTGTCCACACCGGTGATCTGTGCTTCAACACCATCTGCAATACCATCGTTATCCGAGTCGGAATCGAGATGATCAGGGATGCCATCACCGTCAGTATCGACATTACCTTCGATCGCATCAGGAACACCGTCGTTATCACTGTCTGTGTCGAGTGCATCCGGTGTACCGTCACCGTCTGTATCGAGTGTGTTTGATGCACCAAACACATCGTCTACACCGTCACCGTCGGCATCAGTTCCGCCGGTAACATCAACATCATACAAGTCACGTATGCCGTCACCATCGCTATCAACATTGGCCACCCGGGCTTCAACGCCATCATTGATTCCGTCGTTATCTGAATCGATATCAAGATAGTTCGGGATACCATCACCATCTGTGTCACCCGGTTCCAGAGTGTCGGGGATACCATCACCGTCTGAATCGATATCAAGATAATCAGGCGTGCCATCACCATCGGTATCTACCGGTGATGTTGCAGACGCACCCGCTTCTACGCTGTCATCTATACCGTCGTTATCTGAATCGGTATCCAGAAAGTCCGGTGTGCCATCGCTATCCGTATCCTGAGTGGCGGCGGGCGTTCCACCATTATCAGGATCAAACGCATCGTCAAGACCATCACTATCTGTATCAAGGCCGGTCGGTGCTACATCAGCTAGACCATCGCCGTTGGCATCGTTACCTTCGAGTGCATCGGGAATGCCGTCACCATCAGAGTCAAGGTCAAGATAGTCCGGAACACCATCACTATCTGTATCACCGTTGCTCTCATCAGCATCAAGAATACCGTCACCATCCGAGTCAAGATCTATGTGATCCGGTACTCCGTCACCATCGGTATCCTGAGTGCTTGCCGGAGTTCCCCCGTTATCTGCATCAAACGCATCATCGATACCATCACCATCTGTATCGGTACCACTTGCGATGACGTCTGCGACACCGTCACCATCGACATCATGGCCTTCTGTGGCATCAGGGATTCCATCACCATCTGAATCCAGATCAAGATAGTCCGGTACACCGTCACCATCGGTATCACCGATGTTCTCATCACTATCAAGGATGCCATCGCCGTCTGAATCCAGATCAATGTGATCCGCAATACCGTCACCGTCTGTATCCTGAATGGTTGCAGGCGTACCACCATTGTCAGGATCAAACGCGTCATCGATACCATCACCGTCTGTATCGGTTCCAGTCGGTGCGACATCGGCAAAGCCATCGCCATTGGAATCGTTGCCTTCGATCGCGTCGTTGATGCCGTCACCATCTGAATCAAGATCCAGATAATCCGGAATGCCGTCACCATCAGTGTCGCCAACATTCTCATCAGTATCAAGGATACCGTCATTGTCTGAGTCAAGGTCAAGATGATCAGGCGTGCCATCGCCATCAGTATCCTGTACTACAACCGGTGTACCGCCATTGTCGGTATCAAACACATCGTCAATGCCATCACCGTCTGTATCGACTCCGGTAGGTGCTACATCTGCAACACCATCACCGTCGGCATCGTTACCCTCAAGTGCATCCGCGATGCCGTCACCATCTGAATCAAGATCCAGGTAATCCGGTACACCATCACCATCGGTATCGCCTACATTCTCATCATCATCGAGAATGCCGTCACCGTCTGAATCGAGATCAATATAATCTGGCAGTCCATCACCATCTGTATCGAGCACTGCCGCTGAATTGCCGCCGTTATCCGGATCAAACGCATTATCAAGACCATCACCATCAGTATCGTTACCTGATGGTGCTACATCGGCAAAACCATCACCATTGGTATCATTGCCTTCGATCGCATCGTTGATGCCGTCACCGTCAGAATCAAGATCCAGATAGTCCGGCGTGCCGTCACCGTCGGTATCAAGCACTGCTGCGTCATCAATGCCATTGCCATCTGCGTCAACACCACCGGTTTGGTCGACATCAAAGGCATCGTCGATACCGTCACCGTCTGTATCTACACCAGTGGTCTGCCCTTCTATGGAATCGGTTATACCGTCATTATCGGAGTCGAGATCCAGATTATCAGGGATACCATCACCATCGGCATCTGCATTGCCTTCGATAAAGTCCGGAATCCCGTCGTTATCACTGTCCTGATCAAGGTGATCAAAGATACTGTCACCGTCTGCATCACTCAGGACTGGCTGGGTGACAGTCAGATCCAGACACATGTCATCGAACGCAACGGTGTTGTCTGGTGAATAATTGTTCTGTTCGTTCGACAGATAGAAACGCACGGTATGTGTGCCGGGCGCAAAGCTATGGCTGACAGTTTCAGAGGTAAACGCGTAGCCACCATTTGGAAGCGGCTGATGGCCATCATCGTATAGCAACGTTGATGTTGAAAAATTATCAGAAGACACTTCAACTGCTACATCGTAACCACCTGCGGCTGAACCACCCCAGGCAACAGGCACCATACCGTGCTTCACTTCATCAAGAGTTGCAGGATCAGTCAGAGTAAAGCTGACTTCTACATAGTCAGCCTTAAAAGTGGCATCAACATAGTCAACCGAATCAGCTCCTCTGAGTACATGCTCGAAGTTAGAGGTTGGCTGAATAAAACCAGCGCCGAACCCGATGTCACTGACATTCGTTACACTGGCCATCAGATCAGTGCCAATAACGCCGGCGTACGAAGTACCGCCATTGTCATTGTGATCCCAGCAAAGAGAATCAGATTCGGTTAAAAAGGCAAGTTCTTCTGCATCAGGGATGCCGTCATTATCTGAATCGGTATCCAGATAATCAGGGATTCCATCACCGTCAGTATCTCCGGTTCCTTCTACTGAATCCGGTATTCCGTCGTTGTCATTATCCAGATCGTTGATGTCCGCCAGGCCATCTCCATCGCTATCAAGCAGAATTGTCCGAGTAAAGTCTGTGGTACCTTGCAGCACATCTACTTTGTCTGCACCTGCGCCGTTGTTAGCGTCTTCAATTGCTTCATCACCATCCAGATCTGCGGTGTCAACGTTATCCATATCTATTGTGATGAGTTGCATTAACGGATCAGTACCCGATGCTGTTACACCCGGTATGGCTGCAGAATCGACTGTCCAGCTACCACCACCGTCGTCTGTTACTGTACCTGCCGGCGATGCCAGTGTGACCGTTGCCGGCACATTGGTGAAGATAAACTCGGGAAACGTACCGCCATCAAAAGCAGCAGGATCAAGATGCAGCTCCAGAGGCACTGCGGTATCTTCAGGTGTAATCACACTCTGAGATGGTGCAGTTATAAACTCTGTAGACGCATAGACTGTGACGCTACCGAGTAGCCCCGCTGTCAGTGTACAAACGTACAACGGATGGGATGTCGCACAACGCTTAAAAAGTACTTTTTTCATTAATCAGTTCTACCGAAAATTTTTTATCCTTTCACTTTGGCGAAGATTGAGACAGCGCGAAGTTGCTTAAAGGTCAACACAGAATGTCTTTCTCACCCTGTAATAACAAACCCGTTAAATTTCGATCAAACACTTTCCAAATGTGTAATTAGTGCAGCACCTGACTTGAGTTTTTCAGGTACCGTTTTTTTTTACAACGATCGTGACCAGCAAGCATAGGGCCACATAAAAACCTGTATATACTCACCGCTCTACAGATGAATTTCGAGACTTGACAATACATCTCTAAAGGGAAATCCCTATCTCTTGTGAATTTCTATCGGCATCAATAACAAGCACATTGTGAATTACTGTCTCAAAGACATGCCTTGCTTCTGCGTAACAGCAACGGCTGGTTTTGGGTTATTACCAATGAAAGTGAATAGCAGGATTAGTGGTGCAAGAGAGTAAGTGTTAATAACCAAATCAAGCGATTATCGCCGCTAGAGCAGAGCCGGACTTCAACTTCAAATCCGCAGTACAAATACTCAGTGATACCTATGGCAGCGTCCTTAACTGCGCTGCGAAAATGTTCCCGCAATCCGTACGCTCTATCTGACAAAAGAGGATATTGGTGCCGCCTTGTTACTTCAGTCAGTCAAAGCTCGTTCAACTGCTAGCAGCATTCAATAAAGAATCGTGACCTCAGCCACAAGACAGCAATGCACTTCGCAATTAAAAGTTGTAACATCAACTTAATGCACGACACAGGTCATCAACAACTGTCGTAGTCGGTGTGCAACTTGAACAGGTTGTTGAAACTGGTACGGCCAACCATAATCTGCTGAAATATCCGCAATCACACCCGGCCAGTGGCCAGTAACACGGGAACCCGAAACCACATTGAACACATCGCAAACAGCTTGCACCCGCACCTTAGCCGCAGACGCCACACTGACACTGGAAGAAACCTCGCCCACCCGGCAGTTTGCGCTGGAGCAGATAGATCTCACTAGCGTGTCCACAGACACCACACTTGAACGTGGTATCAACGACGCAATCGCGCTGACCGCCCAGTTTCACAACGCAGAACTTCACCAGCGCTACAAGCCACAATCACCGGTGGCTGCCCTCCTATTTGATGAAATGGAACGTGTGCGGTGCCAGGCCGCAGGCATCAAAAAGATGCTGGGAGTTTCTTATAATTTAAATGCGCTATGGCATCACAACACGCTGCAAGCCAAATACAGAAACGGTAACCACACTGACCAACTGGTATTGGTGTTTTCGTACCTTACCCGGCACGCTCTGGCGCTACCTTGCGACCTGCCTGAAAACACCAGCCACATTATTGAACGCTGGCGGGACTCCCTGCTCACTGCCAGTGGAAGTGCGTGGTCGAAGCTGGCTGATTTAAAGCACACACAATCCGCATTCGCAGCTGCCGCACTCGATATTATCGCCACAATCAATGAAGACGCTTCAGCAAATAACGCAGCCACGCCACCACAAAGCTTGAGGCAAAGCGATCAGGAACACGAGGAAGATGCGGAAGAAGAGCAAGAAAACACCAATGACGAGCAAGCCACCGACGAGTCACAAAACCGCGAAGACGACAACGATGCTGCAGAGAGAGTTTTCACGGAAGATAACGATTTAACCTTCGAAGAAGACAACACCCATAATCGTGATGAAGCCGTTGATGTAGAGTCAGAGTCGAACGGTAGGGCGCACAATCTGGCGACCACACCCTACACGAGCTACAGCACTGCTCTTGACGAGATTGTATTCGCACAAACGCTATACACCGAAAAAGAGCGGGAAGCGCTACGCGACACGCTGGACGAACACATTGAAAGACATTCAAGAATAGTTGGCAAGCTCGCAGGACGACTTCAAAGGCTGTTAATGGCAAACCAGAACCGACACTGGAAGTTTGATCTGGAGGAAGGTCTGCTCGATTCATCCCGCCTGACCAGAATCATCACTCAACCCTACTCCGGCTTGTCCTTTAAGCAGGAAAGTGATCTGGAATTCAAAGATACCGTGGTGACCTTGCTGGTCGATAACTCAAAATCCATGCTCGGCAAACCGATTGCCATCGCCGCCGCCTGTGCAGACATCGCCTCACAAACACTTGAGCGCTGCGGCATCACAGTCGAAATATTAGGCTTTACCACCACAGAATTGCATGGTGGCGCATTGTTTAACCGGTGGAAGAAAGAAGGAAAGACTATTAACCCGGGACGCCTGAACGGTCTGCGACACATTATCTACAAACCAGCAGACGCCCCGTACCGACGTGCCAAATCCGGCCTTGGCCTGATGCTACACAAAGACTTGCTCAAACAAAACATCGACGGTGAAGCGTTGCTCTGGGCAAGCCAGCGTTTACTCACCCGCCCCGAAGAAAGGAAAATCCTGCTGGTGATTTCAGATGGTGCACCGATAGACACCAGCACCATGACCGCCAACAGACAAGACTATCTAACCGATCATTTGAGGGAAGTGATTTCGTCGATCGAAAAAACAAAACGTATTGAGCTCGCCGCTATTGGTATCGGTCACGATGTAAGCGCGTATTATAACCGTGCGATTACAATCAGAGATCCAAAGGATCTTGGCAAGACTTTACTCTCTCAGTTTCGTACATTGTTTACTAAAGATAAGAAGCGATCCTGACAAAGTATTGAAAAATACAATCTACCCGGAAGTGGATCTGCTGCCCGCACATTATCATACTGGAAACTTTCAATTGCGTTGCCTGTTTGTTGTTATATACAATCTTGTTCAGCAGCCACGCTGTTACTCGCCACTTTACTCATGCGGCAGTTGCGGTGCACCGGGAAATTCAGCACCCGGTAATTGAGTCGGTAGGTGTGCACTACCTAGCTGCGTTGCTTCCAAAGATCTCAAGTACACATAGACTATCCGACAGAATATGTCATGACTTTAAGATACTTAAATTAAGCAGGACTGTTGTGGAAATATACGAGCGCATCAAACTTTACAGATCAGCGTCTTGCTTTTCTATCTAGCTTTGTCAAACTCAGAATAGAGGCACACGCTACTTGATCTCGGGTTTTACAACCGCATCTCAAAAATTGTCGACCTCAGCATGAACAAGGTACACCGGACAGTGTGTCTAATGCGTTGTTATGTTGAATGTTGAACATGAGATCAATGGCGGTAACCCCGCTCACCCAACATAACTTTTTTACATGAGTTGTTAAAATGAAGCATTTACAAGACAGTGAATTTTCGGGCGACGATGGTGCTGAATTCAAGGAGTCAGCCTAAAGATGTCCTCGACAAGATCATTAACGTAATAGCTATCACTGCCATTGGAATTATTGTGTGTTTTTTCTTGGCCTTACTTGTTGTCTCACTGCTTCCTACGTCGGTATTGATGAGAATAGGAGGATACATCTAAAGCAGCAAACCACTCGATCAGTTAGCACCTCCACCTCTGATTTTTTTTGCAGACAAACTCGACATCATCAAAAAACCCATTGGCGTAAAAAACTATTGAGGGCAAGTCTTGAATTAGTACAAATGTATTCTATCAATACGGAAGTTCGTTTGTGCGTAATTTCAACTGGTACTGGTGCAAATCCGACTGGATCAATGCCTACAAATTTCAACATTAGTGGCGCTGCAAAGAATATCAACACAATCGTTTCTGATGAAGTGCCGGGCACACTAACGCTACATCCCACTAAGGCGGCAGCAGATCGTTGTGAAAGCTGAAGACACAGAAATGCTAATGGACTCATTTAATACGTAACGCGACGTACATAGTCCAGGTTCGATTTGGCAAGGAGTTACAGATTAGATCTGAAGAATCTCACAGGCCGGAATGTAAGCAAGCAATTCAAGCAGCAGTTGTTGCGTGACATACGAAGCAGTACCGTCAGTACCGTCAGTACCCAAACACTTGACCAAGCGTGTCCAGTGTAACGCTCAGGGCATGAGTATTATTTTCGCGTCTAATAAATTGCGGAATTCCGATTCAGCATCGCCCAATAGTCACCACTTGGTAAAATTTGGTATTAGATATTACGCTCAGCAACAAAAAAGGCCCCTTGCGGGGCCTCTTGGTACACTGCAGTACGTTTGCTTGGTGGAGACGGCGTCCACGGAGCTTATTGGCTAAGCAATTGAATCTAAAAGAATTAGAAAAAAACGCTCTTTTCTTCACCGTAAATCACACCGTAATTCCCTTTAGGCAATCACCAACACTTTCCTGATGCTGCTACCTTACAACGAAAAGACATATGGCGTCCTTCAGGTTCAACTTACTTTTGTTATCTCTGAGCCACAGGCCTTGAGATACTGTTGGCGTAGTGCTGGCAGCACCTCGGCTTTGTACCGCTTCACGCCTCCCCGCATATTAGGCCAACTGGGGTGCTGCAACTTACCAACAGGAAGATTATGTTTTATTTGGGTGCTGGGATGTGTGAGGAAGCGGTGTACTTCGTTACCAAGTGAGAGTAAGTACTTTGGCTGAATGATCTGGATTTCTTCCCATAGCCATCGAGTAGCACATTCGTTCACGGTAGAGCTCGGCAGAATCGCCTGCTTGTCGTCCAACGATTCGCATTTTACAAGAGCCGTCTTTGCAGCATGCCGAAATACCGAATCATGTTTCGGTTCGACGTTTAGAATCACCGATACCCAATCGATGATATTTGCGTGGAACTGGGATTTGATCATGTTGTTCTCACCGTCAAATCTGGCTCGAATAAACTCATCGTGCGTTTGAAGAAGCTCATCCGGTGGAATTGAGGCGAACTTTGCCTTCGCTTCCGAACTGCTTATACCCGGGTTTTTGCTGACAATCAGCAGTGTTACATCAGCAGGATCAAATGGGCAGTAGAAACTTCTGGGAAATGCTCCGGTACTCGGTTCATTTCGTATTTCGGAACAGCTTGCTGTACAGCTGGTGGCTTCCTCGTAGAACTGCAGTAGTTGTTCTGCGGACACTTTATAATCCTCCGTTGATCTGTAACCGGTGGCGGAAGTTTGTGAAGTTACTTTAGCGTTGTTGGCGCGGTTTGATCGGTGCCCGGGGCCGGACTTAAATCAAGTCTTTAAGTGTTTGAATATTAATAATATATTCCTAGTCGGATTCTTTATGGAGTGCGAAATGGAGTGTAAAGAATTTTCTCCGTGCACTGGTATTGGGAGAAACAGCCGCTCACGCAATTGTTGACTGGACCAAGCTCTAAGCACGCGGCTAATGTCAGGTTTTCGCGCGTTCAAGAATTTGAGTTTTAAGCTCCCTAAAATGAGAAAAATCATCTGGTGCTAGATGATTGACAACATACTCAGCAAGAGCCTTACCGTCCGCTAAAAGGAACAGTTTGGCGATTTCATCTAACAATTCCTTGCCCCTGAACAGGGTAAGCTGTTCAATTAAATCTCCATTTTTAAGAGCGTCGTTACACCTTTTAATTTCTTCACGCGTCACTGCTGCAACCTTATCAACTGACGTCTCAGCTGGCGGATTATTTTGATCAATAGTTGCATATTCCTTAGCAGACTTTATTAGTTTTGCGTCAGAATCGATGCTTGCAAGCACTTCTTTTTTTATTGAGATTTGCCTCTTAACGCTACAGCGAAGCGACATCCTCCGGGCAGCAGTGACTATTGTCTGGTTAGAGAAAAAAAGTTCAATTTTTTCCTTGATATCCTGCTCTGCCGGAAAATCTTTGATTTGAAGTTTTTTTGCTAGAGCAACGAGTATACAAGGCATGCATAGATATGACTCAATATCGTGTAGATTTAGAACTACGCAATTTGAATTTTCCATAGCTGAGATTTTTTCATCTGAACGATAGTCGCGATCTACTATTCCTACAACCTTAGCGCTTGGTGCAATCTCTTCCCAGATATCAATTTTTTTCGTGGCGTCGATAACATCATCGCACCCTCCATAACTGCGAACGCAAACTTCGCTTGTGTTAGTGCCAAGCAGCCAAGGGTAAATAATCGCGTCTATCGACGTATCCGCTCCTTCTCCTTCTACGACGACACCGATATCAGCGATAACGATACCGCGAATGCTCCCGAGGAACACCCGTTGCTCATCTATGGATAGTGATTTTAATCGTACTTTGTCGATTTTAGTTGGGACTTTTTGACCCAGAACCCAAATATTTTCGACACCTTGTCGAAGTGCGAAATCCATAGAATGGGTAGCAAACAGAAAAGTGCTCTCTGGCATCTCTCTTTCCATTACATTCCAAAAGTTGCACGCCAACGCAGGGTCCAGATTGAGTTCTGGCTCGTCAACAATAAATACGCATTGCGTATCCGCGAAAACAAAGCGATCTGCGAGCGATGCGAAAACTTGTTTCTCGCCGTCAGACATCTTGTATATAGGGTATGTTTTCCCTCGTTTACAGCATTCGAGCGTAAAACTATGACTGTTGTTCCCGCCGACATTTGGATTGTGTACCGCTGAAATTGTGATCTCCGGGAATATTTCCGTAAACAAACCAAGAAGTGCAGTTAACAAATCGGATTCTTGTCTGGTTGGGGCTTCTTCCGACCGATTTGATTCTCCCCAAGAAAATAATTTTTTCCGATAATCAACTTCAAAGCCAGCTATTTGAGAAGCCAGCAAGGTAAGTACGCTTTGTAATCGGGATTCAGGAGTAAGTAGTGTATTCCTTCCACCCATATCAGAATATTCCTGCACCGTGTCGCGACTGATTTCTTGGAGTCTATTCCTAGTCTGTGATTCAAGGTATTCTTTAAATTCTGTTTTTACCGGTGCAGTAGCGCGACCAGAGACACTTGACTGCAGAAATATCTGCCTACCACCTACGGTTTGTACAACTGTGCTTTCAGGTTCACTTTCCCGTACATGGAAGGCAATATCATGTAGAAGTTTGGATTTACCGCTCCCGTTGACGCCGAGAACGACATTTACTCGACCGAGGTCAGTGTTAAATGAGGGGCATCCGTCACCGCCGGGTATAGACACTGATATCTGCTTGAACACAGTTGAACCGAACTCCATTTAAATCTTAAAAGTATACTTTCCGAGACTCCCGAACTCCACGGGAGCATGCGGGTTGCAGGTGTCTTAAAAACCCAAAACACTAGATCTGAGACACTGTCTCATAAACTCTAAGGGATTTCGAGCGATAATAATGTCTCACTGAAGAGGTCTGGTAAATGGCGATTGTTGCATACATCCGAGTTTCAAGCGTTACGCAGAACACTGACCGACAACTGCCAGACGAAACCTTCGACAGGGTGTTCACAGACAAAACTTCCGGCAAGAACACTGACCGGCCAGCGCTCACTGATCTACTTGAATTCATCCGAGAGGGTGACGTTGTGGTTGTTCACTCGATAGACAGGCTTGCGCGGAACTTAGCGAATCTAGAATCACTAATCCAAACTATTACAGAGAAAGGGGCTCGGATCGAATTCCGCAAAGAGTCGCTAATCTTCTCGGGTGGTGCGGACCCGATGCAAACGCTGTTACTGCAAATGCTCGGGGCAGTAGCGGAGTTTGAACGGTCTATGATCCGAGAACGACAGCGGGAAGGACTAGAAGCGGCGAAAGCAGCAGGTAAGAAGCTTGGCCGACCAAATGGCCTCTCTGACGAAGATTTAAAAAGCTTAAGGGCACAACGGGCCAAAGGGACTTCTGTCCGCGAGCTACAGGATGAGTTCAATCTCAGCCGAGCCTCTGTGTATCGTCTGACTGGAGTTAATTAGTCATACTCTGCACGCTAGCTTCTAACAGTCGCACCCCCTATCGATGCACATCTATAATTTCTCGGCGTGTGCACCAAAGTAGACGACGACGGGCTCATCGAAGTAGCTGTGACGATCACGCGCTAGCCCTTCACTCACAAAATCAGGGATAGAACAAATTGCCGCTTCGTGCCCATTGCGGATGTTCGGTCAGCATATCCAAACGGCCGCTTAGCGAGCAAGACCCTGATAAGTTGATAACTAATAAATATATGGTAAAAACCTCGCAGTACTTCTTTTTTGCTCCCGATATTTTTCATTATATGTATCATTCAAATATTTTTCTTCAGATACAACCGCGACTACGTAAGTGACAATTAAAACAACGCTGATTAGCAGTGACAGTACTGACTTATGGTTTAGCACCGCCCATGATATCCAATAAGCAATATATGATGCGTAAAATGGGTGTCGTATGTGCTTGTAAATTCCCGTTTTCACGTATTCAGTTGTTTCATCATAAGTGAAAGCAACGGGCAGATTCACACCTTTAGTTTCCCTGATAGCCAGCGCAAATACAAAACATGAAATAGCAGTAAAAAATGCATATATTGCAAGGGCAAAGGTAGTGTCATCAGATTTGTAGGCTACATATAAATTCCAAACCACGCCCAGTGGGGTCAACACCCTAACAAACAGCATTGCAAGAGGTTCTTTTTTACTTGTATTAAAATGAGTAAAGGACGCTCGTGAGATCCAAAATATCAGCGCTAGATTAAGCGCTATAAGAAAATGTTTAATCACGCGATACTCCAATCTTTAAAGTCATCGAACAACTCTTTTCTTTCTGCATGATCAGACCTAAATGACGGTATACGCTCCATGATATCGGACTGGTTCTTTTTGAAATCGGATATCATTAATCCATGTGGTAATAGCATTGTCGGATAGGTTTTTGGCTCTGCTATCATTTTTCCACCAAATATTCGTCCATACAGTTTCATATGTTCCGGTCTTGATGTAGCAGTGACATAGTCCACACCCAAATACTGTGCAGCCATAAAAGGAATTCTGAGTAAAGACATCAATCTTAGGTTGGAGCCTTTCTCGTCGGTTCGATGCAAGCAGAGCCTATTTGGATCGAGAATTCTAATGCCACTCTTGGAGTATTTTGAGATTTCATCAGGAAAAACTGACTTTGCTGGGGAGATAGAGTTAGAGCACTCTATTAGATGAAGTCTCACAGAACCAATCAAAGAATGATTTTGATATAGGCCGCATAGTAGTTGTTTTCCGGAAACATCGTAGTCATCGACTAGAGTCTGTTGAGGATTTTCGGATATTGCTCCTTCTGAGAGATAAATCTTGTAGCGAAACTTGAATATTTCGTTCCTTTTCTCACTACTATTTGCAACACAGCAGCTTACGTTGTCCACTTTCATTTAACAGCATATCCGTATCTACAGCCTCCAAAACAAGCGAAGCAACTAAATATTTCTTTTTAGACGAGGACGATCACCTTGGTCGCCCAACATTCCCAGTATCATACCGAATCTCTATCTTATTAGACTCGCAGGGACTGTATTATTCTATTTGAATGGCGACAGACCTGAGGTAAATCGCTCACAGTTCGCTAATTTCGGTTGAAAGCTGGCGTTCTCACGATTGGTGGTAAACCGCCGCTAATGGCCGAACCGAGCCGGTCAAGCCCCTTAGACCAAACCAGCGCTTGGCACGATCTCCGGCATGGTGGAATCACGCGGCTTTCTGGTGTCGCTGGCGGAGAATGTGATTTATCAGCTCGGGTGTTGGAATCTTGTTCGACTTGAACGCATTGCACCGGCGACATGACAGGACAAAATTATCGGGATGATTGGATCCGAAACTTTGAGTCGGAGCCTTCTTCTCGAAGGTTGCCCTCATTCCGCGGATGGACTTGTTCAGCACATTAGAGGATAACGGGATCAGGTGATCTACAACGGTTCCAACCTCGCTGCAATCCTCGTGGCAACCCAGCTGACACCCTGAACCGTACTGGTGCTTGAGCTCAGCAAAAATAGAGTCACGGACACGGTCAAACTCTTTTCGCTTCATGTGAGGGTCACGGAAGTCGAACAAGTGGGTGTTCGATTCAACTCCTCCAATGTCTCGCAACACACCGTCAAAATGCTCATGATCTTCTTGGTGATCAAACATTCCTCTTTCCCTAGTCTGATTGACGACTGGGCATCGGCGAACTCATGAATAGCTGAAGTGTATTCTGTTAATCCGCCACAGAGCATTAAGTAACGTGCACTTAAGTGCACACGAAACTGTTAAACCCATGATCTACAGATTGATTACCTGATGCTCTAACCACCAGCAACCAGCAACCAGCAACCAGCAACCAGCAACCAGCAACCAGCAACCAGCAACCAACAAGCCACAGAGTGTGTGGCGCTGCAAACAGTCCAACTGGTACGGTGCTAAAGAATTGTGAAAAATTGTCGTTACACCTGACTCCAATCACATAGTCGCCAACGGATTAAGGAGTTATATATGGCTACAGAAGCGGATCTGAGCGTATTTGGAAATACAACGGACATGGACTTCCCGTTGATTGTGGTTGTTGGCAGAGAGCCTAACAACTCCATGGAGAAGGAACATAGAATCGGTGGGTACGCATCCAGCGGCGCTACACCCGCCAGACAATGGCCTTCTGTTGCGTTCTGGGATCGCTCCTATGGCCTGCTCGGGCACTATCTAAACCTCTCACCGTCTCAGCTCAAAGCTGCTTGTATGGATCGAGTCAGCAGCCCAATCGTTATCACCGACTTTTCGCCTAGATCTCTCGATGGGAGTTACTCACCCGCAGAAAAAGTGAAAATCAGAAAAACAATCCCCACACGAGAAATCACTGATCATGTGGATCTGGTCCTTACGCACGACAAGATCTTCAGTCGCACAAAACTCGTCATACTCAGCGGCATACAAGGATGTGGATTTTGCCCCGACGCCATCACTCACATGGAGGAAAGGCTGAGTGACAACAAAATTAGCTGGTGCCACATAACCTCCCTTTCCAGTCAGATTACAAAGCACTCTCAACGACATGAGGAGCTGCTTCTTCATCGCCCGCGGATTATCTCCACAATGCATGAATTTATGAGTACTGCAACCCAGAAAAACCAAGCGGCGTAACTTCGAATTGCTCGTGGTCAGATCCGTAAGGGATGCGACTATAACGGGACCAGATAGTGAGTTAGCAGTGCACCCAAGTCCACCGTCACAAGGACGAATACAGCTACAGTTAGCAGTCAGTGTGCGATTACCTTGGGACTGCACTTCAGACATGAGACGGATAGAGACAATCCGGCCCTATCCAATCAGGCAATACTGTTAGTTGACCAACTATCCAGAACATTGACAATTGTCTCTATTGCCATGAAAACATCAGTTTCGAATGTAGTGCACTAAAGCACGCGGCGTTATCAGATATCAGAGGGTACACAGGCTCAGCCCTTCAATTCATTGCTGCCACAGAGCAGAAGGGATAACGATGTGTTACCAGACTATAGAATTGTAACCAACCTAAAGTACAACAGAACCCACCAATCAAATAACACTTCCTCTACCTATTGGTCTAATGGAGGTGGTGTATAACTACAAGCCTTCAGAGACCAAACCCAGCAGAACATCAACTCTATACATATCAATACTTTAACCTTCATTTTGCCGACTAGAATTTGTCGTTAAATCCATCAGATCATACTTTTCGCATTCAATTTTCAAATTGATCTTCGCTCGACCTGCAGCTACAGCCTCCTCTAACTGTTTCAGATTCCTTTTTACACGGGAAACACAACCGTCATGAAGCCCTAACACGACGAAATACTCTCGTCCTGACTTTCGGTTTTCAGTTAGCGAGGAGATAAGCGATATCAATAGCTGAGACTCGATGCCCTGCACAATGTGAGCCTTCTGCTTGGCCTTGTGGATATCTTTGCCGTTCTCATCTTTGAGTGGCAAGGGCAGACCACGGGCATTGATCAGCAGGCCTTTACCCTTCACAGTTTTAGCCTCGGCAAGCATCCGATCAGATATGGCGGTCAGCTCCGACCGGAGGCCAGTTATCTTCTCGCTCATCTTTGCCTTTTCGAAAGCCTCTGGTCCGAGTATTTGATGTATGGCCGCTCGCATCATCTCAAGAGGCTTGTTGGGATCATCAGTTGAAACGAATCTCCATGAGGTAATTCCGGCACCATACCCGAGCGCAAGTAGTGTGGACTTCACTTGCTCTACTGAGACTTCGAGTTCATCAGCAAGGTCAATCCTGAACTGATCCTTGTCGAGGTTATACTGATCGAGGACTGGGCACGGAATACCATAGAGCTTTGCGTGGTGCTGAAATATTCGATGATGGCAACATTGGAAGTCATAGTTCCAATGACCGTGGAGAGCTACCATCCGAACGACTTTCAAACAGTTCTGAAGGAATGGGCCATACAGTCGGCCAGCCGCGGACATTTGGATATTGTTCGGGACACATCCCCCGAATGCCAGGACCAGCATTAGCTGCTTTCTCGCTTTCTTTAGATACGTCCGAAAGCGCTCAGTTGCGGTGCCCTTCTTCGGTTTATATCCCTCTTGTTCGAACTTCTTGCGTCGCTTTTCTAAGTGAGCTGTCAGCTTGGGGTGATCATCTGTTGGGTGCGGCTCATCGACTCCGGTCTCTAGCCATAGCTCAATGTGCCTGAGAGCCGCTGTAACAGCCTCTAAATTAGTTTTGGTGTACAGAGGTAGGTTTGCTATCAGTAGGGGCTTAGTCTTTGCGTGCGGCTTCTTTGCGACGTGCTGCGGAATTAATAGCTTTCCAGACCTGTCGAGTAGGGTCGGATCAGTAGGGTTTTCGCAGTAGTTCCGCAGTACTTCATCGATTATCGCCTTTGTGTCGTCGTCTAACTTAGCGGCTTTGCTGTATCCACCTTTGCGATATTTGTGGTCACAATCGAAGAATACACCGTCCCTTATATATTGAATCACCTCGCGGTTACCCCGAAACAGTCGTCGAAGTTGCTTCCATGTTAACGCTTGCCAGCCCTCCCATTTACGGTGAGGATTTAGTTCGAGATACAGTAAAACTATCAATATCATGAATGCAGTCCGGTATTCATAGAACTTGCCATACTCATGTATGAAGTCATCGTAGTAAATAGGATAGGCATGGTCCAACGCCTCTAGCAGAGAATCGCGAAGACCTGAGGGAATGCACTCAACACTGATTTTCGAGTTGAGAGTCTGCTTTACAAGTGTATCGACACCTGACTTTGCTAGCTTAGGCATGTACTTTTTTCGTTTGTCAGGTAAGGCAGATTGCTGGCTGGCTTTTTTCGTATGATCTCTGAAAGTTAGGGCGGCAATCGGTGATCATTGTTTGGGCTCCAGACGGTGTAGTCACAGATTTCTAGTTAGCGGAGACTCTCGTATGTTGTCTCTGTTTTTTCTTCTGTGAGTTCCACCGCAACCATCAACAACACCGCCACTTGTGTAGCCGACTATCTCTTTGGAGGCTGGGGTTATATGTGCGTTCTACTACACTACTACCGGGGCTGTTTTTTTAACTTGATTGGCAATCCATGCCTGAACCTCTGATTCAAGGAAAACAACTATTTTTTTGTTTCCGTTGATGTATCGACGTTGAGGGAAAGTAGCGTCGCCATTGATAGGGTCGAGGTACTTGTAAACGAGGAATTTCGTTAGACCGGTTTGCTCCATGAGCTCAGGGAGCCGGATTAATCGTTCGGACATATTTAATACACCTTGCCAATGAATGATGTTGGCTACAGTACTATGTCGTTTTCAGTAGGAGTACCGCGATAATAGCGGGGGTAATTACAGCGGGAAGGGAACTTAACCTTTGGAAGTGCGCAGGAACGCTTGATATTGTGGGAGTGAATGTATTGTCATGCGATGCTTGTAGACTGTCTTGGATAGGTTCGCTGCAGCTGTTCCTGCAGAATCATCCAGTTCCAGCTCATCAGCAACTAGCTTGAAAAATTTGTCCTCGATCTTTGGTAGCTTTCCGGCCCCGAGTGTCCAGCCGCAGAAAGGCTCGCCGTTCTTGTATTGGATCTCGGTATTTTTGTATCGATGGGCAACTAAAACATCCTCGACTGTCACCTCAATGCCTGCAATCGTATCAATCGTTTTAGATGTGTACGGTATTTTCTGGACAGCCATCAATACTCTTAAGGTGCGGTAGGGTCCAGTCTCTTGCAGCAATAATGAGGTGTTTAGTCCCTGCGCAGATGGCTTGCCCGGACCTTTGCGCAGTTGCAGGTGGGCTATCAGCGATTTCGCCCTCAGTTCATTTGTGTCTGTACCATTTCGGATGCTGTGTTGCACTTCGCGGAGAAACGCCAATAAACCTTTGAAATGTTCTACAAGGGCGTTCTGCATTTCGTCAGGCCACTCTGACAAGTCAGGGTTTGGATTCTCAGATAGCTCAATTGCTACAAGTTCCAACCATTCGCGATGTTCTTGCGTATTCTGGCGCAAAGTGATCACCGATTCTGGAATTAAATGATCAGTGATTCTGGAATAATTTGATCACCCATTCTGGAAATAAATGATCACTTTTTGGTGATTTCCAGAATGGCCGGCACAGCCGGCCAAAATCCC